>JAFDZE010000063.1 GCA_018267155.1 Bacteroidota bacterium | reverse complement strand
GCTGATCACCGTGATGATGTTCACCGCGTTGGTACTCCGTTTGGCCAGGAGGTAGCGGCGGGCGAAGAGGAGGGAGAGGTTCATGGGATCAACGCGGGACGGCGGGACGGGTCGGATCACGCAAGCAGATGCGCTTCGGAATGATCGCGCCCGATCGGAGGCATTCCAGCAACGACCGGATCGGCCTCCACCGGAACCTCGATCCCGGCCTGGGCGAACGCACCCCTGCCGATGATCCTTGCCGCCCAGGGGAGTCCGCCATTCATGTGCTATGCAGGGGTGCCCGCGTTGTGCGTGCCGAACCTCATTGCCTTTCCGAAGGGGTGCCGCTAACGGTTTCGGGCTTTGNNGTTCGGGCGGGTTTCGGAGCACAAAGTTCCAAGATTGCACGTCAGCCCTCCTGACGCAAAAACCGTGTTAGCCGCTGCTAGTGTTCAATTTCAATATTCAATCCATCTTTCTTAATTCGTTGAATAGTCAACTCTATCGCCTTTTCCACCGTTGAAACATTGACTAAATATTTTTCTTTGGATAAACAGTAATCAATGTCAAGTTCGTGAACAAACTTATGTCTTGCGTTCAATATGGCCTCTAGGTTTGTCAAAACCCTAATTATCTTTCCGCTAACTTTCTTCTTTTGACTTAAAGTTTCGTTGATATCAATGGAGGTGTATTTTTTGAATGCTTTGTTGATTGAGTCAAGATTTTGAAAATTGTAAGACTTCATCACAATTTGTTCAAGGGAATCTTCACTTTTTAAGATGCTTATAACGTCTGATATTTCAATCTTTACTTTTTCTTCGGCTAACATACGCCTTGAAGATTCATGGTATTTTATATAATTTGCAAAGATTTGTCCGAAAAAATATTCAATTACAGAAACTAGAAAAGGCATTAAACTGTTGTAAAGAACAATACTTGGGTCTATTGAAACAAGCATTGTTCGCATACTTTCTGGTTTTATGTTTGCCAGGGTCTCTGACATTTCGTTCCTATAATCATTTAGGCAATTTCTTATTTGTGAGAGTTTCTCCAAAGAACCGTTGGCTATAATTGATATACCCTTTTCAAGTGCAGAAAACTTCCTGTAGTCATCTAAATTGGTATATTTATTTGTTCCGTACCAATCGTTGTATAATGTTCCTCCAAATTGCTGTCTTGCAGTTTTTATTATTTCATTCTGCTTCTGTTTATCCTCAAATGACCCACTGGCTCGTGTTCTTGTGTGTAATATCCAATCAGAGCAATTATATTTATATCTATCTTCCTCTGATATTTTTATTACTGTTGCCTCCACACCAGTTGTTGATTCATAGTTGTCATATTCAAACCACATAAAACCAATCCTCTCAGGCGTGTTCATCTCATCAATGAAATGTCTAGCTTTCTTAAAATTATTTGCTGACAGAAATTTTATCAATCCCGTCTTGGTTGATTTTTTAGTATATAAAGTTATCTCAACACTCATGGTCTGTTTTAATTGCGGCTAACGTTGAATCGACGTAGATCTTCGTTCATCCGCCGAACGGGTGTGCCTTTTACGAACCCAGCCGCCAATATAGCCGCCTGCACGGTGCTGCGCCAAGTCGCGCGGGAGGACCATCACCGCAGCGCCTGGTCCAGATGCGCCCACAGCGTGCCCAAGGAGCACACCTGGACCCCGCCGCCATGCGCATGGTCCTGCGCAGTTGGTGTGCAGATCAGCGCAACGGGAGCGCCCACCGCATCAAAGGCGAAGCGGTTGCCGCGACTCAAGGTGGGAGCATCGGTGGTCTTGATCTCGATGGCCGCCATGGGCCGCGTGCCCTGGGTGATCACCAGGTCGAGCTCGGCCCCGTCCTGTGTGCGGAAGTAGTGCAGTTCGGCCCTGCCGCCCACCCACGCTCGTACCTGTTGCACCACGAAGCCCTCCCACGAAAGCCCGATGAGGGCCGTGGCGCGGAGCTGGTCCAATTCCGTGATGTTGAGCAGCGCATGCAGCAGGCCGCTGTCGGTGATGTACAGTTTAGGCGCCTTGGTGATCCGCTTGCGCGTGTTGGTGTGGTGGCTGTACAAGCGGAAAACGATGTACGCCTGCGCGAAGAATTCGATGTAGGTACGCACGGTGCTCACCGTGAGGCCCATGGACTTGGCCAGCATGCTCATGTTGAGCGGCTGGCCATGCACCGATGCCAGCATGCGCAGGAGCGTGAACGTGACCTCCGGCGCGGCGGGTAGGCCGAGTTGGGGCAGATCGCGCTCCACCAACGAACGTAGAATGGCCAGCTGCACATGGGCCGCCTGTCCGTTCGAAGGGGCCAGGAAGGCATCGGGGTAACCACCACGCAGCCACAGGTCATGTGCGTGGTCCATGCCGACTTCCAGCATGTTGAGCGGATAGAGGTCCATGTATGCGATGCGGCCTGCCAGCGATTCGGCAGCGCGGCGCACGATCTCGGGCGATGAGGAGCCCAACAGCAGGAAGCGCCCCGGGCGGCGGCGCTCGTCGATCAGCACGCGAAGCGCCTGGAACACCTCGGGCATGCGCTGCACCTCGTCGATCACTACCAATTTGTCGGCATGTTGCGGCAGGTAGGCGTACGGATCCGTCAGGAGAGCGCGATCCGAAGGGCGCTCCAGATCGAGCCACAACACCGGCCTGCCAACGCGCTCCGCCACCATGCGTGCGAGTGTGGTCTTGCCGATTTGCCGGGGGCCCAGAATGGCTGCTGCGGGGAAGTGGTGCAGTCGGTCCAGTACAACGACAAGAAGCCCTCTGTCTATCAAGGGATTGTGTGCCATCCCTGCAAATTTATAATTCTATTGTAAAAATGCAGGGATGAGAGATATGTTGTTAGATATCAGGAGTTTGTATGGCATCCTGATCGCGACGCTGGCTCCGCAACAGGCTGGAGAGGTGCGTGCCTCACCGCCACGCCTTCACAATGAGCCCGGTTCCCGTGGTGTGCTTCATGGCCACATCGCACCAGTTGAGCACGTACGCGATGGGATAGGCGATCAGGTAGTAGAGCGGCAGGACGATGAAGAAGAGCTTGCTGGCGTTCAGCATCAGCAGGGGCCATTTCATGCTGAGCTTCCAGCTCACCTTGCCGGGCGCGCCGTAGCTGTAGCGGGCCTCCACCTTGCTGAAGCCGTTGCGCAGGCACTTGGCGCGGATGTCGTCGATATTGTACCCGTCGCGCACGTGCTCCTCGATGAAGGAACCCTCGCCTTCGCCATGCACGTCGCTGCCCCCCTGGTCGCTGGGGGTGCTGATGATGAGCATGCCGCCGGGCTTCAGGCTGGTGCTGTAACAGCGCAGCGCGCGCTCGTCCTCCAGGATGTGCTCCATCACGTCCACGCACACCACCAGTTCGTAGGTGTCGGGTCGCACATGGGTGGTCACGTCATCCACGCTGAAGGTCACCCGGGAACGACCGATGCGTTGGAAGAAGGCGTTGCAATCGGCCACCTGCTCCTCCTTCACATCCACGGCGGAGATGCTCCAGTGGGGAGATAGCCCACTGAGCCAGTAGCTGTACTGGCCGTAGCCGGCGCCCGCATCGTAAATGGTGAGCGCGCGGTCCTTCTTGTCGACCGCCCACGCCCGCAACTCCTTGTGGATGTGCCAGGCGCGCAGCAGCAGCAGGTCCAGCAGACCGTAGAAGAACTTGCGCAGCAGCGGCGATCGGTTGAAGACCGAACCGAGCTGGCGTTTGACGGGGTCGTACTGCATCCTACGACCCCTTCAGCAGTTTGTCGATCTCCTCGGCCTTGTCGAGCGAATCATCCAGGTAGAAGAGGATCTCGGGGATCACGCGCATGTGCTTGCCCACGCGCCGCCCGAGCATGCCGCGCATGTGATGGGCATCCTCGCGTACGCGCTCCAGCGCTGCGGCCTTGTCCTTCACCGGGAAGAGGCTCACGTACACACGGGCCACACCGAGGTCGGGGCTCACCCGCACGCCGGTAACGGTGATGAGCCCACCGGGCAGCAGGCGATGGCTCTCGGTCTGGAGGATGGCCGCCATCTCCTTCAGCAGGAGGCTGTTCACCTTGTTCTGGCGCAAACTGTCCATGGGCCGCGAATGTAGGTGCGCGGAAAACCATGCCCCTACATTCGCACCGGACCCCATGCACCAGTTCCTGCGCATCCTCCGCATCGGCCGCCCGTACCGGCGCTTCGCGGTGTTGAACGCGCTGTTCAACCTGCTGGCCACGGTGTTCCACCTGCTGTCCCTGCTGCTCTTCATTCCCTTCCTCCGCCTGCTGTTGGGGCAGGTGAAGCCGGTGCACGAGCGCCCGCTGGAACTGTGGACCAAGGACGGACTAGAGGGCACCTTCAACTGGGGCCTCACCCGGCTGATCGAGGTGTACGGCAACATGGGCGCGCTGCTCACCATCTGCCTTCTGGTGGTGGGCCTCTTCGCGTGCAAGAACCTGTTCCGGTACGTGGCCCTGCTGGCGATCACGCGTTTCCGCAACCACATCGTGTACGACCTGCGCCAACAGATGTACGGCAAGCTGCTGGACCTGCCCTTGCGCTACCACAGCAACGAGCGCAAAGGCGACCTGCTGGCCCTGATGACCAGCGACCTGCACGTGATCGAGTTCTCCGTGATGCAGTACATCGAAATGGTCTTCCGCGAGCCCATCGCCGTGCTGATGTTCCTGGGAACGATGGTGACCTTGAGTCCGGGCCTCACGGGGATCTCGCTGCTGATGCTGCCCGTGAGCGGCCTGCTGATCGCACGGGTGAGCCGCAGCCTGAAGAAGCGCAGCGCCCGGGTGCAGGAGAAGGATGCGGACCTGCTGGCGCGGGTGGAAGAGACCCTGACGGGCATCCGGGTGATCAAAGCATTCAACAGCGAGGCGGCCATGCAGCATCGTTTCGCCCGCGAGAACGAGCTATTGATGCGGGCCCACGTGAGCATGATGCGGCGGCAGGACCTGGCATCGCCCCTGAGCGAAACACTGGGCGCGGTGGTGATGGCGGCCATCGCCTACATCGGTGGCAGCTTCGTGCTGGGCCAGGAGCCCAGCTTGGGCGGCGACAGCTTCCTGGGCTTCATCATCATCTTCTCGCAACTGCTGGCTCCCATCAAAGGCTTCTCGCAGGGCTGGAGCGCGATAACGCGGGGTGGCGCGGCGGCCCAACGCATCTTCGATCTGCTGGCGGTGGAGAACACCGTGAAGGAAGCGGCCGATGCGCAAGCGGTGCATTCCTTCGATCATCAGGTCGAATTCAAGGAGGTCTCCTTCGCGTACGACAACGCGCCTGTGCTGCAGGACATCAACATCGTTGTGCCCAAGGGACGCAGCGTGGCACTCGTGGGCACCAGCGGCGGCGGCAAGACCACCCTGGCGAACCTGCTACCGCGCTTCCACGACGTTACCGGAGGTTCGGTATTGATGGACGGGAAGGACACCCGCGGTCTGCGCATCCGCGACCTGCGTGCGCTGATGGGCATCGTGACGCAGGACAGCATCCTGTTCAATGATACCGTGGCGGGCAACATCGCCCTGGGCGCGCCGGGCGTGTCGCAGGCCGACATCGAGCGGGCGGCCCGCATCGCCAACGCGCACGGTTTCATCACGCAACTGGAACAGGGCTACCAGACGAACATCGGCGACGGTGGCAACCGCTTGAGCGGCGGACAGAAACAACGGCTGGCCATCGCACGGGCTGTGCTGAAGAACCCGCCGATCCTGATCCTGGACGAGGCCACCAGCGCGCTGGACACCGAAAGTGAGCGGTTGGTGCAGGAAGCGCTCTTCAAAATGCTCGAAGGCCGTACGAGTCTGGTGATCGCGCACCGGCTGAGCACGATCCAGCATTGCGACGAGATCTGCGTGATGGGCCAGGGCCGGATCATCGAGCGTGGCACGCATGATCAGCTGTACGCAGCGGGCGGGCAGTACCGCAAGCTGTGCGACATGCAGGCGTTCGGGCAGTGATCCATACGGAACGGTTCGTGCGGTGCCACCCAGCGGTCGGCGATCGCGTCCGTTGGGATCAGTCTTCCCGGTTGAACAAACGGTCGAAGAATCCCTTGTCCTTCTTCGGTGCGGCCGGTAAGCTGTCCGCTCGGGAGCCTTTCGGCCGGAACACATCCTTCACCCATTCACCGAAGGGTGAACGTTCCCGCCGTGGGTCGCAATCCAGGTCGATCGCATACGCATCGGCCCAGTCGAACGATCGCACGTACTTCCCGCGCAGGTCGGGCCTCCGTTCGATCCGTTGCAGCACCTGCCCGGCGATAGGCAGGGCAAGTGCGCCTCCGGTACCATGGGCACTTTGAAAATGTACTGACGGGTCGAAAGCGCCCACATGGGTGCCGATCACCAGGCCCGGCGTGAAGGCCACGAACCAGGCATCGCTGTAGTCCTGCGCGGTGCCGGTCTTGCCCGCCCAGGGACCCGAGAGCCCGTATCGTGTGCGCAGGGCGGTGCCGGTGCCCTCGTTCACCGCCCGCTGGAGCATGACCGCGATCGCGGCCGCCGTGGACTCCTTGAGGGCCTGCAGGGGCTTGGGGGCCTTCGCCTCGTGGATCACCTTGCCCTGCGCATCGGTGATCCGGGTGATCAACCGGGGTGGTAGCCGCTTGCCGCGGTTGGCGAAGGCCCCATACGCCGGGACCAGCGTTTCCAGCGCCACGCTGGACGCACCGAGGGCCACAGCGGGTTTGTCGACATCGGTGGTGGGGAGACCGAGTGCGGCGAAGGTGCGCCTCAGTGTATCCGTACCGGTCCGGAAGTATAGGTCTACCGTGGGCCGGTTCATGCTGCGGGCCAGGGCGTACCACATGGCCACCTGCCCACCGGTGGTATCGTGCCCGAAGTTGTCCGGGGCCCAGTCGTCGAACGCGGCGTAGGTCTTCTTCTCGTTGCTGAAGTAGTCGCAGGGCGTCAGGCCCCGTTCGATCGCGGCCGCGTACACGGCCGGCTTGATGGTACTCGCCACGGAGCGTCGGGCCCGCACCTGATCGTAGGGCAGGTAGCGGTGGTC
The DNA here is from genome assembly GCA_018267155.1 of Bacteroidota bacterium. Lineage (GTDB taxonomy): Bacteria > Bacteroidota > Bacteroidia > Flavobacteriales_F > PHOS-HE28 > PHOS-HE28. The sequence goes on along the minus strand of JAFDZE010000063.1, from coordinate 29,734 downwards.
GTTCCCGCCGATCCACGCGCGCACGGCTCCGGTCCCGGGTTCCATCATGAGCACGGCGCCGTGCAGCATCTTGTGGTAGTGCCACAGGCTGTCCCGGTAGCTCAGTGTATCCACCCGGCGTCCACCGTGATCGTACAGCCCGCACACGATGCGTTCGTTGGTCTTCCAACGGCGGTCCTTCGGCTTGTAGCGTTTCTCCCAGGCGGCACGGGCCTTGGCCGCGCGCAGTTCGCGATCGAGGCGTTGCTGCATGGTGGCGAGCTGGGTGTGCAGCGCCTGCTCCGCGGCTCCCTGGAGCGCGGGATCGATGGTGGTGGTGATGCGCAGGCCATCCTTGTACATATCATACGTTCTTCCGGTGCTTTTTTCAATTCCGGCCAGGATCGTGCGGGCCTGTGCCGCCACCTGTGCGTTGAAGTAGCCGTAGAGGTCGAAGGCATCGTTGCCTTCATAGTCCAGTACGAGGGGCCTGTTCTTCAGGCTGTCAAGGCCGGCCTGACTGAGGTGGCCGTGCTCCTTCATCAGGGTGAGGACCTGGTCGCGGCGGTCGCGTGATCGGTCGGGATGGAGGCGTGGGTTGTACGTGGTGTTCGCCTTCAGCATGCCCACCAGCACGGCACTCTCCTCCACGGTGAGTCGGCGCGTGGTGGTGTTGAAGAACCGTTGTGCCGCGGCCTCGATGCCGAAGACGTTCTCCCCGAAGGGCACCGAGTTGAAGTAGAGGGTGAGCACGTCGTTCTTGCTGAGCACACGCTCGAGTCGTTGGGCGACCAGGGCCTCCTTCATCTTGTTCACGGGTACAGTGAGCAGGCCGTGGTTCTGGCGTCCGTACAAGTTCTTGATCGTCTGCTGGCTGATGGTGCTCCCTCCGCCACCACTGGCATCGCCACCGAGCAGGGTCCGGAAAAATACCCGCATATAACTTCTTCCATCCACGCCCTGATGGCTGAAAAAGCGCGCGTCCTCGGTGCTGACGAGCGCATCGATGAGGTGTTGCGGCAAGTCCTCGAAGCGCACGTTGGTGCGGTCCTCAGCGAACAGCTTGCCGATGAGTGAGCCATCGGCCGCGAGCACCAGGGTGGCCTGTTCGTGGCGGATGGATCGCAGTTCCTCTTCGGTGGGCAGCCTGCCGAAAAGGCCCGCTCGCACGGCCTGCATGAAGCCGAAGAAGCCGATGAGCAGCACCGCGAATACGACCAGCGCGACCTTCAACCAATTGGTCCCCGCCCTGGCCCTGGTCTTCTTCCCTTTCTTCCCGGACGCTTGTTTTTTGGCCATTCCTTCAGCGGTAACGCGGGCGAACGGCCGTGTATGCGCGGGCCTTGCCGGGGCTTCTCAAGGCTCCAGGTACTCGTCCTTGAACAGCAGGTCGCTCTCGTACGGATAGCGCGCCACATGGATGGCCTTCACGCGCTGATACAACAGCTTGCGCAGCGCATCGATGTTGGCGCGCTGGGCGGCGCTGATGAAGACGCATTCCTCGTCGGCCATGCGCGCCATCCAAGTTTCGGTGAGTTCCTCCAGGGTGAACTGGCCGGAGCGCTTGGGCGACAGGTCCCCGCCGTCGCGGGAGAGGCTATGCGGGTCGTACGCGTCGGGTCGGTAGGCGTCGATCTTGTTGAACACGGTGATCACGGGCTTGTCCCCTGCACCGATCCCGCTGAGCGTCTGCTTCACGGTCATGTATTGTTCCTCGAAGGCATGATGGCTGATGTCCACCACATGGAGCAGCAGATCGGCCTCGCGCGTTTCATCCAGTGTGCTCTTGAAGCTCTCGATCAGCTGGTGCGGCAGCTTGCGGATGAAGCCCACCGTATCGCTCAGCAGGAATGGGAGGTTGCCCAGCACCACTTTGCGCACCGTGGTGTCGAGCGTGGCGAAGAGCTTGTTCTCCGCGAAGACCTCGCTCTTGCTCAGCAGGTTCATGAGCGTGCTTTTGCCCACGTTGGTGTACCCCACGAGCGCAACACGGACAAGTTTGCCCCGGTTGCCGCGCTGGGTGGCCATTTGCTTGTCGATATCGCGCAACTGGCCTTTGAGCAGCGCGATGCGGTCGCGCACCAGTCGGCGGTCGGTCTCGATCTCCTTCTCGCCCGCACCACCGCGAGTTCCGGTACCCCCGCGCTGGCGCTCCAAATGGGTCCAGAGCTTGGTGAGTCGCGGCAGCATGTACTCGTACCGCGCCAGTTCCACTTGGGTGCGGGCGTGGGATGTGCGGGCGCGCCGGGCGAAGATGTCCAGGATCAGGCGGGGACGGTCCAATACCGGTTTGCCCAGATCCTTCTCCAGGTTGCGCTGCTGGGCGGGCGTGAGTTCATCATCGAAAATGGCCATCTCCGCGCCGTGCTCCTCCATCCAGATCTTGATCTCCATCAACTTGCCGCTGCCTACATAGGTGCGGCCATCGGGCTTGTGGAGTTTCTGGGTGAAGCGTTTCAGCGTTCGGATGTCGGCGGTGGTGGCCAGGAACTCCAACTCGTCGAGGTACTCGGTCACCTGCTCGATGGACTGCCCGGGCTGGTCGCGATCGGGCGCGGTGATGAGTCCGACGAGCACCGCCGTTTCACCTTGTGCGCCACTGATCCTGACGTCGATCATCGGGCGGACTTCGTACGCAGGGTGAGCACATGGTCGGTCACGGCCGCGATCTCCTTCTTGGAGAGCATGGTTCCGTACGCCATCATGCCGGCCCTGCCACTGGTGATCACGGCGATGGCCTCGTCGCGCGGGATCGTGCTCGTCACCAGGTCCTTGGCGCCATTCATGCCGAGATCCCCGGTGCGGCCGTGGCAGGTGGCGCAATGCGTGTTGAAGAGCATCTCACCTTGTGAAGGTGGCGCTTCGGATGCGGTACCGGGCGCATCACCCCCCGCACCACCGCACGCCAGGATGGCCATGCACAGGACAATGGCACCTCTCCGCATCAGAACCATCCGATCGCTTGTGCCTGCCCGACCCCGGTGAACGGCCAAGGGATCATCATCAGCATGATGATCAATCCCAACAGGTAGAAAATGGCGATGCGCAGCTGCTTGCCCGGTTCGGTCCTGGCACGCTTGCTGAGCATGCGGCCCATGGTCACCAACGCGATGGCCAGGATCATCATGCCGATGTGCTCGAATTTCCAGAAGCGGACCACCGACTGTGCGAGGAATGACTGCCGGCCGCTCGGGGTCAACTCCCCGTAGTATTTGAACCGCAAGGCGTACAAGGCCAGACCCAGCACGAGTTGCACATGGCAGAGCACCATGGCGATGATCGCGACGGAGCGCTCCCAGACGATGATGGGCGCCTTGCGCAAATAACCGATCAGCGCTGCGAAACCCGCCACGCTCACCGAGAGCAGGATGAGCCAGCGCAGGATGCTGTGGAAAAGGGAGAGCAGGCTGGCTTCCGCCATGGGCACGAGGTTGGAGCGCGCCAAAGGTAGGCGGTGGACCCGCCCGCTTCGGGGTCAGTGGAAGTCGGACACGCGCATGGCCAGTGGCATTCCATCCGGACTCCTCCGCACCAGCGGGCCGGATGTCATCTTGAGCGGAGGTGAAGGGTACATTCGCCGCGCTTCATGATCGGCCGCCAGTTCCTTTCAGCGTGTACCGCACTGTTCGTGGTGACGAGCTCGGCCCAGGTGAAGCCGCCCGCCAACGGACCGGCGGACAAGGCCCGTCCGGTGATCGCCTTCACGCATGCCACGGTGCATCCCGCCCCCGGGGAGGTCATTGCCGATGGCACCGTGCTCATCCAGGATGATCGCATCATCGCGACGGGCCCGAAAGTGAGCATACCTGTTGGCGCGGTGATCCATGATCTCCGAGGGATGCATATGTGGCCCGGGATCATTGAGCCGTACGAGCCCTTGGGCCCAGGGAAGAAGGAGCGGGATGCCTCGGTCGATCGGGGCGATCGCCACTGGAACCGGGCCATTCGTGCCGGTGTTCGTGCCGATGAATTGTTCGTGGTGGACCGGGACCGGCAGAAAGCATTGCGCGCACAGGGTATCACCACGTTCATCACCCACCGGATGGACGGCATTGCGCGGGGTACGGGTTGCGCCGTGCTGGCCGCCGGAAGGTCGCCCTTGGAAGACATGATCCTGCCCGCGGCATCGGCACATTTCTCCTTCAGGAAGGGGACAAGTCCCGATGACTACCCGAGTTCGCTCATGGGCGCCATCGCCCTGTTGCGGCAAACGCTGTTCGACGCGGAATGGTACGCGGCGCAAGGGAGGCTTTCCGAAGTGGACGCGGACCTTCGGGCCCTGGCGGGGCAACGGGATCTTCCGCTCGTGTTCGAGGCATCGGAGCGCAACGATGTGATGCGCATCGCACGCATCGCCCAGGAACACGGGCTGGTGCCCATCGTGAAGGAAGCGGGCGATGCGTACGCACGGCTGGGCGACGTGCTCGCCACGAAATGCCCGTTGATCGTCCCGCTGGCCCTGCCCGAAGCGTACGATGTGGAGGACCCGTTCGCCGCGCTCGAGGTGAGCCTGGCGAAACTGAAACATTGGGAACTGGCCCCCACCAACGCGGCGCGCATCGCGGAAGCGGGTGGCAGCTTCTGCTTCACCGGCAACGGCCTGAAGGAACCCGGGGCCATGTGGGAAGCCCTGCGGCACATGGTCCGCTGCGGGCTGGACAGTTCCACGGCGATCGCCGCCTTGACCACCGTGCCCGCGAAGTTCTTCCGGCTGGACGACCGGCTGGGCGTGCTGAAGCCCGGGATGCTGGCCAACCTCATCATCAGTTCGCACCACCTGCTCGATCCGCGCAACACCATCCACGAGACCTGGGTGGCCGGGTCGCGCTTTACCCAACAGACGGTACCGTTGGAGGACCCTCGCGGCACCTTCACACTCAATCTGCGCAGCGATATCCTGAAGCTCAAGGTGACGGGTGAGGCGGCCAGCCCGAAGGCCACCGTGCAACGACCCGACGACAGCACGCGGACCACCACGGCCGCCATCACCATCGAACGCTCATCGGTCTCGCTGTTGTTCGACGGCGGCCCATTCGGCATGAACGGGCCGGTCAGGCTGAACGGGGTCATCCACGAACGTGGTGGCATCTGGGATGGACAAGGGCAGCTTCCGGGAGGGGATTGGGCCGCCTGGAGCGCCGTGCGGCAGGCAGGGAAGAGGGATGGGGCGCTGACCGGCGGGCCCAAAGAGAAGAACGTGCTGGACAGCCTCTGGTCAGCTCCCGTAGGACAGGTATGGTTCCCGCTGGGGGCCTACGGTGTGCCCATGCTGCCCGATACGGAACTACTGGTTTTCCGGAACGCCACGGTGTGGACCAACGGGCCACAGGGGATCCTGACCGATGCCGATGTGTGCATCTCGGGCGGCCGCATCCTGGGTGTGGGGCGTGACCTGTCGGTAACGGCCTTGTTCGCGGGCCGTCCGCCAGCGGTCACCGAGATCGACGCCACGGGCAAACACCTGACCTCAGGTATCATCGACGAGCATTCGCACATCGCCATCGCACGGGGCGTGAACGAGGGTTCGCAGGCCGTGACCTCCGAAGTACGCATCGGCGATGTGATCGATCCGGACGACATCGACCTCTACCGCCAGCTCGCGGGCGGGGTCACGGCGGCGCAACTCCTGCATGGCAGCGCGAACCCCATCGGTGGGCAGAGCGCACTGGTGAAGCTGCGTTGGGGCCGGAACGCCGATGACATGAGGATCGAAGGTGCGGAGGGCTTCATCAAGTTCGCCCTCGGCGAGAACGTGAAGCGCAGCCACTGGGGCGATGGGGGCCGCTTCCCGACCACACGCATGGGCGTGGAGCAGGTGATGTACGACGCCTTCTTCCGAGCGAAGGAATACCGGGATGAAATAGCCCGGGCCCAGGCGAAGCGTGCCTCCAAGGGAGGGAAAGGCGATCACACCGGCTTGGTATCCGCACCACGACCTGACCTGGAACTCGATGCGGTGGTGGGGATCCTGGAAGGGAAGCGTCACATCACCTGCCACAGCTACGTGCAGAGCGAGATCGCCATGCTCATGCATGTGGCCGACAGCATGGGCTTCCGGGTGAACACCTTCACCCATGTCCTGGAAGGGTACAAGGTGGCGGAGCTGCTCGCGAAGCACGATGCCAACGCGGCCACCTTCAGCGATTGGTGGGCCTACAAGATGGAAGTCATGGACGCCATCCCGTACAACGCCGCGTTGCTCCATGATCAGGGCGTGAACACGTGCATCAACAGCGACGATGCCGAGATGGGCCGCAGGTTGAACCAGGAGGCCGCGAAGACCATGAAGTACGGTGGTGTCCCGGCGGAAGATGCCTGGAAAATGGTAACGTTGAACCCCGCGAAGGCCCTTCACCTGGACGGCCGCATGGGCTCGGTGGAAACGGGCAAGGACGCGGACATCGTGCTTTGGAACACGGACCCGCTGAGCATCGGTGCCAAGGCCGAGATGACCTTCGTGGACGGCGTGCGGCGCTTCGATGCGAAAGTGGACCGGGAACTGCGAGCGGCCATCAAGGCGGAACGCGAGCGGCTCATCAGCAAGATGATCGCGGCGAAGAAGGCGGGAGCGCCGGTCCGGAAGGCCGAACGTGAGGGTCGGGGTCGTTGGGAATGCGGAACGATCGGGGAAGAGCCATGAACATGCCAGCAAGCGGCAAGCGACAGAAGGCGGGCAGCAGCGGCCAACCAGGTACCGTGACCCTCGGGGCGCTGCTCATCGCGTGCTGCCTGTTGTCCGTTGCCGCACAGGCCCAGAAGCCCACGCCCGCACCTCCGGAGACAAGGAGCATCCTGCTGAAGGGCGGTACGGTCCATGCGGGGGATGGAACGGTCATAGACGATGCGGCGGTCGGCTTCCGCAACGGGACGATCGACTTCGTAGGGCACAGTTACGGCACCACGGCGAAATATGATACCGTTATCAATACCGACGGCCAGCATATCTACCCCGGACTGATCCTGCCGGACAACACGCTCGGTCTGCACGAGATCGATCTGGTGAACTCCACCGCCGATGAGGAGGAGACCGGTGACATGGAGCCTGAGGTGCGCGCCATATCGGCCTACAACACCGACTCGCGGATCATCCCCACGGTGCGGGCCAACGGCGTTCTGATCGCCCAGGTCACGCCGCGGGGCGGAACCATCGCCGGATCGAGCACGGTGGTGCGGTTGGATGCCTGGGACAACGCCGCGGCCCCGATCCGTGCGGTGGACGGCATCCGCATGACCTGGCCCCGGGCCTACGAACGCACGGGCTGGTGGGCCGAACCAGGGGATACCCGTCGTTCCAGCGCCGACGAACGCTCAAAAAAAATACAACAGATAGAGGAATTCTTCCGCAAGGCTGCGGCATACGCGGCCAGCCGGGAGCATCCCCTCGTTGATCAGCGGATGGGATCCATGCGCGGACTTTTCAACGGGAGCATGACGCTGTATGTGGAGGCCGATGGGGCGCAGGAGATCCAGGAGGCGGTCCTGTTCGCACAGGCGATGGGTGTGCAACGCACCGTGATCGTGGGCGGCTACGATGCTTGGCGGGTGGCGGATCTCCTGCGGGACAAGAAGGTGGATGTGATCCTGCGCCGCATTCACAGCCTGCCCTTGCGCGACGATGACGACACGGACCTGCCCTACAGGCTGCCTGTCCTGTTAAGGAGCAAAGGTGTCCGGTTCTGCCTGGGTTATGCAGGGGACCAGGAGCGGCCCGGTGGGCGCAACCTCGCCTTCACGGCCGGAACCGCCGCCGCTTATGGGTTGGAGCGCGAAGCGGCCCTGCAAGCCATCACCCTCGACGCCGCTCGTGTGCTGGGTATCGACCAGCGCTACGGCAGCCTGACCACAGGCAAGAGCGCCACCTTGTTCGTTTCCACCGGCGACGCGCTGGACATGCGCACCAACAACGTGGTCCACGCGTTCATCGACGGGCGGCACATCGTGCTGGACGACCATCAAAAAGCGCTCTATCGGCAGTACCGTGATCGCTATGCCAAACCCTGATCGTTGACAGTCCTCCGCGTGCGGCTCCGTCACAAGCGATGACGGGGATATTTTCGGCCCGGTGAACGAATTGACCACCCTGCTGGACCATGCGATCGCCGCGGCCTTCGCGGCCGGTCGTGCGATCATGGAGGTTTATGCGGGTCCCGTGAAGGTGGAACTGAAGGACGACCGGTCGCCGTTGACCGAGGCGGACAGGCAGGCGCACGAGGCCATCCTGCACGAACTCGCGGTTACGAGGCTCCCGGTGTTGAGCGAGGAAGGCAAGAAAATCCCGGTCGCCGAACGCCAGGGCTGGGAACGCTACTGGTTGGTGGACCCGCTGGACGGCACGAAGGAGTTCATCAAGCGCAACGGCGAGTTCACCGTGAACATCGCGCTGATGCGCGCGATCAAGGGCGAGGGCCTGGTCGCGGCCCTGGGTACGCACACGCCCGGCGCATCAGCACTGTATGTGCCCGCGAAGGACATCTTGTACTTCGCCTGGGAAGGTGGCGGTGCCTTCCGTGTGGAGCGGGCGGCAACCCGGGGCACCACTGCCACGTTGAAACTCGCTGCGCTGGCCCAGCGTCTACCCTTGCCCATGCCGTCCGAGCGCCCCTTCACCATCGTGTCCAGCCGCAGCCATGCCGGCCCGGACACCAGCGCGTTCATCGCGCGGATGAGGATGAAGCATGGCGATGTGGCCCTGACCAGCATGGGCAGTGCCCTGAAGATCTGCCTGGTGGCCGAAGGCGCGGCCGACGTTTACCCGCGCTACGCGCCCACCATGGAGTGGGACACCGCGGCCGGGCAGGCCATCGCCAATGAAACGGGCAAGGCGCTCATCGATGTGACCACCGATGCGCCGATGCGATACAACAAGCACACACTGGTGAACAATTGGTTCATCGTTCAATAGCAACCAAAATCACGGCGATCCAAGCGTCGCCCAGACGAAATGGCGAAGAAGAAGGCATCCGGCAAAAAGCGTAAAGTGGCCCTGATCACCGGTGTGACCGGTCAGGACGGTGCTTACCTCAGCGAATTCCTGTTGAACAAGGGGTATGAGGTACACGGTGTGAAACGCCGCAGTTCCCTGTTCAACACGGACCGCATCGACCACCTCTATCATGACATGCATGAGCAGGGGCGCCCGTTCCACCTGCATTACGGCGACCTCACCGACAGCGTGAACTGCCTCCGGCTCGTGAAGGAGATCCAACCGGACGAGATCTACAACCTGGCCGCCATGAGCCATGTGGCGGTGAGCTTCGAGATGCCCGAGTATACGGCCAACGCCGACGGTATCGGTACGCTCCGCTTCCTGGAAGCCATACGGATCCTGGGTATGGAGAAGAAGACCCGCTTCTACCAGGCCTCCACTTCAGAACTGTATGGCGGCGTACTGCCCCGTGCGCAGAATGAGGAAACGCCGTTCTACCCAAAGAGCCCGTACGGCGTGGCCAAACTCTACGGCTTCTGGATCACCAAGAACTACCGCGAGAGCTACAACATTTTTGCCTGCAACGGCATCCTGTTCAACCACGAGAGCCCGCTGCGCGGTGAGACCTTCGTCACCCGCAAGATCACGCGCGCCGTGGCCAAGATCAAGCTCGGCCTGCAGCAAACACTCTACCTCGGCAATATGGACGCCAAGCGCGACTGGGGCCATGCCAAGGACTATGTGGAGGGCATGTGGCTGATGTTGCAGCACGACAAACCGGACGACTACGTGCTCGCCACAGGCAAGACGTACACCGTGCGCCACTTCATCGAGCTCGCGTTCGCCGAGGTGGGCATCAGGATCGAGTGGAAGGGGAAGGGCGAGAAGGAGAAGGGCATCGATAAAAAAACCGGAAAGACCCTGGTGGCCATCGACAAGCGCTACTACCGCCCGGCGGAAGTGGACCACCTGGAGGGCGACCCCCGCAAGGCCCAGCGGGTGCTCGGCTGGAAGCACAAGTACGACCTCAAGGCCCTGGTGAAAGAAATGGTGAGCAGCGATGTGGAGCTTTTCAAGCGCGACGTGTACCTGAAGAAGGGAGGGCATAGGATCCTGCACGAACAGGAATGATCGCATTCGCGATCATTCCGCAGGGACGACATTCATGTCGCCCCGATCCGTGCGGATCCCTCAAGGACGACCTTCAAAATCCCGGACGACGTGAACGTCGCCTCGACAGATGAACAAAACAGACAAGATCTTCGTCGCCGGCCACCGCGGCATGGTGGGCTCGGCCATCGTTCGCCGTCTGCAGAAGGACGGTTTCACCAACATCGTCACCCGCACCAGCAAGGAACTCGACCTGCGCGAGCAGCAGCCCGTACGCGACTTCTTCGCCAGTGAGAAGCCGGACATCGTGGTGCTCGCAGCGGCGAAAGTCGGCGGCATCCATGCCAACAACGTGTACCGCGCGCAGTTCCTGCACGAGAACCTGATGATCCAGAACAACGTGATCGACAGCGCCTACCGCAACGGCGTGAAGAAGCTGCTGTTCCTGGGCTCCTCGTGTATATACCCGAAGATGGCCCCGCAACCGTTGAAGGAGGAAAGCCTGCTCACCGGGCTGCTCGAGCAGACGAACGAGCCATACGCGATCGCCAAGATCGCCGGTATCAAAATGGCCGAGAGCTACCGCCGTCAGTACGGGGTGAACTACATCAGTGCGATGCCCACCAACCTGTACGGGCCCAACGACAACTACGACCTGAACAACAGCCACGTGCTGCCCGCGCTCATCCGCAAGTTCCACACGGCGAAAGTCACGAACGCCCCGAGTGTGGAGGTCTGGGGCACGGGCTCGCCCATGCGCGAGTTCCTGCACGTGGACGACCTGGCCGACGCCTGCTTCTTCCTGCTGCAGAACTACGACGAGGAACTGTTCGTGAACATCGGTACGGGCGAGGACCTCACGATCAAGGCGCTCGCCGAGATGATCAAGGAGATCGTGGGCTACAGCGGTGAACTGAAGTGGAACACCGAGAAGCCCGATGGTACGCCGCGTAAACTGATGGATGTTTCGCGCTTGCACAAGTTGGGGTGGAAGCACCGCATCGGCTTGCGCGAGGGGATCACGGCGGTTTATGAGGAGTTCGCCAAGAGCGAGCTGGCGAAAGCCTGATCAGGCAGCGGCCGAACGGCCCAGTGCGATGCGCAACTCGTTGGGGGTGCTCGCATCCACCACCACGGTACCGATCCCGTTCTTGAGACAGCCTTGGAAAAATGCCCCGGCCGGCACGATCACCAGTTCCATGTCCTGCGTGGACCAGCTGCGCAAGGCCACCTCGCTGGTGAAGGCGAACAGCGTGGGGCGGCCATCGAGCACCGGTGCGTGCAGGAACTCCAGACTGCGCGGATCACCCGGTACGGGACGAGCCTGAACGATGAGCAAAGCACGGCCACGCAACAATTCCTCCTGCACGGCTGCGCGGTTCTCGGATGATGGGTCGAACCGGGCGATAGTGAGCAGGTTCACCAGGTGATCATTGCGTTCTTGCGGAAAGCGCATGGTGGACCCTCGAAGGGCGAACGGTGTACGCATGGAGCAGGTCGCGGGTTGGGCCGTCCTTCTACCTTCGGCGCCCGGCATCATGCGTTCCTGCGCGACCACCCTGATCCTGTGCGGCTGCGCCTGTGCGAGCCTCGGCCAGCAGAATGACGTGCCTTTGAACCGGGACATCTATTACGACATCGACCGGAACGGGGCCTGCCGCACGAGCACCATGCACACGGGCCTGCGACCCATGATCGAGAGTCGGGCCGATCTGGACAACGTGATGGGCTTCCGGCCGGACAAGGGGCGACACTACTACCTGTTCACCAAGAAGCTGTTCGCCGAGCACCTGATCAACGCCAGACACGGGGGGTTCAAGTTGAGCATCGATCCGGTGTTCCGCTTCGAGATGGGACGCGACATGGTGGAGACCTCCGTGGCCAACACCAACCAGGCCACCAACAACTTCAACGCGCGTGGCTTCTGGATCAAGGCCGACCTGGGCAAGGACGTGAGCTTCCAGACCACGTTCTACGAGAACCAGGCGGTGCTTCCCTTGTACCTGTACCAGTACGCCCAACGTACGGGCGTGGTGCCCGGGCAGGGGCGCATCAAGGCCTTCAACCAGCGCGGCCTCGATTTCGCGTGGGCCATGGGCAACGTGAGCTGGAGCCCTCGCCGCTGGATCAATGTGCAGTTCGGCAATGGACGCCATTTCGTTGGCAACGGATACCGGAGCGTGCTGCTGGGAGACAATACCTTCCCGTATCCATACCTGAAGTTCAGCTTTATTACACCGGATCAGCGCCTGCAGTACACCTGGATCAACGCGCGCTTCCAGTCGGTGAACGACCCGGCCGACCGGCTGCCCACCGGGGAGAGTGCCGAAAGCCTCTTCTGGTGGCGGCGGGTCGGTCTCAAGCACTTGAGCGTGAATCTGGGCCCCGTTCAACTCGGCCTGTTCGAAGCCACGCTCTGGCGCACCATCGATAGCTCCGGCGTGCGGCCGTTCAATGCCTGGCAACTGAACCCCGTGCCGGTGGTGAACACGTTGGTGAACGGCTTCGATGGCGAGCACAAGCAACTGATCGGCCTGGATGCCAAATACCGGATCACCGACAAGTTCTTCGTCTATGGCCAATTCGCCCTGGACGACCCGGCGCGACAGCGCTACGCGTGGCAGGCGGGGTTCCAATGGTTCGACATCCTGGTGCGCGACCTGCACCTTCTGGCCGAATACAACAGCGCAACCCCGTTCGCGTACACCAGCAGCTTCACCCGCGGCAGCTACAGCCAGTACAACGAACCGCTGGCGAGCCCCTTGGGTGCCGGATACAACGAAGCCGTCGCCATCCTCGACTACGGCATCAACCAGACGTGGTGGTTCCGCGTGCAGGGCAGCCTGGCCACCTTCACCGTGGACACCACGGCCACCACGGTGAGCGGGGGGAACATCTTCGATCCGCGCGATGCCATGGGGGCCGACAGCCTGGCGGTGAAGCGCACCCGGGCATGGCTGGACGTGAGTTTCGCGTGGCGCATCAACCACAACCAGAACACGAGCCTGAGCATCGGCCTCAGTACACGTGATGTGAACCCCGCTCCGGACACGCAGAACTGCCACTACCTCTACGTCTGCTTGCGCACGGGGTTGTTCAACCGCTACTACGATCACTGACACCGATTGGGACCGCACCGGTACATCCTGCTCCTCGGGTTCATCACCTCCTTCGTGGTGACCCTCTTCACCATGCCCAGCCTGATCAAGGTAGCGCGCATGAAGCACCTGGTCGATGAGCCCAGCGAGGAACGCAAGATCCACAGCCGTAGCGTGCCCACCATCGGCGGCATCATCATCTTCGCAGCGATCCTCTTCAGCTACAGCCTGTGGTTCCCGCAGGCCTCGGTGTTGGGCTTCAGCATCGAGGATTTCAAGGTCCTGTACCAGGACATGGGTGCGGCGTACAAGGACTTCAAGTTCACCATTGCGGTGATGGTGCTCTTGTTCTTCATCGGCGTGAAGGACGACATCATCGGCTTCAGCCCGGTGAAGAAGCTGGTGGGCCACATGATCGTGGCGTACATCCTGGTGGTGATGGGCGGGGTGCGGATCCGGGACATGCACGGCATCCTCGGCGTGTACGAGCTGCCGGAGGAGATCTCCATCGCGTTCTCATGCTTCACGTACGTGGTGCTGGTGAACGCATTCAACCTGATCGACGGGGTGGACGGCCTGGCCGCCGGCATCGGCCTGATCGCTGCCAGCGCCTATGGCCTTTGGCTGTACTGGGCGGGCGATGTTGCGCTGGCCCTCTTGGCCTTCACCCTGGCCGGTGCCCTGGTGGGCTTCCTGGTCTTCAACTACCATCCCGCTCGTATTTTCATGGGTGACAGCGGGTCGCTCATCATCGGGGCCATCATCAGCATCCTGGCCATGCGGGTGATCGATCACGACGTCAGCAAGCTGCCGCGCTGGCTGGCCGCCGTGCCCACGCCGCTCTTCGCCATGAGCGCGATCGCCTATCCGCTTGTGGACACCCTGCGCATCTTCAGCATCCGCCTTGCCAAGGGCCGCAGTCCACTGGCGGCCGACCGCAACCACATCCACCACCGCCTGATGGATCTCGGTCTCGGGCACCGGAGCGTCACCCTCATCCTTTATTGCTACGCGGTGGCCATGATCGCGCTCAGCCTGATCACACGCGACATCCTGCCGAACAAGGGGCTCCTCGTTCTCGGTGTCACCGCATTCGTACTGGCGGTGCTTCCCTTCACGCTCACTTCCCGCAAGGCCCCATGAGAAGGACCTGTCTGGTGGTGACCACCTTGCTTTCCGCGTTCATGGCTACCGCCCAACAGGGATGGTTGCCTTTGAGCACGGACATCGACGGCCCCATCGGAGGCCGTATCCGGTCCATCAAGGCCGATCCCGCACTCCACAGTGGCATTCGCCCCTATCTGCGGGAGGACCTGAAGCTGATCCCCGGTGCGGACTCATTGGTCCCCAAGGCGTGGCGGCCCTGGCTGGACAGCCTCTCCAAACCCCGGCATGGTGTGTACGGTACGCCCTTCGCCGAAGCGATGATCGGTGGTTCATTCGGCGAGAAGGATCCGATCAAGTTCCGGACCGGGCTGGGTGGCCAACTGGACTGGAGTGCCGGGAAGCGTTGGAGCCTGCACGTGGACGGCATGGTCTGGGCTGAAACACTCCCCAATTATTTGGACAGCGTCGTGCGGTCCATCCATGTGACGCCCGGGGAGGGCTATGCGTACGGGGACGCAGGGGCGGGCTCCGTGCGCACCCATCATGATTGGAGCGCTTGGGTGGACCACAAGGCTGGACAGTACTTCCACATCACCCTGGGGCGCGGCAAGAATTTCTTCGGCGAGGGGTTGCGCTCCTTGTTCCTCAGCGACAATGCGTACAGCTATCCCTACTTGAGGATCACGACCACCGTGTGGAAGGTGCGGTACGTGAACCTCTTCGCCGCCATGAGTGACATACGCGGCACCAACGGGCAGTGGAACAGCTTCGATCTGAAGTGGACCAGCATGCACTACCTCAGCTGGAACGCGTTGAGCCGACTGAACATCTCGCTTTTCGAAGCCATCATCTGGCAGGATAACGACCCGGCGTACCGTCGGGGCTTCGACATCAATTACCTGAACCCGGTGATCTTCTACCGGCCTGCCGAATTCGGACTGGGCTCGCCGGACAACGCGTTGCTCGGTTTCGCGGTGAATACCCGGGTGGGCCGCAGGACGCTCCTGTACGGCCAGCTCATGTTCGACGAGTTCCTGTTGCGCGAAGTGCGCGGGGGCCGTGGATGGTTCGCCAACAAGCAGGGCGTTCAGTTCGGTGCGGTGGGCCACGATGCGTTCAACCGGAAGGGCCTCACCCTTCGTGCCGAGTTCAATTACGTGCGCCCCTTCATGTACACGCACAGCGACACGCGGCAGAACTACGCGCATTTCAACCAGCCGTTGGCGCACCCGTACGGGAGCAATTTCTGGGAGGCTCTCGTCCAAGGCGAGTGGCGGAAGGACCACTGGCTCGTACGCGAGGTGTTCAGTTTCGCCGTGCTGGGCCAGGACACCAGTACGGCGAACGACCAGAGCTACGGCAACAACATGTTCCTGCCCGAGAGTGCCCGGCCTGTGCGCGATAGCGATGGGCGCCTGGAGAACTACGGCTACTACCTGGGAGGACCCAGCATGGTACATCTGTACCATAACGAACTACGGGCCGGCTGGATCATCGAGCCGCGCAGCGGATGGATGCTGGAGGCCGCCTGGACCTTGCGTGTGCGTGTGCCGGAGCGGGGCGATGACCTGATGACGAACTACCTGCGCTTGGGGATCTCGGTGAACCTGCGGGACCGGCACGTGTTCCAGGACGCACGGTACGTGCTTGCGAAGTAGGGCCCAACTCCGGAACTTGACCCCTGGCGACAGGGATCACCGGGTGCGCCGGGGACCATTGGACCTCCGCTCCGATCGTCCGGCGCCATACCAAGGGCGGGACACGGTGAGCTTGTTCGACCGCTTCGACGGGTCCACCGCGTTGTCCGGTTGAATATCGATGGAGGGCTACTCCTTGAAGCCGACCAGGATACCGACGCATCCGTAGTTGAGCATCTCGGTCGCGGAAGACTTGTCCTCTGGCACGTCAATATGCACTTTGAGCTTCTGCGTGGTGGCCACCTTGAACTCGAAACTGGGTTTGGGGGCGCTGGCGAGGCTTTCAAAAAGCGTCTGACCGGTACCATCCATAAGTTTCCAGTTCACTTCGCCGATGATCGGGTGGGCGCACACCATGAGCCTGTAGTCCTGGCCGCTGAAGAAGGTCAGGTCCACCTCCGCCTCCTCGCCGGGGCCGAGTTGGGCGGCATTGAAGGTCTCGTTGAACTTGTACGGCAACATGTTCGCGGCGCACTTGTTCTTCACGAACGCACGGCATTGCGCGGTGGCGGCCGTGGGCAATGCGGAGATCGCGGCGATGAGGGCGAGCAGATGGAGGTGCTTCATCGGGATCAGTTGATATAGCCGTTGCGGATGGTGGCGGTCTTCTCGGTGATGGCCTTCAACTGGTCATCGGTGATGGCGGCCGGGGCGGCCCCGCCGCCGATCACGGCAACGCCGTTCTCCTGGGTAACGGTGCTGGCGGCCGGCGTGGGCAGTGCGGCGAAGAGACCCGCGAGTGCGTCCAGGTCGCTCTTCACACCGCTCACCGCGGGATCATCGGTGCTGTACGTGCCCATCAGTTCGATCAACTCGCCCAATGGGTACTGTTGGTCGGCGATGCGTTGCCGGAGCTCGGGCGTGTCGTGGGTCTTGCAGACCTGCGTGGCCATGTACAGGCCCTCGACCCAACCACCGGCGATCATGAGTGCGCTGATGTTGTCGCGGCCATTGTCCTTGAGGTAAGCGTCCACATCCCAATAGGTACTGCTGATGATGTCGAGCAGGGAGTCGCGGTCGTTGCGGTTCTTCTCCATACGGTCCACGGTCTCCTGCCCGAATGCATTGGCCACATCGAGCCGTTTGGCCAGGTTCTGCGCACAAGCCGTGTAGAGCATGCTCTCCTGGGTGTTGTTGAAAACGCCGGCGTAGCTCAGATCGGCCCCGTAGATGCCCAGGTTGAGTGCTTGTTTGCTCGCGCTGGTGTAGTTGTCCACGTTCTTCACATCGTTGAGCACGCTCTTATCATACCCGGCTCCGGCCTTTTTCAGGAGCGAGGCCGTTTCCATGGGGCTCGGGATGTTGTGGAAGATGTTCTTGGTCTTCCGCAGGCGTTCGGCCTGGGTACTGTCGGCGACGGGGTCCGTGGTGAGCGTGTCCTGCTGGGGCGCATTGCCACCGCAGGCCGCCAAGAGGACCAGCGCCAACGGGGCGAGGTTCCAGCAACTGGTGCGCATGTGTGTTCCGGGGTGCTTGGAGAGGTCGGGGTAAAGGTCCCGCTCGGCCGCAACGGATCAGTGCGCCTCCAGCCAGTTTTTCCCCACCGCCATGTCAACAACAAGTGGCACATCCAGCGCCAGGGCGCCTTCCATACGATCACGTACCAACTCCTTCAACGCAGCGGTCTCGTCGTTGTGGGCATCGAACACGAGTTCATCATGCACCTGCAACAGCAACCTGCTGCGCATGCCCCGTTGCTTCAGGTCGCCATGGATGTTCACCATGGCCACCTTGATGATGTCGGCAGCCGAGCCCTGCATGGGTGCGTTGATGGCGATGCGCTCGGCCTGTGCGCGCACGGTGTTGTTGCCGCTGGTGATGTCCGGCAGATACCTGCGACGGCCCATGAGGGTCTTGATGTATCCGTTGGTCCGGCAGAAACCGATCATCTCGTCCATGTAGTTGCGTACGCCGGGGAACTGCCCGAAGTAGTCATCGATGATCTGTTTGGCCTCCGCACGCGGGATGCCCAGATTCTGGGCAAGCCCGAACGCACCCTGGCCGTACGCGATACCGAAGTTGACGGCCTTGGCCCGACTCCGTTGATCCCGTGTGACCGTAGCGATGTCCACGTTGAACACCTTGGCCGCCGTGGCCGCGTGGATATCGAGCCCGTGCCGGAAGGCTTCCTGCATGTTCTTGTCGCCACTCATGTGCGCGATGATCCGCAATTCGATCTGCGAGTAGTCGGCACTGAGCAGTTGGTAGTTCGCATCGCGCGGAACGAAGGCCTTGCGGATCTCGCGGCCTTTCTCGGTGCGGATGGGGATGTTCTGGAGGTTCGGGTCGTTGCTGGCCAGGCGCCCGGTGGCCGCCACGGTCTGCAGGTAGCTTGTATGCACCCGATGCGTGACAGGGTCAGCGGCTTCCGGAAGCGTATCCACATAGGTCCCCTTCAATTTGCGCAGACTGCGATAGTCCAGTATGAGCGGTACCACCGGGTGCGCGTTGCTCAAACCCTGGAGGATGTCCTCACTGGTCTGGTACTGGCCCGTCTTTGCGGTCTTCTTCACACTGTCGCCACCGAGCTTCAACGTTTCAAAGAGCACGTCGCCCAGTTGCTTGGGGCTGTCGATGTTGAAGGGCACACCGCTGGCCGCATGGATCTCCTCCTGGAGGCGGAGCAGGTCCGTGCCCAACTCTTCGCTGAACTGTTTCAGCGCGGGGATGTCGATGCGGATGCCTTCGGTCTCCATGTCGGCGAGCACATGCACCAGCGGCATCTCCACTTCGTTGAAGAGCGCGGTCACTTCATCCTGCTCCAACAGCGGCCCGAATCGTTGGGCGAGCTGCCAGGTGATGTCGGCATCCTCGGCGGCGTACTCCTTCACCAGTTCCGGGTCCACCTCGCGCATGGACTTCTGCACCTTGCCGCGCCCCTTCTCGCCGATGAGTGCGGTGATGCTCACAGGGCGGTAGTTCAGGTAAGCCTCGGCCATGTCGTCCATGCCGTGCTTCTGCTGGTCGGGCTTCAGCAGGTAGTGCGCCACCATGGTATCGAAGAGGGGTCCCTTCAACTCCACGCCGTACCGCGCCAGCACGCGGATGTCGTACTTGGCGTTCTGCGCCACCTTGCCGATGGCCTCGTTCTCCAGCACGGGTTTGAAGATGTCCACGATGCGTTGGGCCTCTTGGCGGTCGGCCGGCACGGGCACGTAGTAGCCCTCGTTCGCCTTGAAGCTGAACGCCAATCCCACCAGCTCCGCCGTACGCTCATCGGTTCCCGTGGTCTCGGTATCGAAACAGAAACGCGGCTGTTTCTTCAGTTGGGCCGCGAGCATGTACATCTTCTCGTTGGTGTCCTCCAGCAGGTAGCGGTGCTTCACCGTGTCGATGGTGGAGAACTCCGTCAACGCCACGTTGCCGTCCGCATCCATGGTGGTGCCGAACAGGTCCACTTGCGCGGACGGTTCCTGCGCGTTGGACCCGCGCCGACCGGTGGCCCCGTTGCTCTTCGGACCCGCATCGGCGCCACCTGCATCCGCAGGGCTGAGCACACGGGCGGCCAGTGTCCTGAACTCCAGCTCACTGAAGACCTCCATCACCTTGTCCTTGTCCGGCGGATCGAGGTGCAACGCATCGTGGTCGAGATCCACCGGCGCGTCGGTGTTGATGGTGGCCAGCATCTTGCTCATCCGGCCTTGTTCCGCGAACTGGATCACGTTCTCCTTCTGTTTGCCCTTCAGTTGCTCCACCCCGTCGATCACGCCTTCCAGTGAGCCGAACTGCTGCACCAGTTTGATGGCGGTTTTCTCCCCGATACCTGGTATGCCCGGTATGTTGTCCACCGCATCGCCCATGAGGCCGAGGATATCCTTGACCTGTTCGGTGCTGCTGAGCCCGCCCCAGCGATCACGGATCTCCTTGGGTCCGAGTTTCTCCGGTGGATCGCCACCGCGACCGGGCTTGTACATGATGATCCGGTCCGTAACGAGCTGCCCGAAGTCCTTGTCCGGTGTCACCATGAAGGTGGTGTAGCCTTCGAGTTCGGCCTTCTTGGCCAGGGTGCCGATCACATCGTCGGCCTCGTAACCATCGCTCTCGAGGATGGGGATGTTGAGCGCCTCGATGATGCGGCGGATGTATGGCAGATTGCTGCGGATGTCGTCGGGCATTTCCTCGCGGTTGGCCTTGTAGTCCAGCAAGGTCTCGTGCCGTTCGGTGGGCGCAGAGGTATCAAAGACCACCGCGAGGTGGGTGGGTCTTTCCCGCTTGATCAGGTCCAGCAGGGTGGTGGTGAAACCGAAGGCCGCACTGGTGTTGAAGCCCTTGCTGTTCACGCGCGGTGCGCGGATGAAACTGAAGTAGGCGCGGTAGATCAGCGCGAAGGCGTCGAGCAGGAAGAGGCGCTTGTCGGTATCGGGGTGGGCGGACATGTCGCGAAGATGGCGTGATCCGCTCCACGCTCGCTGCTCATCCGGCCCGCAGGTGCATGATCCTCTCCACGTACTTCCCCAGCACGTCGAATTCCACGTTCACCCGATGGCCCGGGCGCAGTGCATGGAAATTGGTGTGTGCGAAGGTGTAGGGGATGATCGCCGCGCTGAAGTCGCGGTCCGTCAACTGGGCGATGGTCAGGCTCACGCCGTTGAGGCAGACGGAGCCCTTCTCCACCAGCAGGTGCTTCTGCTCGGGCAGCGCGAAGGAGAACCACCAGCTGCCGTCGCGGTCTTCCACGGCCGTACAGGTGGTCACGGCGTCCACGTGCCCCTGCACCATGTGGCCGTCCAAACGGTCGCCCAGGCGCAGGCAACGTTCAAGGTTCACGGGGTCGCCGGGCTTCAAGTCGCCGAGGTTGCTGCGTTGCAGGGTCTCTTCCACGGCGGTCACGCGATAGCGGTCGCCCATCAGCTCCACTACCGTCAAGCACACCCCGTTGTGGCTCACACTCTGGTCGATGCGCAACTCACCGGTGATGTTCGCGCGCACGACGAGTTCAAGATTCGAACCGGCCCGCGACAGCCCGGTCACTTCACCCGTCCCCTCCACGATGCCCGTGAACATCAGTTGATACGGGCCTGGTTGCCGCGCAGCACATGCACGTAGCCCTTCAAGCGGAGCGGTTCGTCACCGGCCAGGCGTCGTAACATCACATCGCAGGTGTAGTAATACACACCATCGGGCACCGGCTCACCGGCGTTCTTGTAGGTGCCTGGCCACTCGATGTCCGGATCGGTACTGGTGAACACGAGCTGGCCCCAACGGTTGTAGATGTGCAGGTCGATCTCTTTCACACCACGGTAGGGGAAAGGGACGAAGAGGTCGTTCGTTCCGTCGCTGTTGGGCGAGAATACGTTGGGCAGTTCGTATGTCGGGCAATTGTCGCCGCACACCGTATCGCTCAACAGGCTTTCGTTGCCTACGGTATCGATCGCTGAAACGGCATAGCAGCCGGCCACGCTCTGTCCGTCGGTATGCTGGTAAAAGGTGTTCTCCGCGCCGATCAGCGTGGCGATCACCTGCAACGGCTCATCGAACGAGGGCGTGAACCAGATGTGGTACTGGTACGTGTCGTCGGCGCAACTCTCGTTCGGGTTGTTCCAAGTGAGCGAGTTCAGCGGTGTCTCGCAATCGTTGTCCAGGCTCACCGTGGGCGGGCAAGGCGGTGTCAGGTCCACCGGGCTGGCGCACACGATCTGGCTGAAGTTGAGGAGCGGTGCTACGATGGACGGGTCGCTGTAGGCTCCCGTGGTGCGCACGTACCAGCAGTATTCCTGTCCGTTCACCAGGCCGGTGTCCACGTACGTGCCCGTGGTACCGGTGCCCACGAGGGTGAACACGTCCGGGGAGGTCTCCCGGTAGTATTCGTACAGCGTGTTGATCCAAGGTGTGCTGTGCTGCGCGTGGAGGGTCACCGCTTCATCGTTCGGTTCCGGCACCAGGAAGACCGAGGAGGCGGTGTTGCCACTGCCGATGAAAGTGTCGTTCGCACCGTACAATTCAACGCGGTAGGCATGTGCTCCGTTCACCGTGTTGATGCCCGTATGCAGGTAGCTGGTGTCCGGATGCTGGAGGAAGGGTGAAGGGCCGCTCGTGTACAGCAGGGTGCTCGCCGATGTGAAACCATCGCCCACGAACAACTTGAAGTGGTACGGGCCCGGATGCTGCACGGTGTCCAGGTCCCAGGCGTTGCTCCAACGAACGGTATCGATACCGGCGATCACATCCGTGGCGCCCACGCTCACATGTGTCAGGATGGGCACGTCCCGTTCGAGCATATTGCAGAACTCCACGCTGGCGTAACTCTCGGCGAGGTCCGCGAAAATGGCGGTCACCATGTAACAGTAGGTTACCCCGAAGGACAGGTCATGGTCATCGTACGTGGTGCTTCCCCAGCCCGTGGTGGTGCTGATGAGGGTGTAACCGGTGTAGCCGGGCACACCGGTCTCGCAGTGGTCGGGGCTGAACCCGTACAACTGTTGTCTCCTGTAAATGCGGTATCCAATGGCGTTGGAACACGCGTCCGGGTCCCAGGCCAGATGCATGATGCTGCCGTCCGGTGTGGCCGAAGGGTTCAGTGGGGCCGGCGCTACCACGGTCACATACGCGGCCCCGAAATCATAGAGCGACGGGTTGTAGTTGTCGTATACGCTGAACGTGACCTGCCAGGGTTGCTGGCGGACATGGGCGCACTGCGTATTCCATGCGAACGTGCCCGAAACGGGGCTGGTGCCCGGATTGGTGGTGAAGACCGCAGGGCTCTGGTCGACCACCAAGGGTCCTCCGAATGCTTGAAGGGTGATCACCTGTCCGAAGTCCGGATCGGTGGCGGAGACCGGGAAGGTGAGCGGTGTTCCAGCGACCACACAGGTATCGATCATTTCACCCAATTCCGGTGGTTCATTCGCGCACGGGGACACCACGATGATGAGCATATCGCGCTCCACCCAGCCGATCATCGCCCCATCACGCCACTCGCGCACGATGAAGGCGATATTGTACCAGCCTTGCATGGGGGGTGAATCCCACGTGATGGTGCCCGTGACCGGATCCATCGAGTACTGATTGCCCGGCCCCGGCATGTACTGGTCAGGGTAGAGGTAGTTGCTGATGGGATCCCCAAGGCTGTTCGGGTCATCACCATCCGGCCCGAGGCAGATCACCGGCTCATACGAAAGACTGTCACCATCCTCATCGTAGGCCGCCGGATTGTGGATCCAGGGCTGGTAAATGCATGCCAACTGGATCGGTGCGTTCAGGAAGCGCGGCAGGCAGTCGTTCAGGGCAGCCGTTACGATGATCTGCGACTGCACGCACATCGGGATGTCCACCGATCCCTCAATGTTCATGATGCCCGCCACACGGTTCGGATCGATGTACTGCAGGGTGTACACCCCGGCCGCAGCGTAGGTGTGTGTGGCCACATAGAGGTTCCGCTTCACCTGCACCGAGCCGAAGGTGAGGATCGTATCGGACAGGCGGGGCACGGTATCCAACTCCCCGTCGCCCCACTCGATCACGAATTCCGGCCGGTCGGCCTGGGAGTTCGGGTTCGTATGCGTAACGATGGTGACCTCGTATTCCAGGCCCCCGAGGTGGCAAACCAGGATCTCGCCCGCTTCGTTGTGCGTGGCCAAGGAGGGCAGCGTGGCCGCCAGCACAAAGCAGGTGAGGAGGGAGCGGAAGAGGATGCTCATGAGCAGCGGGCCGAAGTTCGCACATTCCCGGGCCGCACCGACGCCGAACGAGGAACGGTAGGACGCTTGGGGCCGGTGGTGGCCCGGGGAGCATGAGGCCTGCGACCCGGTTTCTATCTTGCCCCGCTTCCGCACTGCTTCCATTGGCCCCAAGAGCGGATCCCGCCCCCATGATCAACCTGATAAAAGCGAAAACCCCGAGTGCGACCAAGGACACACTGGTCGTGCTGAAGGATCCGACCCAACTGCGCGGGCTCGAACTGGAGCGGAACGACCGCCAGTACCTGGTGGAGCAACTCAATGGCGATGCCAACGTGGCCACGTGTGACATCAGCGGAAGGTTGGTGCTCGTGCATCGCATCCGGGAGGGTCGGCAGACCGCCCAACTCGAAAGGGCCCGTTGTGCGGGCAACGAGATGGTCCAGAAACTGATCCTGGCGAAGCGCGATGAGGCCCAGTTGATCAGCCTGCAGAATGATACCGCGATCACACTCGCCCTTGCGGAAGGGGCCGTGCTCGGGGCGTACGAGTTCCGCAAGTACAAGACCTCCGGCAAGAACGGTTCGTTGAAAAAACTGTCCATCCTGGCTCCGGAACTGAGCAGCAAGGCGCTGGGCGAATTGGTGGACGTGTGCGAAGCCGTGCTCACCGCACGCGACCTGGTGAATGAACCCAACAGCTTCCTCACCGCCGTGCAGCTCGGCAAGGAACTATGGACCTTGTCAAGGAACGCGGGCTTCAAACTACAGACCTTCGACAAGAGCCGTATCGAGGCGCTGGGTATGGGCGGTCTTCTGGCCGTGAACAAGGGCAGTATCGATCCTCCCACCTTCAATGTGCTGGAATGGAAGCCCAAGAACGCGGTGAACAGGAAGCCCATCCTGCTCGTGGGCAAGGGCGTGGTATATGATACCGGCGGCCTGAGCCTGAAGCCAACGCCCAACAGCATGGACTCCATGAAGTGTGACATGGCCGGGGCCGCAGCGGTGGCTTGTGCGATCTCGGCCGTGGCCAAGCAGGAACTTCCTGTCCACGTCATCGGCCTGATCCCCGCCACCGACAACCGGCCCGGTGGGAACGCCTACGCCCCTGGTGACGTGATCCGCATGCACAGCGGGCTCACCGTGGAGAACCTGAACAGCGATGCCGAAGGACGGATCATCCTTGCGGACGCGCTCAGCTATGGCGAGCAGTTCGATGCCGAACTCGTCTTCACCATCGCCACGCTCACCGGGGCCGCCATGCGTGCGATCGGCACCTACGGCACCGTGACCATGGGTACGGCCGATGACAAGCAGTTCGAGCGGCTCAACGACGCCGGTGAGCAGGTGTACGAGCGCCTGGCCCGCATGCCGTTCTGGGATGAGTATGATGAGGAGATCAAGAGCGATGTGGCCGATATCAAGAACATGGGCAGCGACCTGGGCGGGGCCATCACCGCCGGCAAGTTCCTCGCGCGCTTCACGACCAGGCCTTTCATCCACCTGGACATCGCAGGACCTGCCTTCATCAACAAGCGGGATCAATATCGCACCAAAGGTGGCACCGGTGTCGGGGTACGGCTGTTCTACGAATTCATCAAACGCCGCGCCACCGGGCGGTAGAGGGGGGCGGGCAACACACCGGGGCTCGGCGCCCCGCACCAGGAAAGAATGAGCGAGAAAACGATGAGAGTGGGCATCAGTTGCGGCGACCTCAACGGTGTCGGCCTCGAAGTGGTGCTGAAGGCCTTTGAGGACAACCGGATGCACCAGGACATCACGCCCGTGCTGTACTGCGGGGTGAAAGCCGTGAGCCACCATCGCAAGGCATTGAAGCTGGATGACATGCAGATCCACGGGGTCAAAAGCGTGAACGATATCATACCACGCAAATTCAACGTGGTGGATCTGTGGGACGAGGATGTGCCCATCGAGCTGGGCAAGCCCAGCGGGCAGCAGAGCAAGTACGCCATCCAAAGCCTTGAAGCCGCTGCGCAGGACCTCGGCCAGGGCAAGATCGACATGCTGGTGACCGCTCCGATCGACAAGCACAGCATGCAGCTGGCCGGCTTCCAGTTCCCGGGTCACACCGAGTTCCTTTCCCATCTTGCGGGTAGCGATTCGCCCGTGCTCATGATCCTGGTGGGCGATGGGCTGCGTGTGGCACTGGTCACCGGTCACCTGCCGATCAATCAGGTGGCCGAGGCCGTGACCACCGAACGCATCATCGGCAAAGCCCGGTTGTTCAACAGGTCGTTGCAGTCGGATTTCGGTATCAATCAGCCTCGCATCGCCGTGCTCGGCCTGAACCCCCACGCGGGTGATGGTGGCGCTATCGGCAGTGAGGACAAGGAACGGATCGCGCCCGCCGTGCGCAAGCTGCAGGAGGAAGGCATCAACGCCATGGGTCCATACCCCGCCGATGGTTTCTTCGGCAACGGCAGTTACAAGCACTTCGATGGCGTGCTCGCCATGTACCACGACCAGGGGCTCGCACCGTTCAAGGCCCTCAGCTTCGGACATGGCGTGAACTATACGGCCGGACTGCCCATCGTGCGTACATCACCGGATCACGGTACCGGACTGGGCATCGCCGGCAGGAACGAGGCGGACCCCGGCAGCCTTCGACACGCCGTGTGGCTCGGGCTGGACATCATCCGGAACCGTGAGCGGTGGAAGCGAATGAGCGCCAACCCGCTTCAGCCGCAGAAGAAGGAGAAGGGCGGGGAGTGATCCGTTCAGTCCTTCATGAAGCGACGGCTCTTTCCGCTCGCTTCGAGTCGCATGATGTACGGCCCGGCCGGGAGCGGGGAGACATCCAACCGCATGAGCGCGTTCGTGATGCGTTCCCGCAACAGGGTCCTTCCTGCCGCATCGACGATCGCGATAACGTCGTTGGTGCTCGCGCGATCACATGTCACCAATAGCACATCGCTTGTTGGATTCGGGTGAACGTGAAGGTCCGGGGTCCCGATGTTCCCGAACGTCCCCATGGGAAAATTCCCCAGTTTGTATACTACGCCGCTGGTATTGCACACCCACGCCCCCTCAAGGTCATTGTCCAGCGCGATACCGCTCAGGCCGGACACTCCGGAAGGCAGCGGATGTTCGGCAATGAACATGCCATCGGGGGTGAACTCCGCGATCCCGCTCTCTTCGCTGCTCACGAGAAAAAGGTTGCCTGAGACCTGGGAAATATCCAGGTCGCCATAGTTCACATTGAAATAGGGATCCAAGGAGAACGTGCGGAGGGTATCGCCCGTGGTGGCATCGATCTCCGCGATCCGGTTGCGGTCGAACCCGCCAGGCTGGATGTCCTGCACCAGGAAGAACGTGCCCCGTTGCGAATGGTACGAGCCGCCCACCACGTGGCTCACACCGAAGCCGCTCACAAGCGTATCGATCACCTCGTTGGTCACCTCGTCGATCGCGTACACCTCTGCAACGCCGACTTCTCCGTTCACCAACAACAACTGGCCTTGCGCGACGAAGGTGCCGTTCATCACCAGGTCCGCCGGCGCCATATCGATGTCCACGTCATTGGCACCTTCACCAACGACATTCGCCGAGGAAAGGAAGGTCCCGGCCTCGGTATACCGGTCTATCACGCTGGCCGAACAACCGATCACCATGATCTCGCCGTCCGGTGCGTTGTACGCGATGCCGCAGGTGCCCGCGGTGTTGGACGGATCGAACTGGGTGAGGATGCTCAGCTGTGCCGAGGTCGACAACACGGTCAGGAGCGCGAAGGTGCTGGAAATGTAGCGTGTCAGCATAGGCAGGGAACTTTCCATCAAATGTAGGTAGCCACACCCCGGTCCTGCCTCCCCTATCCGGGGGAGGGTATCACATGAACCCCAGCTCCAACTGCGCCGCTTCACTGATCATGGTACGGTCCCAAGGCGGCTCGAAGGTGAGTTCCACCTTGGCGCTCTTCACCCCTTGTACACCGGCCGCCTTCTGTTCCACCTCACCGGGCAGTGAACCGGCCACGGGGCACGCAGGGCTGGTCAGGGTCATCTTGATGTACACACTGGCATCGTCGTGGACCACAACATCGTAGATCAGCCCCAGCTCGTAGATGTCCACGGGGATCTCCGGATCATACACCGACTTGAGCGCATTGATGATGCTCTCCTCCAACTGGTGCTTGTCCTCGGGTGTCATGAGTTGGAGGAGTAAGCAAGTGCGTAGCGCTTCATCTGGTCGATCATCGCGCTCAGGCCGTTCGCCCGGTT
This sequence comes from Bacteroidota bacterium, assembly GCA_018267155.1. Taxonomy (GTDB): domain Bacteria; phylum Bacteroidota; class Bacteroidia; order Flavobacteriales_F; family PHOS-HE28; genus PHOS-HE28. The sequence continues at coordinate 1,961 of JAFDZE010000063.1, read as the reverse complement.
GGGACTCAGGTGTTCGCGCAGGCCGATCCGGTCGATGAAGTCCGTGGAGGCCCCGAGGATCTCTTGCGGCGTACGGTCGTTGTACACGCGAACGAGCAGGGCCACAATGCCTTTGGTGATCATGGCATCGCTGTCGGCGGTGAGATGCACGACGCCGTTCTTCAGTTCCGCATGGAGCCACACGCGCGATTGGCAACCGCGTACCAGGTTCGCATCCACCTTGTTCTCTGGTGCGATCAACGGAAGGTCCTTCCCCAATTCGATCAGGTGTTCGTAGCGGTCCTGCCAATCCGTGAACAGGGCGAACTCCTCAACGAGGTCTTGTTGGGTTTGGGCGAGGGACACGGTGAGGGTGGTGAGAATGGTGAGGGTGGTGATAAAGTGGCCTCAGCGCTTCGACTCCAGGTTATTCATGAATCGGAGAAGTCCGGTGCTTATTCCGGCGATCTTGTCCAGCAGGGGTTGAATGTCCTCATGCTTCAGGAATTCCAGCTCAACGCAGGCGAGGAGTTGCGTCTCGATCTCATGAAGAGAGCCCCGCGAGTAGCTCAGGCCAAGCAGTAGATATCCCTTCTTGTTCCGACCCCACCCTTCGGCAATGTTGCTCGGCACGGATACAGCAGCCCGACGTAACTGAGACGTCAATCCATAGAGTTCCTCCTTGGGGAGCTTACGTGTGACCTGATAGACCGGCTTCAGCAGTTCCATGCCGGTCTTCCACACCCAAAGATCCTTGAAGTTGTTCACCTTGCGGCCATCTTGTTCTGCCACCACGGAGATCGTTTCCCCAAGATCATAGAGCCCGTTCATGTTCCAGTCGCGCTTCACTGGATCGTTTGTCATGTTCTCCATGATCACGGGTTACTTGTATTTCACTTTTTCACCACTATTTCCACTTTCACCTATCTCATCGCAACATCTTCACCGCTTTCTTCACCCCGGCTACCAGGGCATCCACCTCCGCGAGCGTATTGAAGCACGCGAAGCTGGCCCGGGTCGTTCCGCTCACGCCGAAGCGGTCCATCAGCGGCTGCGTGCAATGGTGGCCCGTGCGTACGGCGATACCTTGTTGGTCAAGCAGGGTGCCGAGGTCGTAATGATGCACACCCTCGATGACGAAGCTGATCACGCCCGCTTTCTCCTTCGCCGTTCCGATGATGCGCAGGCCTTCGATCGCGAGCAGCTCCTTTGTCGCGTGCTCGATCAGTTGGTGTTCATGCACGGCCATCGCTGACTTGTCGTAGTCCTCCATCCAGCGGACGGCCTCGCCGAGACCGATGATGCCGGCGATGTGTGGCGTGCCGGCCTCGAACTTGAACGGCAACTTCGCCCACGTGCTCTTCTCCAGCGTAACGGTATCGATCATCTCGCCGCCACCTTGCCAAGGCGGCATGCACCCCATCAGTTCTTCGCGGCCGTACAACACGCCGGTCCCGGTAGGTCCGTAGGCCTTGTGCCCGCTGAAAGCATAGAGGTCGCAACCGAGGTCCTGCACATCGATGTTAAGGTGCGGCATCGCCTGCGCGCCATCCACCACGGTTGTGATCCCCTGCTTCTTCGCCTGTGCGATGAGCTTCTTCACCGGGTTGATCGTGCCCATTGTGTTGCTGACGTGCGAGATCGCGAGGATGCGTGTCCTCTCTGAAAGAAGAGCGTTGTCATTCGGGCCTTGGGCCGGAATCGCGCCAAGATCCCACTCCCCGTTATCCGTGATCGGGATCACCTTCAGCATCGCTCCGTGCCGTTCGCATGCCAGTTGCCAGGGCACGATGTTGCTGTGATGCTCCATCCCGCTGATCACCACCTCGTCGCCCTTCTTCAGGAGCAGTTGACCAAGGCTTGCCGCGGCCAGGTTGATGCTCGCCGTTGTGCCACTCGTGAAGATGATCTCGTGCACGTGCTCCGCGTGGATGTGCTTGCGGATGGTCTCCCGTGCTGCCTCCTGCGCTTCGGTGGCCTTG
>JAFDZE010000062.1 GCA_018267155.1 Bacteroidota bacterium | reverse complement strand
CCGGCGATGCGAGGAGCGCTACAAAAAGCCGGCAACGTTCCTGAATACGCGATCCTCAGCGCTTTCAGGCCGCTCTGATCGCGCACTGAAGCGTTCATCAACGGGTGAGAGGGCTGCAGTATGGCGCTTCGGCAGGCTCAGCGTGACAGTGGGGAGAAGAGTGTCCACGATCACTATTCTATCACACCTCATGAACTGTCACGCTGAGCCTGCCGACTGCGCCTATGCGTAGCTGCTCCGGCGATGCGAGGAGCGCTACAACAAGCCGGCAACGTTCCTGAATACGCGATCCTCAGCGCTTTCAGGCCGCTCTGAACACTTCTTTGATCGGAAATGGGGCCTGAAGAGCGGGTCCCCCGTTCCTGCTACAGACGTGTTCGTCCATCAAGGCTTGCAGCACAGGATCGCGTCAAGATCCGGAGCGACCACTGATAACTGGAGTATAGGGGGCCCTGCCGCCCTTTCTCCTTTCTTCGGGCGGTCCGAACCCGCATGACCATGCCATTCAACTCCTCCACCTTCACCATCACCGATGGTCGTCGCTTCAAGCTGGCCGACCATCCAACGGAACTGCGCGAGCACATCGACAAGGACGACCTGAAGAAGCTGCTCGCCGAGGACCGGGAAAAAATCATCGATCTGCAGGAGAAGCTCTACGCCGAAGGAAGGCGCTCATTGCTCCTCATCTTCCAGGCCATGGACGCTGCGGGCAAGGATTCCGCGATCGATCACGTGCTCAGCGGGGTGAATCCCCAGGGCTGTGCCGTCACCAGCTTCAAGCAGCCCGGAAGGGAGGAACTGGCCCACGACTTCCTGTGGCGCCACGCCAAGGCCACGCCCGCACGCGGGATGATCGGCGTACACAACCGCAGCCATTACGAGGAAGTGGTCGTGGTGAAGGTCCACCCGGAATACCTGATCGGACAACGGCTGCCGGACATCGCCTCGCCGAAGGATGCGGATGAAGCCTTCTGGGAGCGACGCTACGCCGCCATCCGGGCCTGGGAGGAACATCTGGTACACAGCGGCACCACGATCATGAAGTTCTTCCTGCACATGGGGAAGGCGGAACAGAAAAAACGGTTCCTCGAACGCATCGACGAACCCAGGAAGAACTGGAAGTTCAGCATCGGTGACGTGCAGGAACGCGCGCACTTCGACGGATACATGAAGGCCTACGAGGAGGCCATCCGGGCCACGGCGGCCCTGCACGCCCCCTGGTTCGTGGTGCCGGCCGATGAGCAGTGGGAATCGCGCGCGATCGTGGGCCGACTGGTGCGCGAACGGTTGGAGCAGATGAGCTTGGAATGGCCGGTACTGACGGCCGAGGAGAAAGCGGACCTCGCCAAGGCGGAACGGCTCCTGAAGGCGGAATAGGTCCCGATCCATCCGGAATAGCCGCGACAAGGCCCGGGTTCGCTACCTTCGGCACATGAGCACGGCCTTGGAGCGATACTGGCGGCTGAAGCCAGCCCAGCCCGACGCGGTCGTGCGCGCCCTCACGAGCGACCGTTGCTCGCCCGAACTGGCCCACCTGCTCGCCCAGCGCGGCATAACCACGCCCGAGGAGGCCGGTATTTTCTTCCGCCCGCGGCTCGAACACTTGCACGACCCCTTCCTGATGAAGGACATGGACCGGGCGGTGGAACGGATCGAGCTCGCGCTGGGCGACAAGGAGCGCATCATGGTGTACGGCGACTACGATGTGGACGGCACCACCAGTGTGGCCCTGATGTACGGTTTCCTCAACCGCTTCACCAGCAACCTGCGCCATTACGTGCCGGACCGCTACGCCGAGGGCTACGGGATCAGTACCCTCGGCATCGATCGCGCGGCAGCGGACGGCGTTTCGCTCATCATCGCCCTGGATTGCGGGATCAAAAGCATCGACAAGGCGGCCTACGCCAGGGAGAAGGGCATCGACCTGATCATCTGCGACCACCACCTGCCCGGAGAAAAAATACCTGAGGCGGTCGCCGTGCTGGACCCCAAGCGCAGCGATTGCACCTACCCGTACAAGGAACTCAGCGGATGCGGTATCGGCTTCAAGCTCGTGCAGGCCCTCGCTCAGCACAACAACATGCCCTTCGTGGAGCTGGAGGAACTGCTTGATCTCGTGGCCATCAGCATCGCCTGTGATATCGTACCGCTGGACGGTGAGAACCGCACGCTGGCGTACCACGGCCTGCGCCGGTTGAACAACGGCCCCGTGCGGCCCGGTTTGGATGTGATGCTGCGCGTGACCAACAACAGGCGGCCCATCACCGTGAGCGACCTGGTCTTCACCATCGGTCCACGTATCAACGCGGCTGGGCGCATCGAGCACGGGCAACAGGCCGTGGAACTGCTCCTGAGCTCCGACCCGGGTCTGGCGGAACAGATCGGCCTGCGCATTGACGAGAACAACAGCAAGAGGCAGGGCCTCGACAAGGAGATCACCCGGCAGGCGCTCGACCTGTTCAACACCGAGGACGCGCTGCGTGATGCCTGGTCAACGGTCGTATTCAACAAGGACTGGCACAAGGGCGTGGTGGGCATCGTGGCCTCGCGGCTGATCGAGACGCACTACCGCCCTACGGTGGTCCTTACGGAAAGCAATGGCAAGGCCAGCGGCAGTGCCCGCAGTGTACGAGGATTCGACGTGCATGAGGCCATCTCCGCCTGCGCCGACCTGTTGGACCAGTACGGTGGGCACATGTACGCTGCCGGGCTGAGCATGCCCGTGGAGAATGTGGATGCCTTCCGCGAACGTTTCGAGCACGTGGTGCGCGAGCGCATGCCGCCCGAACTGCGCGTGCCCATGGAAGAGATCGACCTCGAGCTTTCCCTGGACCGGATAACGGACCGGTTCGTGAGGGACATCGGCCACATGGCACCCTTCGGCCCGCGCAACATGCGACCCGTGTTCATGTCCTGTGGGATCACGGCCAAGGAAGCACGTATCGTGGGCGAGGATCACCTGAAACTGATCCTGCAAGTGCCGGGCAAGGACGGAGGCCTCGACGCGATCGCTTTCCGCCAAGGCAAGCACCTGGACCTGGTGCGCAACGGAACGTTCAGCCTCTTGTACACACTGGAAGAGAACGAATGGAACGGCCGCCGATCGCTCCAATTGAACGTGAAGGATATCAAACCGGGCGTGGGTGATCCGCACGGGCATGGTGCGGCCAGGAGTGAGGGACCGGCATTCGCCGCCATTTGAAGAAAGATCATAGGGCGATCGAACCGATCGGCTCCTGCCTTGTCCTACTTTTCACCACACAACGATCCACCAGTAATGTTACGGAACGCCCTTCTTGTTGCACTATTGCCACCGCTGGCATCCGCTGCGCAGGCACCCACGTGGGCCGACGACGTGGCTTGCATCGTGTACAGCCATTGTGTCAGCTGCCACCGCGTGGAGGGTGTCGCCGGGGAGCACTTGGACCTCACCACGTACCAGGAGGCACATGGTCATCGCGACGACATCGCGCTCTACACCGGATCCCGGCTGATGCCCCCCTGGCCACCGGACGAGAACTACCGGAGCTTCGCGCACGAACGGGTGCTCACGCAGGACGAGATCGACATCATTGCCGCATGGGCCGATGCCGATGGACCGCAGGGCAACATGGCTAACGCACCCACCTTACCCGCGTTCAGCGGCGCCTGGGAGATCGCCGATCCCGATGTCAGCACGCGCATGGCCGATTACGACATACCGGTGTCCACCACCGACCTGTACCGCTGCTTCGTGCTGCCGTACAACGACGCGCAGGCGCACTTCATCAAGCGGCTCGAAGTGGTACCGGGGAACCGGGAGGCCGTACACCACGTGCTGGTGTTCCAGGACACCACGGGCGAAGCCCAGGGGCTGGATGCCGCTGACCCTGGCCCGGGCTATACCAACTTCGGCGGCATCGGGGTGAACAACGCGCCGCTCATCGGCATCTGGGCACCCGGATCGCCCGCCCTCAACGTTCCAGACGGCATGGGCATCAAGATGTACCCGGGCGCCGATCTGGTGATCCAGGTACATTATCCGGCGGACGATGAACCCCGGCTGGACAGCACGCGGATCAACCTGGAGTTCGCCAACGGCCAGGGCATCCGCGAGATCGGCATCGCACCCGCATTGGATCATCTCTACACCATCACGGACGGTCCGCTCATCATCCCGCCCAACGAGGTGCGCACCTTCCACGCGCAGTTCACCGTGCCCTTCCCCACCACCATCACCGCCATCGGCCCGCACGCGCACCTGATCTGCACCAGCATGAAGGCGTTCGCCGTGTCGCCCGATAACGATACCATTCCGCTGGTGGATATCACCGCCTGGGACTTCCACTGGCAGGGCATGTACCAGTTCCACCATCCCATCCTGCTGCCGACCGGCACCGTGCTCCATGGCGAAGCCACGTACGACAACACCCCGACCAACGAGAACAACCCGAACGATCCTCCGGCATGGGTCACCCTCGGCGAGGCCACCACAGATGAGATGATGCTCTTCTACTTCGCGTACACCGTGCCCGGCTTCACCACCGACACGCTCATCGTGGTGGACGATACCCCGCACACGCCGCACGTGGAGAATTGCGTGCCGGACTTCAACATCGGGTTGAATGACAACAAGACAATGGCCGACATACGGCTGGTCCCGGTGCCGGCAACGGACCGGCTGAAAGTAACCACCGGACTGAACGGGGCATGGCTCCGGCTGATCGATGTGCAGGGCCGCGAAGTGGCCACCACCCGCCTCAACGCCGGCGACACCAACGTGGACGTAACGTACCTGGCACGCGGTACCCTCATCGCCGAAGTACGCGACGCGCACGGAATGCCCGTCCACCGCGGCACCCTGATCCTGCAATGATCGGTGCGGTGGATGACGCGCACTTCATGCGCATGGCCTTGCGCGAGGCCGAGCGTGCGTTCGCAGCGGACGAGGTACCCATCGGTTGCGTGATCACCGCACGTGGGCAGGTGATCGCCCGTGGCCACAACCTCACCGAACGGCTGAACGACGTGACGGCCCACGCCGAGATGCAGGCCATCACGGCAGCGGCGGAGCATGTGGGCGGTAAATACCTGCACGATTGTACCCTTTATGTTACCGTGGAACCCTGCGTGATGTGCGCGGGCGCGCTCCATTGGGCGCACATCGGCCGCATCGTCTTCGGCGCCCGCGATGCGAAGGCGGGCTACCAGCGCATCGAGAAGGCCGTGCTGCATCCGAAGACCGAGGTGACGGGCGGCGTGCTGGAAGGTGAATGTGCCGAGTTGATGAAACGTTTCTTCCGGAAGAAGCGGGCGCTGTAGGTGGTTCTCACTCCACCACCAACTTGCTCCCCGCCAACCACCCTCGTGCTCTTCGAACGGAGAAAGGCACGAGCATGGACGCTCGCCCCAGAAGGAGTGTTGGATCAAAGCTGCGCTATCGCTTGGACACTGCCTTGAGGATCTTCCTGAACTGTCACGCTGAGCGCGCCGAAGCGCTATACACACATGCACGTGATCATGGTAGCGCTTCGGCAGGCTCAGCGTGACAAAACATGGGAGTATTCAGCGTGACAGTGCATGGAAGGTCTCACCGTGACAATGCATGGGAGTGTGCAGGGCAGCATCACTCCACCACCACCCTTCGGCTCCGCTCAGGGTGACGTGGAATGGCATTTTTTTCACTCTACAACAACTTTGCTCCCCGCCAGCCACCGCTTGGCATCGCGCAGGTGCAAGTAGTAC
>JAFDZE010000061.1 GCA_018267155.1 Bacteroidota bacterium | reverse complement strand
TCGTGATGTGTATCGCGCTTCGACGCGCTCAGCGTGACAGTTTATAGGCAGTGTACAAGAACAGTGCTCCTGAACATTCCTTCCCCGGCTGTCACGCTGAACAGACCGACTGCGCCTATGCGTAGCCGCTCCGCGCTCCGCCATAGCGCTTCGCGGCGGCGAAGACGGCGAAGCGAGGAGCGCTACAATAAACCGGTATCGTTTTTCAGCCCAGGTAGGCGCGCAGGACCTTGCCACGTCCGGCGTGCTTGAGGCGGCGGATCGCCTTCTCCTTGATCTGGCGTACACGCTCACGGGTGAGGTCGAACTTCTGGCCGATCTCCTCCAGGGTGTGCGGCTGATTGCCGTTCAAACCGAAGTAGAGGCGGATGACATCGGCCTCGCGGACGCTCAGCCCGCCGAGGGAACGCTCGATCTCGGTGCGGAGGCTGTCGGTCATCAACTCCTCCACGGGGTCCGGGAGATTGTTGCTCTTCATCACGTCGAGCATGGTGCCGCTGTCGTCGCCTTCGCGCAGGGGGGCGTCCATGCTCACATGCTTACCCGCGTTGCTCAGGCTGGTCTTCACGTCGTCCAGGGTCATCTGGAGGAGTTCGGCCAACTCAGCGGCGGTGGGCGGGCGCTCGTGCTCCTGCTCCAGCTTGGCGAAGGCTTTATTGATGCGGTTGATGGAGCCGATCTTGTTCAGGGGAAGGCGCACGATGCGGGCCTGCTCGGCCAGGCTCTGCAGGATCTGCTGACGGATCCACCACACGGCGTAGGAAATGAATTTGAAGCCCCGCGTTTCGTCGAAGCGTTTGGCCGCTTTGATCAGGCCGAGGTTGCCCTCGCTGATGAGGTCGGGCAGGGTGAGGCCCTGTCCCTGGTACTGTTTGGCCACACTGACCACGAAGCGGAGGTTGGCCTTGCAGAGTTCCTCCAACGCGTTGTCGTCGCCCTGCTTGATCCGGATGGCCAGCTCCACCTCCTGCTGTGCATTGATCAACTTCACCTTGCCGATCTCGCTCAGGTATTTGTCCAGCGACGGGGTGTCGCGGTTGGTGACCTGCTTGGAGATCTTGAGCTGACGCATACGTGCCATGTGCGGGCGCTATTGAGTGTAAGAGGGGGGAAAGGGAGGGGTTCAACGCACCGGTGTGCCCAGCGGTTACGGCGGACGTGGAGATAGGCGGCGGCGCACACGATGGATCCGGATGCGCGGATGCCGGAACGGACAGGGCCGCTCCCCTTGCGGAGAGCGGCCCTGCGTTACGGTCAGGTCCGGCGCCCGATCAGTTGTTGTCCGGACCACGATCATCCCGACGCGGGCCACGATCGCGGTAGCCGCCGGCATCGCGGCGGGGGCGATCATCCCGACGGGGGCGGTCGCCACGGTCACGGCGTTCGCCTTCCATCACGGGTTCGCGGTCCACCCAACCTTCGGGTTTGGGCAGCAGCACACGGCGGCTGAGTTTGAGCTTGCCGGTGCGGGGGTCCTTGCCCACCACCTGGAAGTCGATCATGTCGCCCTCCTTGAGCACATCCTCCACGCGGTCGATGCGGCGCCACTCGAGTTCGCTCACGTGCAGCAGGCCATCGGTGCCGGGGAAGATCTCCACGAAGGCGCCATAGGGCATGATGGTCTTCACCTTGCCGTGGTAGGTCTGGCCCACTTCGGCCTGGGGCGGGAAGGCGATGGCGCGTACACGGGCGAGGGCGGCGTCGATACCGGCCTTGTTCTCGCTCATGATCTGCACATGGCCCACGCCGTCCTTCTCCTCCAATACGATGGTGGTGTTGGTCTCGGCCTGGATCTCCTGGATAACGCGTCCGCCGGGGCCGATCACCGGGCCGATGGTCTCCTTGGGGATCTCGATGCTGATGATACGTGGCGCATGCTCCTTGTAGTCGGCGCGTGGCTTGTCCATCGTTTTCAGCATCTCGGCCAGGATGTGCAGGCGGCCTGCGCGGGCCTGTTCGAGGGCTTGGGCGAGCACCTCGTAGCTCAGGCCGTCCACCTTCATGTCCATCTGGGTGGCGGTGATGCCTTTCTCGGTGCCGGTCACCTTGAAATCCATGTCGCCCAAATGATCCTCGTCGCCGAGGATGTCACTGAGGATGGCGTACTTGCCGTCGGGGTCGCTGATCATGCCCATGGCGATACCGCTCACGGGTGCCTTGATCCGGACCCCCGCATCCATCAGGGCGAGCGTACCGGAGCACACCGTGGCCATTGAACTGGACCCGTTGCTCTCGAGGATGTCGCAGCTGAGGCGCACGGTATAGGGGTTCTCAGGCGAGTTGGGTACCACGGGTTTGAGCGCGCGGAGCGCGAGGTTGCCGTGGCCGATCTCCCGACGTCCGGGGCCGCGGATGGGTTTCACCTCGCCGGTGCTGAAGCTGGGGAAGTTGTAGTGCAGCATGAAGGCATCGCTGCGCTTGACCATGGCGGTGTCCACGGTCTGCTCATCCATCTTGGAGCCGAGGGTCACGGTGTTGATCGCTTGGGTCTCGCCGCGGGTGAAGACGGCGCTGCCGTGGGTGCCGGGCAGCACGTCCACCTCGCTCCAGATGGGGCGGATGTCGGTGGTTTTCCGGCCATCGAGACGAACACCTTTCTCCAGGACCACACGGCGCACACCGGCTTTCTGGGCCTTTTTGAAGTAGCGGGCGAGCATGGCCTTCTTGGCCTTGGTCTCCTCGGGCAGAGTGGCGACGAACTCCTCCTTCACCTTGGCGAACGCCTCGCTGCGCACTTCTTTGGCACTGGCCACAGAGGCGATGTCGTAGTACTTCTGGAAGGTGGCGTTGTAAATGGCCTTCTCCAGGGCCTCGTCCTTTTCCTCGTGGTTGTAGGTCCGCTTGGGGCTGCTTTTGGGAACGGCAGCGGCCAGCTCGTTCAGTGCCTGGCACTGGAGTTTGATGGCATCGTGGGCGAGTTTGATGCCCTCGATCATCTCGGCCTCGCTCACTTCCTTCATTTCGCCCTCCACCATGAGGATATCGCTGGAGGTACCGGCCACGATCAGGTCGATGTCGGCGTTCTCGATCGCATCGAAAGTGGGGTTGATGCTCCACGTACCGTTCTTGCGGGAGACGCGTACCTCGCTCACTGGCCCGTTGAAGGGGATGTCGCTCACGGCGAGTGCTGCGGCGGCCGCCAGGCATGCGATGCTGTCGCTGGGGTTCTTCTTGTCGGTGCTCAACAGTGATACCATCACCTGGGTATCACCATGGAAGTCGTCGTTGAACAGGGGGCGCAGGGCGCGGTCGATCAGTCGGCTGACGAGCACCTCACCATCGCTGGGCCGGTTCTCGCGTTTGAAGAAGCCGCCCGGATACCGGCCGGCGGCACTGAATTTCTCGCGGTACTCCACCGTGAGCGGGAGGAAGTCGATGCCTTCGCGGGCCTCTTTGGTGGCCACCACGGTGGCCAGGAGGATGGTATCGCCGATGCGCACGGTGACGGCGCCGTCGGCCTGCTTGGCCAGTACGCCCGTCTCGATGGAGATGGTGCGGCCGTCGCCCAGGGCGATGGACTTTTGGATGCCTTGTGGTCTCATGTCTGTATGGGCACGCCCTTCGTGCCGTTGTGTTGGTTGGTGTTCTTCTTGAGGAGGCGTTCCCGATGGTCAGAAAAAAGGGCGATCGTTCTTCACGATCGCCCCGTCGTCCATTCAGGATCGAAGACCGCCCGCGCGAATGGCAGGGATCTTATTTGCGCAGACCCAGCTTGCCGATGATCGCACGGTAGCGCTCGATGTCGTAGGTCTTGAGGTAGTTGAGCAGTTGCTTGCGCTTGCCCACGAGGTCCAACAGGGCCGACTCGGTGACGTGGTCTTTCTTGTTGGTCTTCAAGTGCCCGGTCAGGTGCTCGATGCGCTTGGTGAAGAGCGCGATCTGGCCCTCGGTGCTGCCGGTGTTCTTCTCGCTACCACCGAAGGTTTTGAAGATCTCGGCTTTGGCCTCTTTGGTCAGGTTCATGGTTCTTTCGTGGTCTCCGGGCACACCCCTTTGGCGAGCCGGGGCGCGAAGGTAGACATTTCATCGATCGGTGGGAGCGATCAGGAATGAAGCGGGGCTTGAAGCAGGGTGAGGGGGAGCCGGAGTGAGGACTTGAGGGGTGGTTGGGGATCGGCGGGTCATTACTTTGCTTGGCTGGCCAAACAAGCATTCACGCATTTTTATGCGTTTACGGCGCGTAGAAGCATCATTGTGTTCCTTGATTTGGTGCTGATATATGCGCATAGTTCTGATAATCACGTCATTAGACATGATTGTTTGGCCAGCCAAGCATTTGAATCGTACGGAACCGCTCATCACCGCCACCACCTGACCAAAGGAACGGGCCTGCGCTGCGGGGAACATCCGCGTGGCGGGTTCAATTCTGGAAGAACTGGATGAATCGGGCCAGCGTGTGTTTCAGATCCTTACGCTCCACGATCTTGTCCAAGAAGCCGTGTTCCAGCACGAACTCACTGGTCTGGAAGCCTTCGGGCAGGTCGCGGCCGATGGTTTCGCGCACAACGCGTGGTCCGGCGAAGGCCACGAGGGCCTTCGGCTCGGCAATGATCACATCGCCCAGCATGGCGAAGCTGGCCGTTACACCACCCGTGGTCGGGTCGGTGATCACACTGATGTACGGGATGCGCTTTTTGGCCAGGAGCGTGAGTTTGGCGCTGGTCTTGGCCATCTGCATCAGGCTGAACCCGGCTTCCATCATGCGTGCTCCACCACTTTTACTGATGATGATGAAGGGGCATTTCTTGCGCAGCGCGGTATCGGCGGCCAGGGCGATCTTCTCGCCGACCACACTGCCCATGCTTCCACCGATGAACCGGAAATCCATGCAAGCGATCACCACGGGATACTTGTCCAGCTTGCCTTCTGCGGCGCGCAGGGCATCGTTCAGGCCGGTGTCCTTGCGCGTCTTCGCCAGGCGGTCCACGTACTTCTTCGTGTCCTCGAAATGCAGCGGGTCGCCCGCAGCGAGATCCGCGCCGATCTCCTTGTATTTCTGGTCGTCGAAGAGGAGCGCGAAATACTCGGCGCTACCGATCTTTTCGTGATGGCCGCACTTGGCACAGACCCAGAGGTTGTTCTCGTGGTCCTCGGTGGTGGCGATCTCGGAGCACTCGGGGCATTTGTACCACAAGCCTTCGGGAGTCTCCTTCTTGTCCTCGGTGGAGGTGGTGATGCCCTCCTTGACGCGTGTGAACCAGCCCATGGCCGAAGTTGGATTGGTGTTCGGGTCGTGTGGTGCAGGCGCTGGGAAGAGATGATGACCTCGGGGAGATCACATCACACCCGGCTGAAGATCAAGCGACGGTCACCTCTTTGTTGAGGTAAACGTCCTGAATGGCATTGAGCAGGGCCACACCCTCCTTCATCGGACGCTGGAACGCTTTCCGACCGCTGATGAGCCCCTGACCACCGGCGCGTTTGTTGATCACGGCGGTGCGCACGGCCTCGGCCAGATCACCTGCGCCACTGCTGGCCCCGCCGCTGTTGATCAGGCCGATACGGCCCATGTAACAGTTGGCCACTTGATAGCGGCACAGGTCGATGGGGTGGTCCGTGGTAAGGTCGCTGTAGACCTTTTTGTGCGTCTTGCCGTAGCCGCTGCCCAAGGCCGTGTATCCGCCGTTGTTCTCCGGCAATTTCTGCTTGATGATGTCGGCCTGGATCGTGACGCCGAGGTGGTTGGCCTGGCCAGTGAGGTCGGCGCTCACGTGGTAGTCGGT
>JAFDZE010000060.1:14677-17943 GCA_018267155.1 Bacteroidota bacterium | reverse complement strand
ACTGACAAGATCGCAGGGCGGGTGACAGGTGTTGCCGGGTCGCTGACAACCTTGCACGGATACCGCTTATTGCCCTGCGTCGTCAGCAGGCGCTGCGTCGGTGGGGGCTCCGGCGGCCGGCTGGTCGTCCACCTGGATCGGAGCGTCACCGGGGCCATCGCCTGTGGCGGCACCACTGTTGTGCGGGTTGACGTTCAGCAGGCACAGGATCATGAGCACGGCCGCGAGGGTCCACGTGCTCTTCTCCAGAAAATCGGTGGTGCGCTGTACGCCGCCGATCTGTTGCGCACCGGTGAAACCAGCGGCCAATCCACCACCCTTGGGATTCTGGGCCAGGACAACCAGGGCCAGCAGGGAGGCCACAATGATGATGATGATGTAGAGGAACATGCTTCGGGCGCGCTGGGCGACTTTTTTCTGAAAGGGGCCGCGAAGTAAGGGGTTTTTAGGATGCGGAGCCAAGGCCACCAGCTACCAGCCACAGGCCAACGGTTGTCCGTGCGGACCTCGACCTGCATCCCGTAGCCCGTGGCCTGCGTCCCGGCAGCTTACTTCCCGCCGAGCCCCTTCGCCAATGCCTTGAAATGCGCGGCCTTTTCGGGGTGTTTCACGGCCAGGCGCTCATACGCGGCGATGGCCTTGGCCATGTTGCCCTGCTTCTCGTAGATACGGGCCAGCGTTTCGGTCACCAGGTCGGCGTGCTCTTCCAGGCTGCGTTTGGCGGCCGTTTGCGGGTTGAAGAACTCGGCCTTCTTGGGGGTCGGCGCCTGTTGGGCGTTCTGTTGGATGAAACGCTCGATCAGGGCCTTGGTCTCCGCGGTCTCCGGGGCGTGCTTGGGGTCCTGGAGCGGAGGCAGGTCCCGTACCACACGCACGATCTCAGGGTCCGTTACCGGGCTGGCGGCCGAAGTGCGCGGTGCCACCACGGTGCGGGTGGGTGGTGCAATTCCTTCATCCACACCTTCGGAAAGCCAATCGCCGAACCTGCGCGCACGAAGCGGGGTGGGTGGCGGTGTTTGAACAGGAGGTGGGGGCGGCGGCGCAACCACCGGAACATCGGCTTCGGGTACATCCGGTACGGCCTCCAATTTTCCTTCGCTCTCCAACAGCAGTTCGTAGCTGATGGCCACGGCCGAATCGCGCATCTGACGGTCCAGTTCCTCCTCGTCCCGATCAACCCCCAACAGCCGGTCCTTCCACGGGGTGCGCAGGTGCTCGGAAAGTACTTCGTCCTCGGGGTCGGACGGGGCGGATGCCGGGGTTGCCTCCACCTCTTCTTCGACCGGTGCCACTGCGTCGGCTTGAGGTGCTGGATCCTCATGCGGGGCCACAGCGGCGGATACGGGTACCGGACCGGCGATCACTTCTTCCGCTGGGGTTGCCGGTGGAGGCTCCTCCGGAACGATGCGCAGCACGGGGGCTTCTGCCACTTCGATGATCCCCGTCGCAACGATCGGTGACGGAGCCGGTTCTGGCGCGGGCACCACCGGCGCCGGGGCCAAGGGCAGCGGGTGGTGCAACTGGTCGAAGAGCACGGTACGCGAGGGCAGGTGCGCGGCCGATGCGCGCAATTGCTCGTCGAAGAGCACGTCCCCTTCGCGATGCCCGCCCACGGCCAGCAGCAGGTGCGCCGCGCTGAACCACGGGTAGCGGTCGGCCATGGCCTTCAGGTCCGCGATGTCATCGCGGCGCACCCGAGCGGGGTCGTCGAGCAGTGCGGTGAGGCGTTCGCGGTCCATGGTGGGCTGCCCAACTGTCGGCGTCAATAGGCTCACAAAGAAACAAGGATCGCCGTGATGTGGTGGGCGGCTTCATCCGGTGCGTTCCGCGTGAACTACTTCCATCCGGACGCCTACCAATTCCCCAGCGACTTGTCAAAGATGTCCTGCGCCAGCTGTTTGCTGATATCCCCCACGAGTTGTGTTTCCACCGAAACAAGATCCTGTGTGCTGCTGTAATCCGCGAAGCGGGACGCGCTGAACTCCGCGTTCTTGGCGGGTTCCAGCGTGTTGGTGTAGCGGACCGAAACGGTGATGGTGAGGCGGTTGAGCGCGGCGGTCTCGTTCGCTTGAATGCTCACGGGCTGCACATCGAAAGCGATGATGGCCCCTTCATACTGCAGGTCGCCTTCTTCGCGTGTGAGGTTCAGCGGTGTCTGGGCCTGCAGGAGGTCACGCAGCGTTTCGGTGAAGGTCTGCGCGCTTTGTGGTGTGCATAAAGGGGCGCGTGCATCGAAAAGGGCCACGCTGATGGTCTTCGCCCCTGCGGGCACTTCGCCACCGCTGGTACCGTAGTGGACGTGGCAGGAGAGGGGCACGAGGGATAGCAGCAGGCCCCAGACCGCAGGCCGCAGGCTTGACCGGTCTGAAGCCTGTGGCCCGTGGCCTGTGGCCCGCGGCCCGTGACCCGTGGCCTGCTCAGTCCTCCAGATCATACTCGTTGATCTTCCGGTACAGCGTGCGCTCGCTGATGCCCAGTTCGTCGGCGGCGGCTTTACGACGGCCCCGGTGCTTCTTCAGCGCTTTCTGGATCAGCTCCTTCTCCTTGTCCACCAGGCTGAGCGATTCCTGAACTTCGGTATGCTCCACATCGCGTGTCTCCTCTTCGCCCACAGGAGCGCGCTCGATGCGTACCGGGGCGTGCGCGTGGCCCTGTTGCGGCACGATGAACTCATCGCGCAGCACGGAACGCGCGTCCCCCAGACCAGCGGTCGGGTGCGGTGCCGGTACTGTCCCGCCATCCATCAAGGCGCCGAGGTGCTCCTTCAATGCGTGCACATCCTGTTGCAGCCTACCGATCACCGAGTAGAGCAATTCGCGCTCGTTCGGACCTTGCGTCCCGTCGGTACCGGTTTCCTTGCGGACCAATGCTGGCAGCAAGGGCGCATCCACGGTGGGCAGGTACCAGCGTAGTTTGTCGGCGTTGATGATGCGCTGGTCCTTTTCGATCACGTTCATCTGCTCCACGATGTTGCGGAGCTGTCGTATGTTACCTGGCCATCGGTAGTTTGTGAGCAGGTCCTGCGCCTCGGCGGTCAGGGTGATGGGCTCCTTGATGCGGTGGCGCTCGGCGCTGTCCACGGCGAACTTGCGGAAGAGCAGGTGGATGTCGTTCACCCGTTCGCGCAGCGGAGGCAGGAAGATGGGGATCGCGCTGAGGCGATAATAAAGATCCTCTCGGAAGTTGCCTTTTTGTACGGCCTGCCACATGTTCACGTTGGTGGCGGCCACCACGCGCACGCTGGTCTTCTGGGCGCGGCTGCTGCC
>JAFDZE010000060.1:13335-14591 GCA_018267155.1 Bacteroidota bacterium | reverse complement strand
CCCTTCTCGTGGCCGAAGAGTTCGCTGTCGATGGTGCCCTCGGGGATCGCACCACAGTTCACCGCGATGAATGGCCCATGCTTGCGCGGGCTGTATTCATGCACGATCTTCGGCATCACTTCCTTGCCGCTGCCGCTCTCGCCGGTTATGAGCACGCTGAGGTCGGTGGGCGCCACCACCGCGGCGATCTCGATGGCACGGTCCAACTCGGGCGAGTTGCCGATGATGCCGAAGCGCTGCTTGATCCCTTGTACGTTCATGCTTTGGGCGCCATAGCTTCAGCGAAGGCGCTCGGGTATTGTTTCTGCGGCCCCGGGGAACGGGATGCGTGCCAGCACCTCACCCTGCAAGGAACTCGCCGTGCCCGAATGGACCCTGGCCCGGACCAGGTCGCCCGGTTTCAGATCCCCTTTGGGCAGGATCACCGTGGTGTAGCGGTCGGTGCGGCCGTACACATGGTCGGTGCTGCGTTTGCTCGTTCCCTCGATGAGCACTTCCTGTACGCGACCCGCCATGCGACCATTCTGCTCGCGAGACGTCCTGTTCACCACGGCGATGATCTCCTGCAATCGGCGGGCCTTCACCTCCTCGGGCACGTCATCGGTGTACTTGCGCGCGGCAAGTGTCTTCGGCCGTTCGCTGTACTTGAACATGAAGGCCATGTCGTAACGCACTTCCTCCAACAGCGACAGGGTGGCCTGGTGGTCCTCCTCGGTCTCGCCGCAGAACCCGGTGATAATGTCCGTGCTGATGGCGCACTCGGGCATGTAGTGACGGATGGCCGCGATGCGCTGCAGGTACCAGGCGCGATCGTACCCGCGGTTCATCCGCTGGAGCACGGCACTGCTGCCGCTCTGCACGGGAAGATGGATGTATTTGCAGATGTTCGGATGCACGGCCATCACCGCGAGCACCTTGTCGGTCATGTCCTTGGGATGGCTGGTGCTGTACCGGATGCGCAGGGTGGGGCAACTGCTGGCAACCAGGCCCAGCAGGTCGGCGAAGTCGATGATCGTTGGTTGGTCGGTTACGGGTTGCACGTTGCGGGTTGCGCCATCGGTACTGGAACCCGCAACGTGCAACTCGGGACCCGCAACCGTGAATTTGTACGAGTCCACATTCTGCCCCAGCAGCGTCACTTCCTTGTAGCCATCGCGCACGAGCTGCGCGCATTCCCGCACGATGCTCTGCGCATCCCGGCTGCGTTCGCGGCCACGGGTGAAGGGCACCACGCAGAAGGCGCACATGTTGTCGCA
>JAFDZE010000060.1:0-13285 GCA_018267155.1 Bacteroidota bacterium | reverse complement strand
GTCTCCTCGCGGCTCAGCAGCACATTCACCGCTTTCTGCCCGCCTTCCACGTCGTGCAGCAGTGAGGGCAGGCTGCGGTAGGCATCGGGGCCCACCACCAGGTCCACCACTTTCTTCTTTTCCAGCAACTCGCCACGCATGCGCTCGGCCATGCAGCCCAGCACCCCCACCTTCAGATCCGGGTTGGCGTGCTTGTAGTGCTTCATCTCGTTGATGCGCTGCAGCACCGTGTACTCGGCCTTTTCGCGGATGCTGCAGGTGTTCAGAAGCACCAGATCGGCCCCTTCCGGCGTGGTGGAAAGCGCATAGCCCTCCTGGGCCAGGATGCCCACGACGACCTCGCTGTCGCTCGCGTTCATCTGACAGCCGTAACTCTCGATATAGACCTTCTTGCTCACGGGGCGCGAAGGTACCGGATCCGCTCCGTGCTGACAGCCTGTCAGACCGGATGCCCCTGCCCTCCAGAACGCGGATGGTCACTCGTCCACCCCGAAGGCGAAGACCTTCTCGCCACTGAGGAAGGCGTACTCCCCGGGTGGAACGGGCTCCTCATGAACGATCTCGTACACCCCCTGCCCGGCCAGCTTCTTGAAGGAGACCCGTATACGGCCCTCGGTGTTGTCGGTGCTGTACGAATGATACCGGCTGCGGCTGCTTTTTGAGGTTTCCACCACCCGTTCGTTCTTCTTCTCGATGACCTCGAACCGGTAGAGCTTCACCAGATCGAAGGGGTCCATGCCGGGCCACACCTTCACCACGAAACGATGCTGACCTTGTTTGTACCGCACCGAGGAACGGACACCTTCGATGCGGATGGACTTGGTCTTCGAGCTGTAGTATCCGATGAAGCCACCCCGTGCCGAAGAGCGGTCCCCTTCTTCCCGTTCCAATGCCACGTACTCGCCCTCGTTGGGCATGGAATAGACCTGGCCGATGATCTCTGGCCCTTCCTGCTGCTCTTCGGGTTGTGCCGGGGCTGCTACCACGGTGTGGTCCTGGCCGGGGGGCGGATAGGGGCACGGGTGCTTCATGGCTTCGGAAAGGGCGAGCATCCGGAACGCGTCGCTCCGTTCGATGGCCTGCTGGAATTCCACCCAGGTGGCCCGATCGCGACGCAGGCAATCCACCGCTTCCTGGTTCTTCTCGCCTTCGGCCTGTGCGATCCACGCATCGATCCGCTGGATGTGGGCCTGCACCCCCGCATCGTCCTGGGCCTTGATGGTGGTGGTCCGCACGATCATGAGGCAGGTAAGCAGCACTGCGATGAATGATACCGATGCGGAAGCGTGAGGACGGGGTCGTGTGCTCATTTCATGGCTCTGTTGATGGGGCAAAGGTGCTCTGCGGCCCACGAGCAAGGTAGCGCGATCGCGCCATTGACAGGCCTCAATGAGTGTGTCCCGCTCCACGGGCAGTAGCATGTCCGGCACGGGCCGAAGCAAGCGCCCCGGTGATCCGCACAGGACCACCGGGGCGCATAATGGTTGGACCGATCAGAACTTCAGCGACAGACCGAGGTTGGCGTACGTATTGAGTTCCCCGAACTCGCAGTACACGCCGATGACATCGGTGAAGTAGTAGCGGGCACCGATCAACACATCCAGGTGGGGCCTGAACTTGCTGTCGTTGTTCTCACTCAGCAATGCTCCGCCCGAGTTGCTGGTCACCTTCCACTTCGAGTTGCCGATCCCACCACCGGCCAGCACCCCGGCGTACAGGTCGAGCTTGTCGATGTGGTGGAACCAGTTGAAGTGGTAGTTGGCCCGCACCCCGAAGGCAATGTACGAGGACCGCCAGTCCACCGTGGAATACAGGTATCTTTCCTCATGCTTCTTGCCACTGAACTGGACCGTGGCACCGATGCCCAGGTGATCCGGCCCCAGCTTGGCGACACCCATTTCGTAATTGGCGCTCAAGGCCGGCGCGATACCAGCATCATACGTGTAATCGTAATAGTAGCCGTAACCGTACGTGTAGGTGTAACCGACGGGATAATTGGTGATACCCAAGCCCAGGCTCACCACACTGGTCCCTTTTTCGAAAGCTTGGCCGTTGGCGACAAAAGAAGTGGCCAGCAACAGCGCGACAGCCATCGTGTTGCGTGAAAGACATGTTGTGCTCATCGTTCGTGTGTTCTTGGATCAGGGGTTCGTTCTGCGAATGCGGGCCGAAGGTAGGTGTGGCATCCTGAAGGGGAAGCCCGATCGAGTTTTTACCATGCCGGAGTGAGCATATCCCGATCGGGTGGTCACCGCGCGGTGTTCCGTTCGATATTCCTGGTGTTGTTGGCCACGGCTACCAGAGCCCGGATCTGCTCGGCGATGGCGCGCGAAAGGATCAGGATGAGAAAGCCGACGATGGGACAGGCGATCAAGCCTGCGAAGCCCAGGTTGCTGAATTGCGCCAGCGGGTTGCCATAACCGCCACCACCTCCAGAGCCGATACTGCCGATGAGGCCTCCCAGCGAAGCGCCCGTGCCCGCGATGGCCACAAAGGTCCCGGTCCATTCGCCCATGGTCTGGACCAGGTGGGAAAAGACCGGCAAGGCCACGAACTCGGAGCCCGGTGTAGCAAAGGAGTTCACCTTGGTGCGCCGGTCCCACCAGAGCTGGAATCCGATCCACAAGGCGAAGATCATGAAGAGACCCGTGATGATCAGCGCGATGCCCCCCTTGAACATGAAGCCCAGCACACCCAGGATGCTCAACAGGTTGAGTGCCGCGAGCGCGGTGTACAGGATGACGAAGGGTTTGCGGTACAGTGCGCCGTTGTCGATGATGCCGATGTAGGGTTTTGCAAAGTCGGTGAACATGTTGCCACCAGGAGGGTGCGGCGACTGGAAGGGTCCTTGTGGTTCCATGCGATCCTGGTTGTGAGGTGGTGGCGGTGGCGAAGGAGGTGGTGGCGGAGGTGGCGGTGGTGGCGGTGGTGGCGAGGGTGGTGGTGCCTGGGACGGCGGGCCACTTCCTGCGCTCCCGAACGACCAGCCCGATCCGGATGGGGGCGGCGGGGGTACCGGTGGTGGTGGCGGTGGTGTTCCCCCTCCGGAAGTCAACGCATTGGAGGGGCCCGCACCTTGCTGGGATGGCGGGGGTGATACCGGCGAATTCCCGGGGGCTGTCCTCTCGACGCCTGCGAAAGACCACGCGGAGGGCGACCTTCCGGCCGCCCCCTCAAGTGGCTCCGTTGGCTTGCCTGGTGAGGCGCTCGGGGGGGGCGTATTCGCGAATGACCATCCTCCTTGCGTTCGTGACCGCTCTTCGGGAGCACTTCCGGATTCATCAGGTTCCATGGCCTTGGGTATGATCGGATTGGGCGTGTGGGATGTCGTACTCTCTGCAGGTGCCGGGGACTGTACTTCCTGCGGCTGTCCCTTGGCTCCTCCGGCGACAGGGGGTGATGGCGGCGGTTCAGATACAGCTTTAACGGTATGTTTCGATGATGAATAGGTGCGCATACGTTCCCGTTCCCGGGGATTCGGTCGCGCGGCCAATGGCGTGGATGCTCCCTGCGACACCCGCGTCACAGGGCGGAGGCCCAATGCGGAGAGCACGGTGGCCATCGCGAGTGCCCCGATCAACACCCAATATCCGACAGCCGCATCAACCTGGACGGCTCCAGTGACCAACTCCTCGGCGGTCCGCCGCATGGCCGTAACCATCGCCAGGTCCCTGGATCCGGTGAGCAAAAGTGCTGCGCCGACCAACCCGCCGATCGCGCATGCGGCCGCTGTGAAACGAAGGATCCGTTGTGGCATCAACGAGGCCACAAGTCCCGTGATGATCAGGACGAGGATGGCGACGGTCGTGGGTGATCGCGCGCTCAGCGTTGATGTCCGTGTATTTGGCGCAGGGGTATCCGAACCCGTGCTGGTCGTCGCTGTTCTGTTGCGCAGGAATTGCCGGGCCCGCGACGTTGGATCCGCCGAGGACGTCCCTGCTTCTTCCCGCCCACCGGGCATGGCTTCGGAGGTGGCTACCGTATCCATCACAGGCACTGCGGGCACCACCGGTGGAGTACCCGTCACCAGGGCGCTGCCGTGAATGGGTATCATTCCTGCGGTCCCCATGCCCACCATGAAGCAGGGCAGAAGAAAACTCATGGCCGCCGTGGCGAAGGCCAAGGCCGCAAGGATCGGGATGATGCGGTTCGCCACCTGGTCGTTTCCGCGCTCCTTTGGAGTCGAAGGCGGGTGAAGGTAGGGGTATTCGCCGCGTACCGGTCGCTCCACACGCTCAGTATCTGAGGGCATCCTGGCGGTCGGCAGCGAGGAGCATATCATCCCCAGCAACAGGGAATGGTGGAGGTGTGTCGTTCCCGGTGATCAGGATCGACGGGATCATGGCCGTGACGGCAGCAAGGAACAGCAGGAGGATCATGGTGCGCGGTATAAGGCGCAATACTCGGTCCACGGTCGGGCCGATCCCCACGCGGATGAGCGTATGCCCGTGCGGATCGCGTGTATCCCACGATCCATGCAACTCCGTCCCGATCGCCCAGTGGAATGAAAAAGGTCTGTCGCGGTGATGAACTACCACGGCAGCTTGACCCCCCACGGCCCCGGACCCGTCGGCACAAAGCCGAACGACCCGATCAGGGCGAACAACCTGTTCTCGCGGTTCCGGCTCGTGACAAAAGAGAGCGGGGCGCTTCCAGCGCCCCGCTCGATCGATATCCTGGTGTTGATCAGAAGAACCGGCTGCGATCGTCCTTCACACCGGCAGCTTCCTTCAGGGCATTGAAGGCCTGGCCTTCGGCACGGTTGCGGAAGCGGTCGGCCACGGGCTTGGCGGCATTGGGATCGGCAGGCTGCTCGCCAGCAGGTGTCAGGGTCGTCATATTCGCCACGTACACGGCCATGTCGCCTTTGAGGGGCGCACTGGTCTGTCCGGGAGCCACGGCGAATATGCGTCCCACCACTTCGGGATCATTGTAACCGCCGGGGATGCTGAATGCGCTCATGGCCATGTCGTTGGCGCTCTGCACCGTGAGGCTCTGTTCGGTGGCCAGGGCGTTCAGGTCGGACTTGCCGGTGAACTTGGCGATCAGGGCCTCGGCCTTCTTCCCTTTGCGTACCTCCCCGGTCATCGCCTCTTTGACGTCCTCGAATCGGGGGTCTCCTTCCTCGCGGATGCCGGTGAGCAAAGCCACCACGTACTGCTCGCCGCTGAGCAACGGTTCACTGGGCTTGCCACCGGGTTCCGCGCGCTCCACATAGGAGATCACGCCGCTGGGATCCTGCAGTCCAGGGACAAATCGCTGATCGCTCCGTAGTTCGCCGACCGGTGTGTAGGTGAGGCCGGCCTCGGTGGCGGCCTTGTGCATGGAAGCGGTATCGGTATTGTTCAATCCGAACGCGCTGGCCGTCTGCCAGGCCTGCTTCAGTGCGCGGTCAGGGCGCACCTTGCGGTCCACGGTGAGCACCCGGCGCTCCTGGCGGTTGCGCTGACCCAGCACTTCCACGATGTGGTAGCCGTAACTCGTTTTGCAGATGGTGATGGCCCCCGGCTTCTGGTCGAAGCTCGCAGCCGTGAACTCGGGCACCATACGGGTCTTGTCGAACCACTCGTACACGCCTCCGGTGCTCTTGCTACCGGGATCCTCGGTGTATTTCGTCACCATGGCCTCGAACTTCGAGCGATCGCGCTTCACCACGGCCAGCACGCTGTCCGCTCGGTTCTTGATGGCCGTCTGCTCGTCCTCGCTCTTGCCCTGGGTGCTGAAAAGGATGTGGCGCACACGGGCTTCCGGAACGTCGGCCAATTGCTTCACTTTCACGAGCTTCCAGAGATCGCCCTCCCTGAACGGACCTACCACCACTCCGGTATCGGCATGGGTGATGAGGGAGTCGTTCAGGTGGTCGGCGGTGCCTTCGGTGTACGGCGAAGCGGTGGCGTTCTTGGACGAGGAATTGTGCAGCACGAAGAGGCTGTCGGCCTTGCCTTTCAGCGACTCGAACTCGGGGCGGAGGGCGGCCAGTTCATCGCGTACCGCGGCGACGTCCTCCGGGGTGGCCGCGGCCGGGAAGCTCACGTACACGAAGCTGCGCGCGGCTTTCTGCTGCCACTTCTTCTCGGATCGGTGCGCATTGAAATACGCGCGCACATCATCGTCCGCCACGGCGTACAGGCTATCCGGCTCCGTGTCGTAACGCCGCGCAACGAAGTTGAAGGTGGCCTTGGTGTTGTTCAGGGCGAAGTCCTCCTTCACCTGGGCACTGTTCGCAAAGCAGCTCTTCTTGATCAGGGCGTTGTATTTGCCGATGATCCGGTTCGGGATGAAGGTGCGCTTCTGGTAGTCGTACAGCCCTGGTGCATTGGTCTGCACCTGAGCGAAGTAGCGCTTCAACAGGCTGCGGTCCAACTGGCCGTCCTTCATGAAATTCTGGTTGTTGCGGAAGTCGCTCACCACGTTGTCGCCCCAGCGGATGTCGTCGTACTCCTCGTTGCTCAGGGTGGTGCCGAGGCCGGCCTTGGTGGCCTGGGCCAGCAGCGTGCGCTCGCGAAGGATCTCCTGCCAGACACTGTTGCGGATCTGCTCCTGCATCTGGTTGTCAACATTCGTACCGTTATCGCGGTACAGCGCGGCCTGCTCATCCACGCGAGTGCTGAAATCCACCGCGCTCACGGGCTCGCCGGCGATCTCGCCCACCGCTTCGCTGCCCGGCCCCCGGCCCGAACTGTTGGAGAGCAGGGCGTCCAGAACGAAGAGGAGAAGGGCCCCGCCCACCAGGATCACCAACAGGTTACCGCGCTCGCGGATCTTGCCGATCACAGCCATCGAGAGGATATTTTTTTTGAAGGGCCGCAAATATAGGTGGAGGGGCGTTGCGGGAAGGGGCGGACGTGGCGTGGGTAATGCGTGGTTGGTTGGGCAGGGATCACACGGCCATTTGCTTGGCTGGCCAAACAAGCATTCGCCTGATTTCTGACTTCAATGATGCTTATACGACGCATTATGCAACCCGCAAATGAACGATTCAGCAATCAACTATCTAATTATCAATCATATGATCTTGATTGTTTGGCCAGCCAAGCAAATTGAGGCAGATCCCACCTGGGGGCCCGCGCGGACGAGCTGAAGAACGGTTTGGCCTGCCAAGCAAATTGGTGCAGATTCCACCTAGGGGCGCTCGCGGACGAGCTGAGGAACGGTTTGGCCAGCCAAGCATATTGAGGCAGATCCCACCCTAACGCGATGCGGTGATCAGGAACGGCGGGGCTGGTCAGCCAAGCAAATGGAAGCTGCTCCCACCTGCTCCCCTACTCCACAAACCCCTCTTCCTTCTCCACCACCTCCAACTTCACCAGGTCGATCCGCCCGTGCTCCACCTGGGCCACGGTCACCTTGAAGGGCCCCTCCTCGATCACTGTCCCTTGTTCGGGCACTTCACCCGTAAGGTGCAGGATCCAGCCGGCGAGGGTGTCGTAGTCCTCGCTGATCGGAAAGTTCAATCCGAAATGTTCACGCAACCGCTCCGTCTCCACCCGTGCGCTCAGCACGAATTCGCGCTCCCCCAAGCGTTCCTCCACCAATTCCCCCTCGTCGTGCTCGTCCTCGATGTCGCCAACGATCGTTTCCACCACATCCTCGATGGTGAGGATGCCCGCGGTGCCACCGAACTCGTCCACCACCACCGCTACATGTGTGCGCTGTCTGGTGAAGCGTTGCAAGGCCTCATCAGCGCTCATGGTACCCGGAACGAAATGCACGGGGCGCATCACCGCCCGTATACTTCGTGGTTTCCGGAATAATTCATAGCTGTGTACATATCCGACCATGTTGTCCACGCTGTCCTTGTACACCAACAATTTGCTCAACCCCGTCTCGGTGAATCGCCGGTGCAGGTCCGCAACAGCGTCCTCCACATCTATCGCCTCCACCTCGGCGCGCGGTACCATCAGGTCGCGCACCTTGATGTTGCTCAACTCCAGCGTGTTCCGGAAGTACTCCACCTCCGAGTCCAGGTCGGTGTCCGCAGGGGCGCTGTCGGTCACCTCCTTCAAGAACGCATCGAGGTCGATCCGGCCGAAAGCCACTTCCCCATGCTTGTGCTTCGCGCCGAAGAGGCTGAGCAGTCCATCGCTCAACAAGGTGAGGATGATGGTGGGAGGCCACAGGATGACGTAGAGCAACCGGAGTGGCAATGCGAATATGCTCAACGTGAAATTGGGGTCCAGGCGGAACAGTGCCTTCGGGATGAATTCACTCACCACGAGGATGATCAGCGTTTCGATCACCGTCTCCAGCACCAGCACGACCCCATCGCTGGTGTGCATCTCGTGGAGCATGGGCGTCAGCACATCGGCCATCACCAGGCCGTACACCACCAGGCCCGTGTTGTTGCCCACGAGCAGCGCGCTGATCACCCGGCCGGGGCGCTTGAGCAATGGGGCCACCAACCGTGCCCAGATGGCGCCCTCCTTGCGCTTCAACTCCACATAGAGCTTGTTGCAGCTCACGATGGCGATCTCCAGCCCTGCGCACAACGCCGTGAAGACCATGCTCACGATGAGCACCAGGAGTTGCGTACTGGTCACGGGGCGAAGATCGTCGTTGACAACGGAAGGTGTGGCGGCCGCCCTCACCACAGGATCGGATCCTGCTCCCGGGACCAGATGCTGCTGCTGGTCCTGTCGTCCGATGGTTGTTCGGAAGGTGCCGAACAGCATGGTAACAGGTCCTCAGCCCGGTTCACCTTGCATCTGGACGTTTTATTGTACCCGATCGATCTTCCGAACGGCTCCGGATGGCCCGCCGAAGAGGGACGTGACCACGAGCACCCGTATTTGATGAGGGGAACATCATCGGACCCGGTCCAGGATCCGGCATCCGACGCACTCCCCTACTTTGCGGCGCATGCCCCGCTGGTCGTCGTTCCGCCTCCGCAGTACATATCCCTTCTGGCTGCTTGGCTTGATGGCCGCGTGCTCATCTTCGGTCCATGCGCAATGGGGCAACACCAACCTGGATTCGATCGCCCGGTTGCTGGACCCGAAGGAACGCTCCATGGAGCAGTTGCAGCGGTACGATCGGCTCGCGGCCCACTGGCTCGTTTCGGCCAAGGCCATGCGCTACTTGCCTTATGTGGATACCCTGAGCCGTGCCTTGCTCGCCGAGGCAAAGGGCGACACACGTCCGGATCTGCTGCGCATCCGGGCCAACTACCACCACCGTATGGGGTACCAGCTCAAATTCCGGCGGGACATCCCCGGTGCGCTGCGCCATTTCGAGCGGTCCTGGTCCATACTGGACAGTATCGCCCCCCGATCGGCCGCCGCGAATGCCATCGAGGCGATCGGGGTCCTCTACGAGGCGGTGGGAGAGCCCGGCCTGGCCATGCGCTATTACGACTCCACCCTGGTCCGCGTGTTACAAGGCGATCCCGTGGACAGGATGAAGGAGGGCAGTGTGCGACGCCATATCGCCTCGGTGCTCATACAACAGGACCGGTACCGGCAGGCCGATAGCGTTCTCGCCCGTTGCGATACCTCGATCATCGATGTGCGCATCCTGGTGGCAACGCTCCATGCGCGCATGTTCGCCCGGCAAGGCGATACCGCCCGTTCGGAAGCGGAATACCTGCGAGCGGTCCAACTTGCGGACATGCAGCCGAGCGATTGGGGCAAACTGGACCCGCTGGCCTCACTCTCCCGTTTGCGATCCGCACACCGTGACCATCGCAGGGCCCTTGATGCGGCCACCGCCTGTGCGGACATCGCGGCACGCACCGGGGATGAAGCGGCCTGGTGTACCTGCATGATCCTCGCCGGCAAGAGCCACCTGGCCCTGGGCGACGGTCCGAATGCCGAGCACGATCTGCGCGCCGCCCTCGATACGGCACGTGCCTACGGATATCACGGTCTCGCCCGCATCAACGGCGATGAGGGATCCATGGTGACCGCGGCGGGCCTGCTCCGCGATATCTACCTGCACAACGGGATGATGCGCGAGGCCGTGGCCATGACCACGTACTGGAGCGACCTGAAGGACACCCTCAACCGCCGCGATGGCCGCCTTGGTGTACTGCGCCATCGAATGCGCAGCGAGGCCCAGGCCGACAGTGCCGCCGCTGCGAACCGTCTGCACGTGGCGAGGCTCCGCGCCGACCGATTCCGAGACAGCTCCTTTGTTCTCGGGATTTTTGTGCTGTTGCTCGCCCTGATCGCCCTGCTGCTGTACCGCACCATGCGCCACCGCCAGCGACTGGCGAAGAAGGAGAAGGAACTGCACGATGAGCAGGTGGACCAGCTGCTGAGCCAGCAGGAGATGAAGAGCATCAACGCCATGCTCGAGGGCCAGGAGAAGGAGCGCGAGCGTGTGGGCAAAGAGCTGCACGACCATGTGGGCAGCTTGCTCGGTGCCATCAAGCACCAGCTTGGCGTTCTGGAGGAACAGGTCGCCGATGTGAAGACCGAGCAGACCGCGCAATACCACAAGGTCTCCGGCCTGCTGGACAACGCCGCCGGCGAACTGCGCCGCATCAGCCACGACATGGCCGCCGCCACCCTCAACCGCTTCGGTCTCGAGAAGGCGCTGCAGGACCTGCGCGATACCCTGCACATCAACGGCCGCTTGCAGGTGGAGTTGAATACGTTCGGCCTGGAGCAGCCCTTGCAACGCGGGGTGGAGATCGCCGTGTACCGCATCATCCAGGAGGCGGTGAGCAATGTGCTGAAGCACGCGAAGGCGAGTGAGCTGAGCATTGCTGTAACACACGCGCCCGGCCGGTTGAGTGTAGTGGTCAGCGACAACGGTATCGGTTTCGATACGTCCGCGACCTCCACCGGCGTTGGCCTGGCGAACATCCGCTCGCGCGCTGCTGCCTTGGGGGCGCAGGCGCAGATCGACAGCGCCACAGGAAAAGGTACCACGGTGAGCGTGGAGTGGGTGGTGGTGGGCTAGCACCCCGCGCATGCACCCCCGTTCGAGGGAGGAGCTTTCCAACGGATATCATGGTTTTCCGGTATTGCCAGAACTCCTGGTACCTCCTTCGTTTGTGCCTTCCGGAACCAGCCCGGGATAGGACACCCGGTCCGGGTCCGAGAGAGACCCCCTGTACGAACCGCACCTCCGGCCTTTCGTTCGTTCATGCATGCACACCTGAAACCCATACACGATGAAACACCTGCTTCTTCTGACCGCATTAATAGCAGGCACCGCCCCACTATGTGCCCAATCCACCGTGATCCACCAGTTCAAATTCAGCGTGGCCGAGGAATTGCGCACGAGCCAGAAGGTGGAGGACAAGTCGCGCAACGTACTGAACGGCTTCTCCACCACGGTCGCCCTGAGCCCCGAACAGGTCGATTCGATACGCACATGGGCCGTGCGCTTCGCATCCACGGAACTGGGAGAGCCCGTGCGCATCTGCGAGACGCGCAACATGGTGTATCCGTATCCCGGCAGTTTCGAGGCCGGACTGCTGGGCGGGCTACCGCTCAACACGTTCAAGATGGCGCTCAAATTCTGCGAGGGTGCCACGAAATTCGTGGAGTTCAACTGCGAGATCACCGGTGGCGGCACCACCACCGTAGGAGAATGGTCCTCGGTGAAGCCACGCATCCACCTCCGCATGCAGCTCTTCGACAGGGAGAAGAACAGCCAGAAGGATATCGAGGTGACCCTCAAGGACTTCCCCCGCCTGCACGGTCGTGTATCGCAACGCGGGTCGGTGGAAACGAAAAGATCCCAGGCACTATCGGCCGAGGAGATCGTGGCCATGTTCCAGGAGGCCCTGGAGGCGCTGGTCGCCCGGTAGACCCTGTGACCATCCATCACCAGACCATGTTCCTGCGGCAACTTCCGGCCCTGGTCGCCCTGCCTGTGATCCTCGGCTCCTGCGGCTCCCCGCTCAAGACCATGAGTCTATCGCCACCTGCGGAGAAACATACCGTGGCCTTCTGGTCGGCCGAGCAATGGCGCGGTGAGCCTGCCCCGTTCCAGTACGCGATCGCCCAGGGCTTCCGATCCCAGGACGCGGAGAACTATTTCTGTCGCTTGGTGGAGCCCGACCTCGACAGCGTGCGCACCGTGATCCGCAAGAAAGGCGCCTGCATCCCCAAGGTGCGCTCGCGATCGAGCCTTCGGCGGAACGTTCAGCAGTTCGCTTGTGCCGCCGGTGTGGACCACGTGATCCACACCTCCGTGTCCGAAGAGTTCAAGATGATCATGCTCGCTCCAGCGGAGCAGCAGTCCCTGTTCGGGAAGGTCTTCCTGGGCAAGCGCGACAAACCCGCCCTTTTCGGCCCCACCCTCAGCAAGCTCACCTTCACCCTGAAGTACTTCGACGGCCGCACCGGCCGCACCTTGTGGAAAACGCGCGTGTACTTCCGGGGCCACTTCCGGGGCTTCGACCACATGAATGAGATCATCACAAAAAAAGTACACAAGCGCTTCCCCTACCGCAAGGACGGATCGCTGCCCTCGTCCGTCACACCCTGAACACCTCGAACAACCCCAATGGATCTCAGCTATCGTAAAACCGGGCTCCAACACGCGCTGGTCCTCATCCTGCTGGTGCTGGCGTACATCCCAAAGGCCCAGGCCCAGACCGATACGGCCAGGGCGACCACCCCGAACAAACGGTCCCTGCTGTCCATCGGGTGGCACTACGGCAAGCCCTTGGGCAGCTTCGCCAGTACCCGGAACAAGCCGCTCTGGGGCATGAACGTGCAGGGGTCCTTTCAACTGGGCCACCTGCCCATCGATGCGGGGCTCGCCTTCAACCTGGACTGGTTGCAACGCAGCACCTTCGACGTGCGCCTGGCCCGCGCCAACGCTCCGGACACCACGGCACGCGCAGAGGTCAAGCACCAGAGCTATGCGTTACTGCCCATGGTGCGATTGAGCCCCCTTCGCGGAGCCTTCCAATGCTATGCTGAACTGTTCGGCGGCACACGCATGTTCCTGAACACGACCAAGGTGAGTGCCGAGCTCCCGATCGGCCCCCGGGAGCGCACGCGTTACCTGATGGACTTCACCGCCGAATGGGGGCTGGCCGCCGGTGTATTGGTGCGCGTGAATCCCGGGGCCTTCCTGGAGTTCCGCTTCGCGTACAACCGCGGTGGCAAGGCGCTATTCCTGGATCGCGAAAGCAGCACATTGGACGCTCAGGGCCGTTTGGACTGCAACACCATCGCCTCTGCCACACAAGCTTGGCGCGCCACCATTGCCGTAGGTCGCCTGGGGGGCCACAACTGAGGCCTCGCCTACGACCGGACCCAGGAAAAGGCGCCACAGTGAGCGTGGAGTGGGCGGTGCGGGGTGATCGTACGAGCGCTCC
>JAFDZE010000005.1 GCA_018267155.1 Bacteroidota bacterium | reverse complement strand
ACCGCGTTGTGCCCGTACCACCACTGCACCAGCGCGTCCTGCACCCCGGCGTACCAACTGTAGCTCTTGCCCAGCGTTACCGGTATGCTGATGCTGTTCACGATGTGCAGCATGGCCACCGTGACCCACGTGGCGATGTAGAACCAGATGGCCACGTACAAATGCCGCTCGCGGCGCTTGAGGATCGTGCCCATCATGTTGATCCCGAACACGACCCACACGATCGTGATGGCGATGTCGATGGGCCATTCGAGTTCCGCGTACTCCTTCCCCTGGGTCATGCCCAGCGGCAGGGTGATCGCGGCCGACAGGATGATCAGCTGCCAGCCCCAGAAGTGGATCCTGCTCAGCACATCGCTGTACATGCGCGTCTTCAACAGGCGCTGCATGCTGTAATAGGCGCCGGCGAAGAAGGCGTTGCCTACGAAGGCGAAGATCACCGCGTTCGTGTGCAGTGGCCGGATACGGCCGAAACTGATCCACTTCGCGAAGTTCAGGTCCGGAATGACCAGTTCCAGGGCCGCGATCAGCCCTACCAGCATGCCCACCGCGCCCCAGAAGATGGTGATGAACAGGAAGTCCTTTGCGATGCGGTTGTCGTACCTGAAACGCTCGGTCATGGGGTCTTGGTTTGGCGCGGGTCGTCTTCGTGCAGGATGCGGACGGCGGGGGAACGGTCATCGTCGAACTGCCCACGGCGCACCGCATGGATGAAGCCGAGCAGGAACAGTCCGGCTACCGATGTGCTTACCAGGAGAAGAAGGATAATGACACTCATCAGGGTTGCCTGCCGCGGCGCGAAAGTGCCCGGGTCGGGAAAGGTAAATACTGACGATCGTCAGTCGAAAATACTGACAGGGGTCAATGCCGAATGGTCCGGTCCCCGGAAGATGGGCCTGCCCTTGCCCTTCAACGGAGCTCCCTCGCTCCGATCGCCGTGGCGGCCGTGACGAAGCTCACCACGCTGATGCTGCTCAGGGGCATCAGAATGGCGGCGATCAACGGCGTCATGTGGCCGGCTACGGCCAGGGACACCCCGATGATATTGTAACCCAATGAGATGCAAAGACTCGCGATGACGATACGGCGCGCACGGCGAGCCATGCGGAGGAAATGGGGCAGTCCGGCAATGGCTGGCCCGTCCATGATCGCATCGCTGGCGGGGGTGAGCGCCGCGCTCGTTTCGGTCACGGTGATGCCCACATCGGCTTGGGCCAGTGCCCCCGCATCGTTCAGGCCGTCGCCCACCATCAGTACGCACCGTCCCCGCCCCTGCGCTTCGTGGATGCCACGCTGCTTGTCCATCGGCGAACACCCCGTGCGTATGCTGCCCGCACCGAATGCATCCGATAGACCGGGATCTACTTGCGAATCACCGGTGAGCAGTGCCAACGGCATGCGTTCGCGCAGCCGCAACACCGCTTCGACGATGCCGCTGCGGGCGCGTTTGCGGATGCTGAAGTACCCGCGCGGCCGACCGTCGATCGCAACGTGGACGTGCGCCTCCCCGCTTTCCCTGGGCGTCTCTTCAGCCATGCAGAATGCGGCGGCTCCGATCCGTACTGTGCGTCCCCCCACGGTACCCCGGATCCCCTGGCCTGCTTGCTCTTGCACATCGGTAGCGGACCAAGCGGGGATATTCCCCTCCTGTCTTCTTCCAGGGTGCGGAGTAGTGGCCAGTACCACGCTCAGGGGGTGGGTGCTGTTGCGTGCCAATGCGCGTACCCGGTCGTACTCCTCAATGTTGAGCGGTGTCCCATGCCAGGTCAGTTCATGCGCTTCGCGTGTGGTCAAGGTGCCGGTCTTGTCGAACACGACCATGTCCACGCGGGCCATCCGCTCCACCACCTCCGAATCGCGCAGGAACAGCCCCCGCTTGCCCATCAACCTTATGGTATGGCCGTATGCGAAGGGCATGCTCAACGCCAATGCGCACGGGCAGGCCACGATCAGCACGGCCGTGACAACGGGCCACACCTGTGCGGGATCGCGGGACCACCAGAACAGCCCCGCCCCCAGTGCGATCAGCAGTACCGCCATGGTGAAGCGCCTGGCCACGGCATCGATCATGCGCGGCATGACCGGACGTTCGTGCGCGCTCTCCTGCTCGGCCCACAGCTGTTTGAGTCGGCTGTCCGCAAAGTTGCGCAGCACTTCCAGTTCGATGGCGGCCCCGCGTTGTCGCCCTCCCGCTTTTATGGTATCGCCTTCGTTCTTGCGTACGGGCAGGGGTTCCCCGGTGATGAAACTGTTGTCGATGTGACCCGTGCCCGCGCGCAGGATGGCATCCACCGGCACCAGTTCCTGGTCCCGCACGATGATCCGCTCGCCGGGCTTCAAGTCGGTCACCTTTACGGGCGTCTCCTCCGTTCCGCTCTTGCGCAATACGATGATGGGCAGGAAATCATCCAGTGCGCGATCGAACCGCAGGGCCCGGTAAGTATGCGCCTGGTACCAGCGACCGATGAGCAGGAAGAAGAGCAGCCCCGCGAGCGAGTCGAAGTAACCGGGCCCCGTACCCGTGAGCACGTCGTGCAGGCTGCGCGTCCATAACGCCACGATGCCCAACGCGATGGGCTGGTCGATGTTCACCCTGCGGTTCCGGATCCCTGCCCATGCGCCGCGGAAAAAATCGGTGCTCAGGAAAAAGACCACCGGGATGCTGAACAGCACCGAAAGCCATTGCAGGCCGGTCTTCAGCCCCGCTTCCCCATCGGCCCCCAGGTATTCCGGGAAGCTGAACAGCATGGTGTTGCCGAAGATGAAGCCGGCCACGCCGAGGCGGATGTACAGCAGGCGCGGCACGCCGCCCCGCGTTTTCCCCGGGTTGGTGGTCCGGGGCCCGTAACCGATGCGGCGCAGCAACCGCACCAGGTCCGGCAGGGTCAATTTATCCTCGTGAAATGTGATCGAAAGCTCCTTGTCGGCGAAGGAGACGCGTGAACGCACCACCGCTGGATCGATGCGGTGAAGATTTTCCAACAGCCAGATGCACGAACTGCAATGCATCTGTGGCACGTTGAAGCGCGCCCGGGTCACCCCACCTTCGCTGAACTCCACGAAACGCGAGCGCACTTCCTGGAGTGCGAAGAGTTCCGGGCGTTGCTCATCCACACTTGAACGCTGCTTGGTGCCCGGTCGCTCGCCCAAGGCATAGTAGTCCGTCAATCCTGCCTCGTGGAGCAGGTCGTACACCACTACGCAGCCCTGACAGCAGAAATCCTGACCATCGTGCGTGCGGTGCTCCTCCGCGCAGGGATCGCCGCAGTGGTAACACTTTACCTTGGTCAGTTCAGCGGTATGTCTACCGGGTGCGCCCATGTCTGTGAGCCGGTACGATGGTACATATCGGCATGATCCCGCTCGTGTTCCGCATGATGCTCGTCGAAAGACCCCGTTGTTCCTTAGTTCGTTCCGTGCCTCAGCCCCATCGTCCCCATACGCCGAGGGCGAGCAGGGCCAGCGCGGCAGCCTCTGCCCAAGCCACCCGCCGCGCACGCGATAGCGGCCAGGCGAGCAGGACCGCGAGGGGTACGGCCACCAGTACCGGTGGAACGCGGTCCTCAACCAACCAGGCGAACGCCGCGAGCAGTGCGCACGTGAAGGCGAACGCCAGGAAGGAAGCGCGAATGTTCTTCTCGCGCATGATACCACGTGCGTAGCCTGCCGCGAAGGAGATGGCCGCACTCACCAACAGGATCCCGGCAAGGGCCCACAGTACGACCCCGCGCAACCAGTGGGGCACGGGCGACTGCGGACCGGCGGGTCGTTGGGCGGGCCGCACGGAGCCCAGTGGGTCCCATACGCCGGGGAAAAAGAGATGCATCAGTCCCCAAAGCAGGAAGAGGATCACGACCAGGCCCAGCAGGGGAACCAGGTATTCACGCCACTGCAGCGGCCGGGTGATCGCCAGGGTGGACCAGATGACTACCACCATGAACGCGTAGGGCAGGTGGAAGCAGGCGGCCAGGCCGATGAGCAGGCCCGCATCGGCGAGCGGACTGAGGATCCGCTGCTGGCCCACCGAAGACCACAGCCGACGCAGCGCCCAGAGAATGAAGGGCATGCCCGACAAGGCCGGGTCGGGAACCAGCCCTTGCGGGTACAAGGCCAGGAGCAACGGCAGCAACAACGCGGGCACATGGTTCCGTTCCTCGAAGAGCCCGCTGCTGTTCACCGTGAAGTTCAATTGCACGGCGAGTCCGGCCACCAACATGCAGGCGAGCACAGGCAGGGTCCAGTTCGCACTGGCCAACAGCAGCCGGAATGCCTGATGCGCCGGCATGCCGGGGGGGCCGTGCGTGAGCGGCGCTTCCACCGGTGATGCCCCCGGCCACAGCAATGCGAGCAGGAGGGGCAGCATCAGCAGCACCAGCGGGCGATTCTGGCGGAACAGGCTCAGCATGCGCACACTTTCGTTCGGGGACCGCTCCGGGGTGAGCCGGTCCGCATCGTCCATCTATATTCGCCCCCGCTCAAGTACACAGCCACATGCAGGACTTCTTTTTCGCCATCGGCCATTTCTGCCAGAAGACCTTCGATTGGTTCCTCGTTTCGCTGGGCTGGATCACCCCGGTGGTTTTTGCCATTGTCCTGGCCATTGGCGCAGCGTACTGGATGATGTCGCAGGCGCGGTACACGCGCAAGGCCATCGAGCGCAACGAGCGCATCTGATCCCGGTCCGTCATTCCTCACCAGCATTCGGGAGCGGCTTCCGTTGAGCCCGGCTCCTGCGTCCAGGCCACGCCACCAACACGCTCTCACGCGCTCGTCGTCACGTTCTTCGGGGCCTGACTTTTCACCAGGTCCTTCCCGATGTCGGTGCGTACGGTGCGGCCCTCGAAGTCGATCATCACCACGTTCCGGTACGTATTGGCCACCGCCTGCTCCACATCCTTGCCGAAGCCCGACACGGCGAGCACCCGTCCACCGTTGGTCACCAGTTCGCCCTGGTCGTTCTCGGCCGTGCCGGCCTGGAACACGTACGCGTTCAGTACCGCCTCGATACCTTCGATCGGCTTGCCGGTCCCGTATTCCCCTGGGTAGCCTTCCGAGGCCATCACCACGGTCACGCACGTGCGGTCATCCGTGTCGACATGGCGCTCGCTGAGGGTGCCGCTGGCGATGCCTTCGAAGAGGTCCATCAGATCGCTCTGCAGCCGTGGAAGGATGGCCTGTGTCTCGGGGTCGCCCAAGCGCACGTTGTACTCGATCACGTACGGTTCGCCGTTCACATTCATCAGGCCCATGAACAGGAAACCCTGGTACGGGATGCCGTCGGCTTTCAGCCCCCGGATGGTGGGGGCCGCCACCCGGTCGTGCACCTTCTGCATGAAGTCCCGGTCGGCGAACGGGGCGGGGCTCACCGCTCCCATGCCACCGGTATTGGGGCCCGTATCACCGTCGCCTATCCGCTTGTAATCCTTGGCCGCAGGGAGCATTTTGAAGGAGTTCCCATCGGTCACCAGGAAGGCACTCAGCTCGATTCCCTTGAGGAACTGCTCGATCACCACGCGCTCACTGGCCGCACCGAACCGGCCGCCCAGCATCTCCTTCAGGGCCTGCTCGGCCTCCTTGCGGCCTTGTGCGATCACCACACCCTTGCCTTGGGCCAGGCCGTCGGCCTTGATCACGTACGGGCCGTTGCCCAGCAGGTCCAGGTAGGCCACGGCCTCCTTCAGCTGGCCCTTGCCGAAAACGCGGAAGGCCGCCGTGGGGATGTTGTGCCGCAACATGAACTCCTTGGCGAACTCCTTGCTGCCCTCCAGGCGCGCACCTTCGGCCTTGGGGCCGATGACCGTGACGCCCGCCAGCTTGGGGTCGGCGGCGATGCGATCGTGCAGGCCATCCACCAACGGGGCTTCCGGCCCCACCACCACCATGCGGATCTTCTTCTCCAGGATGAAGTTCCGCACCGCCTTCTGGTCCCCCAGGTCCAGTTGCACATTGCGGCCATGGCGCACCGTGCCCGGGTTGCCGGGGGTCACGTACAACTCGTCAAGCAGGGTGCTCTTGCTCAGTTTCCATGCCAACGCGTGCTCGCGTCCGCCGCTGCCGATCAGGAGTACATTCATGCGTTCTCGCTCTTTGGCGCAAAGGTGGCCTTCCGAACACCCTCCCGAGGCCACAAGTTATGCACGGATCAACAGGGTACCTGCCCGACCACGGCCGCAGGGTATTTTCGGCCCGCATGGAACAGCCACGCCTGCGCGCCCTGCTGGTGGACGACGAGGAGCTCGCACGCGAGAACCTCCGCCTGCTGCTGGCCGATGGATGTCCCGAAGTGGACGTGGTGGGGATCGCCGATGGCCTCAACAGCGCCCGTCAACGGATCGCCGAACTGGATCCGGACATCCTCTTCCTCGACATCCGCATGCCCAGCGGTACCGAGGGGCTCGACCTGCTCGATGACGTACCCGGCGAAGGACCCGGTACCGATCCCCGCTTCATGGTCATTTTCGTCACCGCCTTCAAGGATCATGCGGTGCAGGCCTTCCACAACAACGCGGTGGACTACGTGCTGAAGCCCATCGACCCCGAGGAGTTGCGCGCCGCGGTGGACAAGGCCCTGCGTCGCTGGGAACGCATGCACGGCGCGCCCGAGGAAGGCCTGCGCTACCGCCGGGAACTCGGTGATGCGGTGCGCACCATCAAGCGGCACGAGGCCGAACCGCGCATCGCCGTGGACCATGCCAAGGGCTACAAGCTCTTCGAACCGCGCACCATGGTCCATCTGGAAGCCGACGGCAACTGCACGGTGCTGCATTTCACCGACGGGTCCCGATTCCTGGATACGCGTACCTTGAAGGTGTACGAGTGCATGCTCGATCCCGGACTCTTTTTCCGCACCCACCGTTCGCATATCGTGAACATCGACCAGGTGCGCGAGTACCTCCGCGAGGATGGCCACTGGGCCGTGATGAAGGACGGGTCCCGCGTGCCCATCGCCCGCGAGCGGGTGCAGGCCTTCGTGGAGTCCACCCGCGGATAGCCCGCCCGACACGGTCCGTCGGCCCCGGCTACCGTTCGATCGATCAGAACAACGATCCACGATCCGGACGGGTGGTCTGTGGATCCATACCGGTAGCTTCGTCTCAAACCCCTTGTCCCATGCCGTTGCGAACCCTGATCGTGGATGACGAGCCCGATGCGCGCGAGAACCTGCGCATCATGTTGGAAGACACATGCCCCGAGGTAGAAGTGGCGGCCCTGGCCTCGGGTGCCGAGCATGCCCGGGAACTGATCGCCCTGCACCACCCACAAGCGCTTTTTCTGGACATCAAGATGCCCGGAGAGGATGGCTTCTCGTTGCTGCGATCCATCAGCCACCTCGAATTGCCGGTGGTCTTCACCACGGCTTATGACGGCTTCGCCCTGCAGGCCTTCCGCCAGAACGCCTTGGACTACCTGGAGAAGCCGATCGACCCGGAGGACCTCAGGCGCGCGGTGCGGAAACTCATCCGTATAGTTGGCGACCCGGACGATGGGGCCCATCATCACGCTTCACTTGATGCGCTCATCAATGATCCCGATTCGCCGCTCAGCAAACGGGTGGCGGTACCCGGCCGCGATGGACTGGTGCTCATCCGCCACGAGGACATCACCCACCTGGAGGCCAGTAACAGCTACACCACCGTCTTCACGAACGATGGCCGGAAGGTGATCAGCAGCAAGAACATCCGCGTGTTCGAAACGCATCTCGACGCCAAGCGGTTCTTTCGCGTCCACAAGAGCTACATCATCAACCTGGAACACCTCAAGGGGTTCAGCCGGGGCGAGGGCAACATGGCGCTGCTGGACAACGGGGCGCTGATCCCGGTGAGCCGTCGTCGTTTGCCCGACCTGCTGGGTATGATCGAGACTTTTTGAACCTCCCGTTCCCGGAGAATGCCCCTCATCCCCGCCGGATCCCCGCGATCACATCACGGTACGCCAGGGAACATCCCTGGACCGCATGGAGGGCCGGTCCGATGCGCTCGGCCGGGAGCCTTGTCCACGTGGAGATCTTGGCTGTCCGCAGCCCTGTTCCGGATCCCGTTGCGCGCCCTGCTCGTTCCGGCGATGGCGTTCCTCTGCATAAGTACCACCGCCCAGCAGTTCGGATTCACCCAGTACACGCCCAAGGATGGCCTCGCGCAAAGCCAGGCACGCAGTATCGCGCAGGACGCGGACGGATACCTGTGGTTCGGTACACTCGGCGGGGTCAGCCGCTTTGAGGGGCACACCTTCCGCAACTTCGCCTTGCAGGAGGGGCTGCCCGATGCGCAGGTGAACGCCGTGCTGTGCGCCAAGGACGGTACGGTGTGGCTGGGGGCGGGCGGTTCGCTGATGACCTTCGAGGGTCGGCGCACGACCGTGGTGCCGCTGCCCGGGGTGGCGCGTGATGCCCGCGTACTATGCTTGGCCGAGGACAAGGAGGGCGCGATCCTCGTCGGGACCGATGGCGCGGGGCTGTTCCGCAGTGCCAAGGGAGTGGTGGTCCCGCTGCGCGGGTTCCCTTCCGATACGGCCAGTACGGTGCGCGCGCTGCTGGCCCTGCCCGATGGATCCATCATCATCGGCACGCGCTCCGGTGCCTACCGCTGGAAAGACAACGACTGCGCGGCGATCCCGTTGGGTGATGGCCCGCGAAGCATCAGTGCGCTCGCTGCCGGCATGGACGGCACGCTGTGGTTCGGCACCTTCGGCCAGGGCCTCTTCGGCCTGAAGCCCGACGGCGAACTGGTCGAATACGACGAGGAGTCCGGTCTGGTGCAGAACAACATCCGCGCGCTGCTCGCTGACCGCAACGGCCGGCTGTGGGTCGGGACCAAATTCGGTGTGAACACCCTGGACGGTGGCCGCCTGCGCTCCTATACCGTTCATCAGGGATTGCCCAACGACAACATCTGGTGCCTGTTCCAGGACGCCGAGGGGGGCATCTGGCTGGGCACCGATGGTGCGGGTGTGCTGCGCTGGGCCGGGGACCGCTTTGTTACCTGGACCGTGACCGACGGCCTCTGCAGCGACCTGGTGATGGCGCTCTGCGCCGATGCGCGCGGCGACATCTGGCTGGGTACGTACGGCAACGGCGTGTGCCGACTGGACAACATGGCCGCGATCACCACGCTGGATGGCCTGCCCAACAACACCGTGTGGAGCGCCACCTCCGCCAGCGATGGATCCCTGTGGTTCGGTACTACCGAAGGTTTGGTCCATATCGTCAATGGTCGTGTCGTTCCACCGGAGCCCGGTCGCGACCTCGGTGCGGTGCGTGTGCTCGCGCTGCACATGGATGATGATGGCACGCTCTGGTGCGGCACGCGCGAAGGGCTCGCCATCCTTCCCCCGCCTGGTGGCGGCCCCTTGCGCACCATGGCCCGTGATGAGCGGACCCTGCTGCGGTCCGTGCGTGCCATCGTTCGGGCGGGTGATGCCCACCTCCTGGCCACCGACCTTGGTCTGGTGCGTGTGAGCGGGGAGCGTACCGAGCGCTGGACCACCGCCGATGGCCTGTGTGACAACACCGTGCAATGCCTCTTGCTGGACAACAAGGGCCGCACATGGATCGGCACCAGCAACGGGCTCAGCTGCCGTGTTGGGGAGCACTTCACCAATATCCGCTTGGGCGATGACTTCGGCTCCAACTTCATCGACCTGTTGCTGGCCGACAATGTTGGCCATGTGTGGGCGGGCACGAACAACGGACTGTTCCGTTTCCATCCGGACAGCCTGCTGGCTGATCCCTCGCAAAAGGAACAGTTCACGATCGTTGACGGAGTTCGCGGTACCGAATGCAACCTGAACGCCGGCTTCCTCGACCGGGAGGGCCGTCTCTTTTTCGGCACCAATGCGGGCCTGGTGATGCACGACCCCGCACGGGGGCCCGCCACCCGGCCGGAAAGCCCGGCCACTGCCCGGATCACCGGTCTGCGCTCCTTCATGCTGCCCACCAACTGGAAGGGCAAGTGCGACAGCCTGGACATCCGTACAGGGCTGCCCATCGGCCTGAGACTCGATTACCGGAAGAACCACCTCACCTTCGACTACACCGCCGTGGCCCTGGCCGATGCGGATCATGTGCGTTTCCAGTGCCGCCTCCTGGGCTTCGATACCGAATGGCTGCCTCCCACCGATGCGCGTTTCGCCTCGTACAACAACCTGCCGCAGGGCACCTACACCTTCCAGGTGCGAGCCTCCCATAATGGCTACGATTGGGGCCCCCCCGCCGGTTTTGAGTTCCATGTGGCCCCGCCATTCTGGCTCCGCTGGTGGTTCTTCGTTTGCTGTGCGGCCATCATAGGACTGGTGCTGTTCACCGTGATGCGCTACCGTGCCTTGCGCCGTGAGCGACACGAGAAAACACGCCAGTTGATGCTGCGCTCGCGCATGTTGCAATTGGAGCAGCAGGCCCTCAACGCCAATATGAACCGCCACTTCATCTTCAATGCGCTCAACAGCATCCAGTTCTACATCAACCGGCAGGACCGCCCTGCGGCCAACCGCTACCTCACCAGCTTCGCCAAACTGATCCGCAAGAACTTGGACGCCAGCCGCACGGACACCACCACCTTGGCCGAGGAACTTGAGCGACTGGACCTTTACCTCGTGCTCGAACACATGCGGTTCAAGGACCGCTTCGTGTACGAATTGCGGGTCGACCCGGCCGTGGACACCAGCCGCATCGAATTGCCCGCCATGATGCTGCAGCCTTATGTGGAGAACAGCATCTGGCACGGCATCCTGCCCATGGAGCGGCAGGGGCTGGTGCTCATCCATGTGGAACCTGGCCTGCCCGGTCATGTGCGCATCACCATCCAGGATGATGGGATCGGGGTGGAAAGCAGCCGTGACCGCAAAGCCACCGAACCCTCGGATCACATCAGCCGCGGCATCGAGATCACCAAGGGGCGGGCCGATGTGCTGCGTCGATTGGACCTGGCCGATATCCGCATCACCGGCCCCGAACAGCTCCATGATCCGAATGGTGCGCCCTGCGGCACCCGGGTGACGATCGAACTGCCCGTGGCCGTCGGAACCATCCGCACCAACGGTGTTTTGGAAATTTCGCAGGATCAGCTTACCTTTGGGCGTCCATGAACGCATCCGCTCAAACGGGTCTCTTCCGGTATTCGCTGGTGGTCGCGGTCCTTGCCGTGATCTTCGCGGTGGGATGCAGCAAGAGCGATGATGTGGTAGCCCCCTGCCAGGATCAGAACAGCAGCCCGAATTCCCGTTCGATGGCCGCGGATGATCCAGGTGGCGTTCCAGAACCGGCCCCTGCCGACGGCGACAAGCGCTTTTCCCGGCACACACGGGGTGGAACGGTCACTGATCCGGGTGCCGGCATCAATGATGATGGTGACGACGAAGCGGACGGTGAGGGCAACAAGAAGCGCAGGCTGAAGCCTTAAATGATACTGCATACGAAGTAGCCCCCGGAAACGGGGGCTTTTCATTTTTTGGCGCCCAACAGCGTTCGGGAACGGGGGCGACCGGGGCGCCAGAGGTCTCCTCCCTCGCGCATCGGGCGCAACAACCGACCCGTTCACTCCTTCCTGGCCCGGGGAATTGATGCGGACCCCCCGGCCATTTCCAGGGCGATCACCGTGCCTGCGGGGGCCCAACAGGCCAGAGGAACCGGATCGGCCCGGTTTACCGGAAAGGATCGCGCTTGGACAAGCTGAAAGCCTGCACATGCCCGCATGATCCGGCTCTTGCATTGGGCTGGGCGTATGCGGCATGGGACCCGGCGCATACATTTGCCCGCATACCGGACCGCCACGTGAGTACACCGCACGATTTCGTTCCCATCGCCATCCAGACCTTCATCGCATTGGGGTTCGTGTTCGGGGGGCTGGCGTTCGCCGCATGGCTCGGACCCAAGCGGAGCGGCAAGGCGAAGCACGAGAACTTCGAGTGCGGCATCGAGCAGTACGGCAACGCACGGTCGCCGTTCAGCATCAAGTACTTCCTGATCGCCATCCTCTTCGTGCTCTTCGATGTGGAAGTGATCTTCCTCTACCCTTGGGCCGTGAACTTCAAGGAACTCGGCCTTCTGGGTTTCGTGGAGATGGTGCTCTTCATCGGCTTCGTGCTGGCGGGCTTTTTCTATGTGATCAAAAAAGGTGCGCTCAAG
Organism: Bacteroidota bacterium; assembly: GCA_018267155.1. Classification (GTDB taxonomy): domain Bacteria; phylum Bacteroidota; class Bacteroidia; order Flavobacteriales_F; family PHOS-HE28; genus PHOS-HE28. Next base: position 14,391 of record JAFDZE010000005.1, on the reverse strand, counting down.
TGGGAGTGAAGTCGACACAAGTGCTGGAACCATGAGCCAAGAGATCATCCCCCGCCCCGCCTTGGGCAAGCCCACGATCGTGCCCCCGCCCAAAGGATCCATGGGGACGGGTTTCATGACCACCAAGCTCGAGGATGCCGTGGGGTTGGCCCGCAAGAACAGCATCTGGCCACTGCCCTTCGCCACGAGTTGCTGCGGCATCGAGTTCATGGCCACCATGGCCAGCAACTACGACCTGGCCCGATTCGGCATGGAGCGCCTCAGCTTCAGTCCGCGCCAGAGCGACCTGCTGATGGTCATGGGCACCATCGCCAAAAAAATGGGGCCGGTCCTCAAGGAGGTCTACACGCAGATGGCCGAACCAAAGTGGGTGCTGAGCGTGGGCGCCTGCGCCAGCAGCGGTGGGATCTTCGACTCGTACAGCGTGCTGCAAGGCATCGACCGGATCATACCTGTGGATGTGTATGTTCCCGGCTGTGCGCCCCGCCCCGAGCAGATCATCGATGGCATCCTGAAGATCCAGGAACTGGTGGCCAACGAAGGCTTCCGCCGTCGCTACAGCAAGGATTACGAGCACCTGCTCAAGACGTACAAGATCGACTAATGCACTTCACCACAGAGGCACAGAGGACACGGAGGAATGCGGATCGTATTCCAGCCGCCTTGGCTTTCTCTGTGCCCTCTGTGCCTCTGTGGTGAACCCTCGCGACATGCCCGCCTTCACCATCAAAGCCGACCGCGATCAACTCACGATCGACAAGCTTGCCGAACGGTTCGGGGAGCATGTGGCCGTGGACTACAAACCCTCGACCGATGCGCCGAAGGTCGTTGAGGAGGTGGTGCTGGGCGACATGCTCATCCTTTCGGTGAAAAGGCCCGTGATCCACGATGTGCTGAAGTTCCTTCGCGACGAGTTGGACTTCAATTTCCTCACGTCCTTGGGCGGTATGCACTACCCGGATCGTGATGCGCTCGGGCTGGTGATCCACCTGCACAGCATGCGTAATGGCCACCGTATCCGCTTGAAGTCGGAGGCCCCGATCAAGGACCCGGTATTCCCGACCTTCACCGATCTGTGGGCCACCACCAACTGGATGGAACGCGAGGCTTTCGACTTCTTCGGCCTGACCTTCACCGGGCACCCGAATTTGAAGCGGATCCTCAACATGGAGGATTTCCCGGCCTTCCCGTTGCGGAAGGAATACCCATTGGAGGATCCCACGCGGGAGGACAAGGAGGACACTTTCTTCGGTCGATGATGCGATCAGGTCCGGCATGATGTCGACAAGCCCAGGATGAGATGAAGAACACAGCGGCCAAGCCCGATTACTGGAAGCACGACCTGGTGCCCAACACGGAGCACAAGGACCTGAACACCCTCAACCTCGGGCCCACGCACCCCGCCACGCACGGCATCTTCCAGAACGTGCTCACACTCGACGGCGAGGTGATCCAGAGCGCCGAGCAGACCATCGGTTACATCCATCGCGCTTTCGAGAAGATCGCCGAGCGCCGCCCGTTCTATCAGATCACCACGCTCACCGACCGGATGAACTATTGCAGCTCGCCGATCAACAACATGGGCTGGCACATGACCGTGGAGAAGCTCTGCGGCATCGAACTGCCCAAGCGCGTGGAGTACATGCGCGTGATCGTGATGGAGCTGGCCCGCATCGCCGACCACCTGATCTGCAACAGCGTGATCGGTGTGGATACCGGTGCGCTCACGGGCTTCACGTACATCTTCCAACAGCGGGAGAAGATCTACGACATCTACGAGGAGATCTGCGGTGCTCGCCTTACCACCAACATGGGCCGCATCGGTGGATTCGAGCGCAACTTCAGCGATACCTGCTGGGCCCGGATCCGCGAATTCGTGAAGAATTATCCGGCGGCGTTGAAGGAGTTCGACAACCTGCTCGTCCGTAACAGGATCTTCATGGACCGGACCATCAACTGCGGGGCCTTCCCGGCCGATCGTGCCCTGGCCTACGGCTTCACCGGCCCCAACCTGCGCGCTTGCGGTGTGGACTACGACGTGCGCGTGGCCGATCCGTACAGCGGGTATCAGGACTTCGACTTCATGGTGCCCATCGGACAGAGCGGGGATACCTACGACCGCTTCATGGTGCGTGATCAGGAGATGAAGGAGAGCATCAGCATCATCAAGCAGGCGCTGGACAAGCTGGACAAGCTGAGCGATAAGAAGTCGTACACCGCCGACGTGCCCGAATGGGTGCTGCCGCCCAAGGAGAACGTGTACAACCAGATGGAAGCCCTGATCTGGCACTTCAAGATCGTCATGGGCGAGACGAACGTGCCGATGGGCGAGGTGTACCACTGCGTGGAAGGAGCGAACGGCGAACTGGGCTTCTACCTCGTGAGCGATGGTGGCCGTACCCCGGCGCGGCTGCACTTCCGCCGACCCTGCTTCATTTATTACCAGGCCTACCCGGAGATGATCAAAGGCACCATGCTGAGCGACGCGATCCTCACCATGAGCAGCATGAATGTGATCGCGGGTGAACTCGACGCGTGAGATGGGAGCAACTCTGAAAGCCGTCACCACCACCGAAGGCACGCCGCCCTTCAGCTTCAGTGCGGAAGGCCTGGCCGAGTGCCAACGCATCATCGCCCGTTACCCCGAAGGACGGAGCAAAAGCGCGCTGTTGCCCATACTCCACATCGCCCAAGCGGAGAACGATGGCTGGCTGAGCGTGAACGCCATGGACGCCGTGGCCCAGGTGCTCGGGATCCAGCACATCGAAGTGTACGAAGTGGCCAGCTTCTACAGCATGTACAACCTGCACCCGGTTGGCAAGCACCTGCTGGAGGTGTGCCACACGAGCCCGTGCATGATCCGGGGCAGCGACGACATCGTGGCCTATCTGGAGAAGAAGTTGAACATCCACGTGGGCGAGACCACCAAGGACGGCATGTTTACCCTGAAGACCGTTGAATGCCTCGGTAGCTGCGGTACAGCTCCCATGCTGCAATGCGGTGCGAAGTACCACGAGAACCTCACCCCGGACAAGGTGGATGCGCTGATCGAAAGCCTGCGGAACCAGCCGAGGAACAATTACACTGACCGATGAAACCTGAGTGGCGAGTGACGAGTGACGAGAGACGAGTGGCACATGCCACGGGCTTTCTCACCACTCGTCACTCGTCACTCGTCTCTTCCTGAGCAATGGGACGCAAACTCCTCCTTGAGCACGTCAACAAACCCGGCATCCAGGGGCTGGAGGGCTACCGCGCGAATGGTGGCTACCGCAGCGTGGAGAAGGCGCTGAAGACCATGGGTCCGGAAGCGGTGCTGGAAGAGGTGAAGAAGAGCGGCCTGCGTGGTCGTGGTGGTGCCGGTTTCCCCACGGGCTTGAAGTGGAGCTTCATGGCCAAGCCTCCCGGTATTCCGCGGTACCTGGTGGTGAATGCCGACGAGAGCGAGCCGGGCACCTTCAAGGACCGCTACCTCATGGAGCGGATCCCGCACATGCTGGTGGAGGGCATGATCACGTCCAGCTTCGCCCTGGGTGCGAACACGAGCTTCATCTACATCCGCGGAGAGTATTTTTATGTGAGCCGCATCCTGGAGCGGGCGATCGAAGAGGCCCGCGCGGCCGGCTGGCTGGGCAAGAACATCCTGGGCAGCGGTTTCGACCACGACATCCATGTCCATGTTGGTGCGGGCGCGTACATCTGCGGCGAAGAAACGGCCCTGCTCGAAAGCCTGGAGGGCAAGCGCGGCAACCCGCGCATCAAACCGCCCTTCCCGGCGGTGAAAGGCCTGTACGAGTGCCCCACCGTGGTGAACAACGTGGAGACCATCGCGGCGGTGGTGCCCATCGTGAACGACGGAGGAGAGGAATACGCCAAGATCGGTATCGGAAAGAGCACGGGCACCAAACTCATCAGTGCGGGGGGCAACATCAAGAGGCCGGGCGTGTACGAGATCGAACTGGGTGTCAGTTGCGAGGAGTTCCTCAACAGCGATGAATGGTGCGGCGGTGTGGAGGGCCGCGCGCTGAAGGCCGTGATCCCCGGTGGCAGCAGTGTGCCCATCATCCCGGCCGAGCTCTACTTCAAGACCGCCAAGTTCGAGACCCGCCTGATGACCTACGAGAGCCTGAGCGATGGCGGCTTCGCCACGGGCACCATGCTCGGGTCCGGCGGATTCTACGCGTACAACGACGCCCAGTGCATCGTGCGCAGCACATGGAACCACTCGCGCTTTTACCGGCACGAGAGCTGTGGCCAATGCAGCCCCTGCCGCGAGGGTACGGGTTGGATGGAGAAGATCCTCTACAGACTGGAACATGGCCAGGGCCGCACGGCGGATATTGACCTGCTGTGGGACATCCAGCGACGCATCGAAGGCAACACCATCTGCCCACTCGGTGATGCGGCGGCTTGGCCCGTGGCATCCGCCATCCGCCACTTCCGGGACGAGTTCGAGTACCACGCCACGCACCCCACCAAGGTGAAGGACCCGAAGCACTTCGAGAAGGAACCGTTCAGGAGGGTGGCGAAGGCGGTGGTGTAGGACGGGGCTTCCTTCACGCCGCGGCCAGGCCATGCACCTCTTCCAGCGGCACGCATGCGATGCGGTCGTCCAGTTCGTAACGACGAGTTCCGGGATAGACCACATACAGCCGGTCCAGCTGGAGGTCCGCCAGGGCCGTGCGCATGGACCGGGTGGCGCGCGGCGCGTCCTCGCGCTTGAACTCCACCCCGGTGCGCATGCCGTTGTGCAGGAAGAACAGGTCGAGCTCCGATCCACTATGCACGGCGTAGAACCAGACCTGATGCGGCCTGAAGGCGGCGAGCGTCTCTTCCAGTGCGAAGCCTTCCCAAGAGGCGCCCAATTTGGGGTGGGCGAACAGCGCGGCCGTGTCCTTCACGCCCTGGAGCGCGTGAAAGAGCCCACTATCCCGCAGGTATATTTTGGGGCTTTTCACCAGCCGCTTGCCGAGGTTCTCGTACCACGGCTGCAGCGTGCGTACCATGAAGGTCTGCTCCAGCGTGTCCAGCCAGGCGCGCGTGGTGTGCGGCGAAACACCCATGGACGCCGCGATCTCCGAGGCATTCCAGATCTGGCCGTGGTAGTGCGCGAGCATGGACCAGAAGCGGCCCATCGCCTTGGGTGACACCCCGAAGCCGAGCGTGCCAAGATCGCGCTCCAGGAAACTGTTGATGAATTCCGTACGCCAGCGGAAGCTGTCCGCATCGCTCTCGGCCAGGTACGATCGGGGGAATCCGCCACGCTGCCAGAGCACAGGCAGGGTTCCTTCTCCGGTCTCAGCACTGGAGAACCCGCGCATTTCGACCACTTCCACCCGCCCGGCGAGCGATTCGGCGGCCTGCCGCGACAGTTCGGGCGTTGCACTGCCGAGCAACAGGAAGCGGGTGGATATCGCGGGCCGGTCGGCCAGCACCCGCAGCACCGGGAAAAGCGCCGGCTCGCGCTGCGCCTCATCGATCACCACAGTGCCGCGCAGGTCGCGCAGCGCGGACATCGGCTCGGTCAGCGCCGACCGCACGGCCGGGTCCTCCATGTCGAAGAACGTGGACGAATCTCCGGCCAGGAGTTGCCGGGCCAGGGTGGTCTTGCCGCATTGTCGGGGGCCCACCAGCATGGCGATGGGGTTGCGCCGCAGGGCTTCGCGCACTTGATCCATATAGGCCGTCCGCCAAATCATGGTTGAAAATTAGCACTGTGACTGCAAAATATCACGAATTTGTTCTGCTTCGATGATATTCATCTGATTATCAGTACCATAGGATTGATGGAAATTCCTGAATGACCTGCGGGACCTCACATCCCACCCAAGTGAAAGGACCCGATGCATTTCGAGAAGGAGCCGTTCGTGCGTAAGCCTGCGCTGGCGTAAGGACTTTCACCACCACGACGCCACGAACGCCAAGGAAGTGCCACGTGGAGTTGCAACCGGGAACTAGCGTGGCTTCAACTCTTGCTGCGGGCGTAGGCCTGTACTTCGTTCCAAGTGCAGCACTCGCTTTCGCCCGCTTCGTTGGCGGCAATGTTCTTGTCCAATTCGGCTTTCTGACGGGCACTCAGCCGGAAGGGTGCGCGCTCTTCAAGGATATCCACCACCATGCGGAGGCGCTCCTCATCGTTGGACTGGAGGATCTGCTGGGTGAGCGAGACCTTGAGGTCGTTGAGTTTCATGGGTAGACAGGCAAGCCAAAGGTAGGTTCGTGCGACGAGTTCGAGTTCCACGCCACGCACCCCACCAAGGTGAAGGACCCGAGGCACTTTAAGAAGGAGCCGTTCGTGCGGGTGCCCCGCTCCATGGCCGTGTAAGGTCTTCGTTCTGCCTGCCTTCATGGGCTTCCCATCCGGCTATCTTCGCCGCTCATCAATCAGGGCTTGGCCCCGCACGCACGGAGGATGAGTTGCAGCAGTTGCGCGAAGGGAGCGGACGGTAAACCGGCCGGATGCAAGAACAACGGCTTCTGCGGCACCAGTGGCTGCAACAAGCTGGACGTGTTCGACTGGCTGACCGGTGTGCCGTTGCCTGGCGGCCAGACGCCTTTCGATGCCGTGGAGGTGCGTTTCAAGAACACCCGCAAGAGCTTTTACCGCAACGCGAACGCCCTGCAGTTGAACCCCGGTGACCTGGTGACGGTGGATGCCGCACCCGGCCACGACGTGGGCATGGTGACCATGGCCGGCGAGTTGGTGCGCGCCCAGATGCAGCGCAAGAGCAGCATCACCGATACCTATGAACTGCGCAAAGTGCTCCATAAAAGCACGCAGGAGGACATCGACCGGTGGCACAGCGCTCGCAAACTGGAGGACGGGACCATGCTGGCGGCACGCACCATCGTGCATGACCTGCGGCTGGATATGAAGGTGACCGATGTGGAGTACCAGGGCGATGGCACCAAGGCCACCTTCTACTACACCGCCGAACAACGGATCGATTTCCGCGACCTGATCCGCAAGCTGGCCGATCGCTTCAAGGTGCGCATCGATATGAAGCAGATCGGTGCCCGCCAGGAGGCGGGGCGCATCGGGGGCATCGGCAGCTGCGGTCGCGAACTCTGCTGCAGCACCTGGCTCACCGACTTCCGCAGCGTGACCACCAGCGCCGCGCGCTACCAGCAGCTCGCGCTGAACCCGCAGAAGCTCGCCGGCCAGTGCGGCAAGTTGAAGTGCTGCTTGAACTACGAGCTGGACATGTACATCGAGGCGGTGAAAAGCTACCCCTCGCAGAACGCCAAACTGAAGACCCGGCAGGGCACGGGCTACCACATGAAGACCGACATCTTCGAGGAGAAGATGTGGTATCTTTTCAAGATGCCCGGCAGTGCGCCCGTGATGGCCGGTTTCCCGGTCGAGAAGGTGCGCGAGATCCTGGCACAGATGAAGGAGGGCATCGAGGTGGACGTGGACTTCGCGGCGCTGGCCGAGGAGAACGAGGCCGCCAAGAACGCCGGGGTTGAGGCCGAACCCGAGTACGAGAGCGTGGGTGGTGAGGATGAGCTGACGCGGTTCGACAGCAAGATCAAGAGCGGCAAACGGAACAAACGCGGCGGCAAAGGCCGCGACCGCGATCGGCGCGGTGGCGGAGGAGACCGTCCACAAGGACAGGCCCAGCAGGCATCCAGGAGCGGTGGCAACGGACAGGGCCCCCGACCTCAGCAGGGGCCGAGGCCACCACGACCGGACCGGCCGCAGGGACAACGGCCCTCGCGTCCTGAGCAACCCCGGACCGACCGACCGGCCGCACCGGAGCGACAGGCGCAACCCGACCGGAATGACGGGGGACGGCCACAGGGTGATCGCCCACCTACAGAGGGAGGCCGCAACAGGCACCGCCGCCACCGTGATCGCCGCGGTTCTCGTTCCGAAGGTCAGCAGGGGGGGGGCGGCGCACCTGACACACCGCCGGCCGCTTGAAGTATCCGATCGTACCGGTCCTGCTGTGCCTGCTGTTGGCAACGGGCTGCACCGATGGCGTGGTGTTCCAAGAGGACGCCAGGACGCCGCATGGTGCCTGGGAGCGCGGGTGGGACCCGAGTTTCAGTTTCGACATGCGGGACACGACCAACCCGCACGATGTGTACCTGGATCTGCGCCACACCGGCGACTATCCGTTCAGCAACCTGTACGCCTTTGTCACCCTTACCGGGCCGGACAGTGTACCTGTCACCGATACCGTTGAGTGCCTGCTGGCCGACCCCACCGGCCGCTGGTACGGTTCGGGCACCGGCTTCATCCGCAGTCACCGGCAGGCCCATGTTCTGTACAAGCTCCGCAACAAGTTCCCCCGCAGCGGGCGTTATACCATCACCCTGCGACAAGCCATGCGCACCGAGAAGCTCGATGGGGTGACCGACGTGGGCGTCAGCGTGGAACGCAGCAAGGGCGGCTGAGCGGGCCCCGTTGTTGATAGCCCGGTGAGGATCCCGCCCTGCGCGGTGCGGCGATCGTTGAACGCGGCAACCATCTTTGGACCATGGCGGAAAAGCACGGGAGGAACAAGAACAACGGCCGCACACCGCGATCCACGGGGCTCCGGTGGTGGTGGGTGCTCGTGCTCACTCCCTTCATCGGACTGGCGCTCATGCTGGCGATCGCCGCCACCAGCGACGACCTGCCCAGCACCACCGAATTGCAGAACCCGCGCAGCGACCTGGCCACCGCCGTGCTCTTCAGCGATGGCAGTCTCATGGGGCAATACTACCGTGAGAACAGGATCCCAGTGGATTATGACCGCATCAGCCCCAACGTGGTGAACGCCCTCATCGCCACGGAGGATGAACGCTTCCGGGAACACAGCGGTATTGATGTGCGAAGCACCCTGCGCGCGCTCGTTTTCCTGGGGAAGAAGGGTGGTGCCAGCACCATCACCCAGCAGCTCGCCAAGATGCTCTTCCATGAACCGGCGCGCGGCTTCTTCTCCCGGGTGCGGCAGAAGTCGCAAGAATGGCTCATCAGCGCCAAACTCGAACGCGAGTACACCAAGGACGAGATCATCGCCATGTACCTCAACCGCTTCGACTGGATCAACCAGGCGGTGGGGATCAACAGTGCCGCGCGCATCTACTTCAACACCACCCCCGACTCCCTCGCGGTCCACCAGGCCGCCCTGCTCGTGGGCATGTGCAAGAATCCCGCGCTCTTCAATCCGCTCCGGCGGCCGGATACCACGCTGACACGCCGCAATGTGGTGCTCTACCAGATGGAGAAGAACGGCTTCATCACCGGTGCCCAGCGCGATTCGCTCAAGGCCCTTCCGCTCAGCCTTGACTTCCAGCGGGTGGATCATACCGAAGGACCGGCACCTTACTTGCGCGAGGTGCTCCGTGAGGAGTTGAAGAGCCTGCTGGCGGCCAAGGACCCGAAGACCGGAGCGCTCCGCATCGCCAAGGCGGATGGTACACCATACGATATCTATACCGATGGCCTGCGGATCTACACCACGATCGACCCGCGCATGCAGCGCTATGCCGAGTTCGCGGTACGCGAGCACCTCGGCACGGAACTCCAGCCCCAGTTCTTCAAGGACATCAAGGACAAGAAGAACCGGCCATTCGACTTCCGCGTGACCAAGGAGGAGGTCGCGAGCATCATGGACGCCGCCATGAAGCGCAGTGACCGGTACAAGACGTACACCGGCAAGCTCTGCGCCAACTGCCAGCGGCCGGCCGCGTACATCACCACCATGGTGACCGACGGTAAAAAATACTATCACTGCGACCCTGCCAAGGGTGGCTGCGACACGAAATGGCCCGTGAGGTCGGAGAAGGAGATCGTCGCCGCGTTCGATCAGAAGGAGAAGATGCGCGTATTCAGCTGGAAGGGCGAGATCGACACGCTCTTCAGCCCCAACGACAGTATCCGGTATTACAAGAGCTTCCTGTTGAGCGGGCTGCTGAGCCTTGACCCGGCCACCGGCTTCGTGAAGGCCTGGGTGGGCGGGCCTGACTTCAAGCACTTCCAGTACGACCACGTGCAGCAGGCGCACCGCCAGGTGGGCAGCACCTTCAAGCCGTTCATATACGCCACCGCCATCCGCGAGGGCATGGATCCCTGCCTGCGGGTACCTAACCAGAAGACCTGCTTCGACATGCCGGAGGGCCAGCCCGACTGGTGCCCTGAGAACAGCGATGCCAAGTACGGCGGCGTGCTCACCTTGAAACGCGCACTGGCCAATTCGGTGAACACGGTCACCGCCTACCTCATGAAGCAGTACAGCCCACAGGCCGTAACGGTGCTCGCCCGGCACATGGGCGTGAAAAGCAAGCTCGATCCGGTCCCGTCGCTCTGCCTGGGTGTCGCCGACCTGTCACTCCTGGAGATGACCTCGGCCTTCGCCACCTTCGCAAATGAGGGGGTGCATATCGAGCCCATTGTCTTCACGCGTATCGAGGACAAGAACGGGAACACCATCTACGACGCCACGCCCGTGACCACGGAAGCGCTGGATCCGCGGACCTCGTTCATCATGCTCGACATGCTCAAAGGGGTGGCCGATCATGGTACCGCCATGCGCCTGCGCATGGGCTGGGGCAACCGGGCGAAGTATGGCAACATCAAGTATCCCACGGCCTGCAAAACGGGTACCACGCAGAACAACAGCGATGGGTGGTTCATCGGCATCACCCCGGACCTGGTCACTGGCGTGTGGACCGGCGCCGAGGACCGCAGCGTGCGATTCAGCCGCACCGACCTGGGCCAGGGCGCGAACATGGCGCTCCCGATCTACGGGTATTTCATGAACAAGGTGTACGCCGATCCCTCCATCACGATCAGTACGGGGGACTTCGTTCGCCCCTCCGAGCTCACTGGCGTCGACCTCAGTTGCGGCGACCGGCCCAGTGGAACCGGGACCCTCGCCGAACCTGAGGAGGGCGGGGGTGGGCCGGTGTGGGAGTAGATCTTCGGGCTTGTCCACCGCCGTGGCAGGCGGGGTGGCCAGGACCGCGCGTTCATCCCCGGTGAACAGGCTCCTGGTGATCACGGTACGCATCCATGTGCTCCACGGTAAATTCGCCCCGTGGCAACGAAACTTTACTGGCGCGTCGTCCTTGGCTGGTTCTTTCGGGGGCTCCTGCTCACCGTGCCCATCGCGGTGATCGGTTGGGCGGCGGTGAAGGCGCTGAACCTGCTCGACAGCCTGATCCCCATGGAAACACCCGGGCTGGGCCTGCTCATCCTCGTGGGCAGCGTCACCTTCATCGGATGGTTGGGCAGCACCGTGCTGTACGAACCCGTTGCCGAATTCGGTGCCGAGGTGCTCAAGCGCATTCCCCTGCTGAAGACCGTGTACGACGCCCTGTCGGATATGATGGAGGCCCTGGTGGGCAGCAAACGCAAGTTCGATCAGCCCGTATTGGTGCGGCTTACCCCTGGCCCTGTTCCGGAGAAGGTCGGATTCATGACCTCCAAGGACCTGGGGCACTTGGGCATTCCAGGCAACAAAGTGGCCGTGTACCTGCCCCACAGCTTCGCATGGAGCGGCGATCTTTACATCGTGCCGGCGGAAAATGTGACCCTCCTCGATGCCAGGGCCAGCGACGTGATGAAGTTCATCGTCAGCGGCGGCGTGGTGGAAGCGGACGAACCCCGCACGTGACCGATCGGCACGTCAATTGACACGCACAACGAAAACAGCCCCTTGATGAAAGTCCTCCTTACCGCGCTCGCAGCGCTCACCGCATCGCTCTCCTTCGGTCAGACCCAAGTGACCAATGCATCCTTCAAGTACAGCGATGCGGTGCATCCCACGTTCAGCGTTACCATCCCCGGCACCAGCGCCGACAAGGCGGAGAAGTGGTTCAAGGAACAACTCAAGAGCATCAGCGCGAGCATCGGTGGCAAGAAGGAGGTGATCGGCATCGGCACGCGCCTGCCCGAGGTGAGCAGCGACACCATCCGCGTGTTCGTGGTGGCCGATCAGCCCAAGAAGAGTGATGAGGTGACGGTACATGCCGCGTTCCGCGTGAACATGGCCTTTGTGGGCACCGATGGCGATGAGGCCCAACGCGAAGGCTGCCGCAAGTGGGTGTATCAGACCGCTGTGGGCCTGAAGAAGCTCTTGGCCCAAGAGGACCTGGACGCGGCGAACAAAATACTCGCCACACTCGAGGGTGATCTGGCCGGACTGGTGAAGGAGAAAGGGCGTGCCGAGGGCAACTTGGAGAAGACGCAGCGGAGCATCGTGGACGACCAGAAGAGCAAGGTGGAGGCCGAGGGCGAGTCGAAGATCCTGGAGACCAAGGTGGAGTCGAAGAAGCAGGAAGTGGTGAGCGCCCCGTCCGAAGCGAACACCAAGGAACTGCAAGCGCTGATGAAAGAACAGGAGAAACTGCACAAGAAGGCCGACAAACTCACCGAGAGCATAGCCGCAGGCAAACGCAAGGTGGAGGACCTGCAGTTCCAGATCAAAAAGAACCTGAGCGAGCAGGACACCAAGACCAAGGCCATCGCCACCCAGAAGGATGCCGTTGCGCTGCTCACCGCGAAGCTTGCCGGGATCAATTGACCGGGTGCCGATGGGCGGTCCGAAGGCGGCGGGCGCCCCGGCTATCTTCACCGCATGACCCCCGCTTACCGGAACGCCCTGCTGCTGCTCCACCTCACGGTCTTCCTCTGGGGTTGGACGGCCATCTTCGGCAAGCTCATCACACAGGATGCGCTCCAACTCGTGTTCACGCGGACCTTCATCGCGGTCTGCGGCATCGGGGTGTTCATCCTGGTCTCGGGGCGATCACTGCTCAGCGGTATCGGTGACATCCGTGTGTGCCTGCTCACGGGCGTGCTCATCTGGGCGCACTGGTTCACCTTCTACCTCAGCATCAAGGTGAGCACGGCCAGCATCGCGGCGGCGTGCATGGCCACGAGCACCCTCTTCACGGCACTGATGGAGCCCCTCTGGTTCAAACGCCGTGTGCGGCCGTACGAGATCATCCTGGGCCTGGTGGTCGTCGGGGCGCTATTGCTGCTGTTCGGGTTGGAGACCCGGTACCGGCTGGGCATCGGCCTGGGTGTGCTGAGCGCTGGTCTGAGCGCGTGGTTCAACATCGTGAACGGCGTCCTGGTGCGACGCGGGGACGCCGTGAACATCGGCCTCATCGAGCTGTTCTCCGTCATGGTGTGCGGTGCGGTGGTCCTGCTGGCGCAGGGGCGGGCACCGCAGCTCCCCTGGCAGCTGTCCGGGGCGGACCTCGGGTATCAATTGCTCCTTGGTCTGGTCTGCACCGCATTCGCCTTCGTTACCGGCGTGGCCGTGATGAAACAGCTTTCACCATTCTCCGTTGTGCTCGCGGTGAACCTCGAACCGGTGTACACCATCATCATCGCACTGCTCATCTGGCGGCAGGGCGAGCAACTCCACGCTGGATCATACCTCGGCCTCGCGCTCATACTCGCCTGTCTGTTCGCCAATGGCCTCCTGCAACGTCGCGAGCGCATACGGCAGGAGGCCACCACCATCGCGCCCATCGCATGAACAAGTTGCCCTTGATCGGTCGCATCGCACTCACGCTCGGCGCCTGCCTGCTCGTCTTCTTCATCACTCGTGAGGTGTATCGCGACGATACCCCGGAACCCGCAACGAACAGCACGGTGCTCCTTGAGCAAGTGCGCAAGGTGATGAAGCTCGTCACCGTGGAAGGCGACTTCAACGAGCTGTACAGCCGCGAGGACAACTGGAACTATGCGCGGTGGCTGGCCGATATGGTACCTGGATTCAAGAAGCGAGTACTCCTGCGCGTGAAGGCGCGTGTGAGCGTCGGCTACGACCTGTCCGGCATGACGCTTACCGCGGACGAGCGGACCCGTACGGTACACCTGGACCTGCCCGACAAGCCGGTCATATTATCCCTGGAGCACGACATTGATTACTACGACCTGGACGAGGGCGTCTTCAATCACTTCGCCCCGCATGAGCTTTCCGCGATCGAAGCCGACGCCAAACGTCGCATTCGCGACCAGGTGGAGGAGGGCGGACTTTTCGCCAAAGCGGGGGAGCAGCGGGCCGAGCTGGTGGCCCTGGTGCGCGCCCTGGTCGAGGGCAAGGGTTGGACCTTCGAGGAAGGCACGGCCGTCCAGGATGGTCGGACCCGGCTGAAGGCGGAGGGGGGTGTCCTCCAGGGGTCCTGACCCGCACCCCGTCAAAGCGGAAGCCCGGTGCGTTACGGCGCTCCGGGCTCCCTGCTCGATGGATGCGCTCCGGTACGATGGCCGGGGCATCCTTGGTGTGGCGAAGGCTCCGATGGTGGGGCGTTACGGCGCTCCTTGGTGGCCTTGGCTCCCGGCGGCTTACGGGCCGCAACGGGTGGTGGTGTCTCTCGGGCCCGAAGGCCGGTGTTGTTGGGGTGTTGGTGTTGAACTGTCGTCGTGAAGGCGAAACAAGC
>JAFDZE010000059.1:9049-9613 GCA_018267155.1 Bacteroidota bacterium | reverse complement strand
TGGTGACGTTGTTCAATGCACGACCCGGAACGCGCGTTGTTGCCCACGATCGCTCACCCGTATCAGTTCCGCACCATGCGCGTTCCAGCGCACCACTGCGTTCTCCCCGGAGCGCTGGATCGTACAAGCCAGTCGGCGCCCAGTGATATCGAGCAGATCGATCTTTGCGTGGGCAGGGATATTCGACAAGCGAGCGCCGTCCGCAGTGATATCGCATCTCCAGAGCGGCGTCCCCGCTCCGGGTATGCCCGATGAGCAATCCGGCGCGACACCCGGCACCGCCGTGAGCACACCGTTGTTCGCGCTCCAATCCTGCCATTCGCCGCCTACGGTGGTCACGTGATCGTTCAGGTCGAAAGTGTATGCGCCGGTGAGGGTGCCCGGCACCTTGCACGCCTTCACCGCAAGGCCGCCGTGGTGCCAAGTGAGCGGTGTGCCGGCCACGCACGTCTCGGGCGGCAGCCCGATCCCGCAATTGGCTTGCACGAACCACGCGTACTCCTCATACTGCGGGTATTCACCGTACACATGTGCAATGCCATCGTCGGCGATGCATACCGCCAC
>JAFDZE010000059.1:0-8970 GCA_018267155.1 Bacteroidota bacterium | reverse complement strand
GCCATCCAGGGTCATGTTCGCGGCAAACGGGTCGTTCAGCGCTTCCTCGCTCGATACCGTGCCGTTCTGCGCGGTGAAGCGGTATCCGGCCAGGATGGCCATGCCCGCACTGGTTCCACCGATCACGATGTTGCGCTGGGCGATGGCCGCGCGCACCAGGCTGTCCACGGGGGTACCCTGCCAGTAGCTCACGTAGTTCCACTGATCACCGCCCGCGAACCAGATGGCCTCGGCCTTCTGGATGCGCTGTTGCACGTACGGCTCATTGGAGGCGTCGGCGTTGTTGCACACGATGGTCTCCACCGAGTTGAGCGACACACCGAGTTCGGAGTACATATAATCGTTGTAACCGTCGCTGCCACTGGCGCGCAACACCAGCACATCGCCGCCGTTGGCGCGCTGCAGGAACCACACCATGGCCGGGTCGCTCTCCGTGGCACCGCCCATCATGCACAGGCCGCCGATCGGGTTGCTCACCACATCGGTGGTATTGCCGGTGAAGTAGCTGGTGTACGACTGGGCCGCTGAAAGGGCCGGGGCGATGATGCCGGACAGGAAAAGCCAGCGCATGGGTCATCCGCCGGAGCGGTGGTGTTGCGGAAGTGGTAACAATACCCGAACGGGCCCGATCGATCAGCGCAGTGTGTAGAAGAGCAACATGCCGCTGTCCGTACCGGTAATGAAGCGGTCCTCGTGGAAGAAGCAGGGCGCGCGATGGTGCTGATCCTTGTTCTCCGGGAACCTCAATGTCTGGATGGCCGCGCCGTCCTTGCCGGTGAACACCACGGCACCGTCCTTGTCGGCCTTCGCCGTGATGTCGCCGTGCTGCGCCGTTTCCTGCTGATAGAAGCGATCGAAAGGCGAGTTGCCCACCTTCAGGTTGAGCTTCTTCATGGCCAGCGAATTGGGCATCCAGGCGAAGTTGGAGAGGTTGCCGCCCTCTTTCTTGCCGGTCTTCATGTCCCAGATCTCCCGTTTCCCGGTGAAGCCCGCCAGCATGACATACTCGCCATTATCGTTGAACTGCGCGTACCACACGTGCTGGTCGCCATCCTGCTCGAACGCGAGGTGGAAAACCCGCTTGCCGCTCTCGATGTCGACCACGTCGGCGCCCTTGGCGGTGCCCACCAGCAGGCGATCGCCCTTGGGGGCCATGGCCAGGAAGAGCACTTCGGACTTTTCGGATCGAACGGTGCGCGTTACGGGCTCCAGCACGGCTTGCGCATGGAGGACGACCGCAGCGAGGGTGGCGAGGGCCGTGGGAAACAGTCGGGTCATGCCTGATCGATCAGCGTTCGTTGTTCGCGCAGCCAGGCCAGTGCACTGTCCATGTCGGGGAAGAGCTGGATGGGGCGCTTGGGTTTGTTCACGCGCACGAAGGCGTTCGCACTCATCTGGTGGCCGAAATCGCGCACCACGATGGCATCGGCGGCAATGAGCTCGGATCCCGCATCGCTGGAAGCGTGCGCACGGGCCTCGTTGTCCATTTCAGCACCTTCACCAAAAGATACCATCAACAGGGTCTTCTTCCCGTGCCGCTCCCGGCGGATGGCATCGAAGAGGGCGTCCACATCATTGGCACCCGCAGTGAGGCCGTCGCGGAAGTGGGCATGCGCGATGTCCTCCTCCAGGAAGGTGAGCGTACAAACGGAAAGTTCCACTGTTCTCATCGCGAACGTTGAAGGGGCGGGCGAAACTAAGGGCCTGCACCACCGGATGGACCACGATATCCGTGCCGATCACGGGTCCGGATCCAAGGAAGTTCTCAACAATTCGGGAGCCGCGATCACTGCTTGAGCAGCCAGGCGGCCTGCGCCTCTTCCTTGCGCACGGCCGCTAGCGCTTCCATGGCCACGCCACGCTCCGGATAGCTGCCGATGGCCACGCGGTACAACCCGCCCTTCTGATCGATGATCGAGGCCGCGAAACCCTTCGCACGCATGTTGGCCAGGTAGGTGTCGGCGTTGTCCTTCTGCAGGAAACAACCGCCGATCACATGATAGCGGGCGCGCGGTGCGCGCACGGCCACGGCCGTGCTTTCGGGAACCGCCACCTCCGCCGTGTTGGCCGGTGCGGGGGCGGGTACGGTCACCTCCGGCTCAGCAGGTACACCCGTTGTTGTCGTGGGGGTCTCCGCGATCTCCGTCTGTGCCTCGCTCCCGGTTCCCGTGCTCTGCTGCGGGTGCGTGGCCGGTGCGGGTAACGCGGGTTGTACGCTCACCGATGGGGTGCTGTCCTTCGTGTTGAGGAGATCGAACCCGCTCCATTCCACATGATCGGGCGTTTTGTCCAGCACCACCCACCAGGTGGCCGCAGTGCTCAACAAGGCCACAACAGCGGCGGCGGCCACCCACGAGAAACCGTATCTCTCCTTCGCCTGGTGCGCTTCAGGCGTTCGCTCGTTCCGGACAGGTGCTGTGATCGGGATCACCGGCGTGGCCGGTTGGTGGGCCGCTGGTGTGTACGGTGGTACCGGCGCGATGGGTACAACGACGGGGTCCTTCACCGCAGCGGGCTTCAGCACAGGCACGGCACAGGGCACGGCCGCCACAGGACGCAGCCCATAAGCGTCCTTCAGGAAATTCACCCGACGATCCGGGTCGAACTGCAGGTTGCGTTCCGCGTCGCGATAGAAGGTGCCGATGCGTGGCAACTCGAGGCGCCCATCGCGTTCCAGCTTGTGCTGCCAGGCCTCCACCTCGCCATCGATGGCGGCGTTCGCTTGCGCAAAGCCCGATCCTTGGGCACGGGCCACATGGTCGGCCAGCAACCCGTCCGAACGGGTCAGGTGCCGGTTGAAACTGATGTCCTTGGCGGGCGGATGCACCATGTGCTGCCGCTCGTCGATGCGCGCGGAGCGGTAGTGCGTAAGGAAGCCCCCGAAACGCGGGACGATCACGCAGTCGTGCGCGTACAGCAATTCGTGCAGGTCGCGTTCAATGGGCATCGCCGCGAAACTACGAAGCACTCGCTCGCCTGCGGGCCTCCTCCAGATCGGCGGGTGTGTCCACGCAGAAGGACGGGAAGGTGGTGATCCCCACGCGCACGGGCAGACCGTTCTCCAACCAGCGCAACTGCTCCAGCTGTTCGGCCTGCTCCAACGACGACGGCACCAGCTTCACGATGCGTGCCAATGCCTCGCGGGTGTACGCGTACAGCCCTACATGCTTCAGGTAACGGAACCGCGCATGGCGCGGCCCGGACTCCGCGTTGCGCAGAAAGGGAATGGCCGCGCGACTGAAATACAGCGCGTTCATGTCCTTGTCCACCACGATGAGCACCTCACCCGCATCGTCCAGGTCCCGATCGTCGGTGACCACCTGCGCCAGCGTGGCGATGGACGCACCGGGAACGGCGATGGCGGAACACAGCTCGGCGATCTGTTCCGGTTCGATGAAGGGCTCGTCGCCCTGGATGTTCACCACGGCATCGAACCCGCCGATCCCCACGTGCTGCAGGGCCTCGAAGCAACGGTCCGTTCCACTGGGGTGATCCGCGGAGGTCATCACCACATCGGCGCCGTACGATCGCGCATGCGTCGCCACCCGCTCATCGTCCGTGGCCACGACCACGGCGGAGAGCCGATCGCACTTGCGGGCCTGGTCCACCACCCGCATCACCATGCTGCGCCCACCGATGTCCGCCAGCGGTTTGCCCGGCAGTCGGCTGCTGGCGTACCGCGCGGGAATGACGCCGAGGATGCGGATCATAGTTCCGCCGTCAACTGCACCTGCCAGCTTCTCGGTGCTTCGATCGACATGGGCCGGATGGAGTACACCTCGTTGCTGATGTTGCTGGCGATGATGGAGGCCTTCAGCTGCGGCGTCAGTTGGTAGCCCACGCGCGCATCCACCACCCAGGTGCCCGTGGTGTGGTCCTGCATCCAGCGGGACACCCCCGTGGGCATGGCCCCCGAAACATCCAGCACCAGGAACGCCCGGTCGATGTTGCGCATGTGGCTGTTGTACCGCACGCTCACGCCGCCCGAGACCCGCTTGTGCTTCACCCCCAGGTCCGCACGGAACAGGTCGCGCATGCGGTACTTCAGGAGGTGATCCGTGGTATCGCTACTGGTGAACGCGTAGCTCAAGCGTTGCGGGTTGGCCGTGGCGGTCACCGCGTACACCTCATCGGGCGTGGTGCTGATCGGCTTGGTGTGCGTGTAGCCCATGAGCAGGGTGAGTTCCACCGGCCCGATGTTGCCCTTGCCGGCCACTTCGGTCTCCAGGCCGGTGATGCGCGCCCCACCGGTGTTCACCGATTTGAAGCCCACACCCCCCAAGGGGTTGCCCGGCGTGCCCGGCGCCCACGTGGCGAAGGTGAACTCCACATAATGGTCGATGTCCTGCTGGAACGCCACCACATCCACATAGCCGCTGAAGCCACCGATCCGGAAGCCCTGCTTGATGCCACCCTCCACGTTCACGCTGAACTCCGCGTCCAGGTTCTCGTTCGGCAGCACCCTCACCTGGTCCAGTTCGGTGCGGATGTAGCGCTCGCCCAGTGTGGGGAATCGGAAGCCCTGCCCATAGCTGGCACGCAGGTAGGTGGCCTTCAAGGCCCGCCACGTGGCCCCGGCCCGATACACCGGCTGCCCGCGCTGGTACTGGTTCACCTTGAAGGTCTCGTAGCGAACGCCCCCGCTCACCATCAGGCGCTCCTGCAGGAAGCGCTTGTCCAGCTGCAGGTAGCCTGCGGTGGTACGCGCCGTGTTGTGGCCATCGTGGTCGGGGTCTCCGCTGTACAGCACCGCCTGGCTGTTGGTGACGTTGAGCACCAGCCCGGCGGTGATGGTCGTTTCCCCCAGGATGTTGGCCTTCTTCTGCACCTGGTACTCGCCGTAGTAGTTCTGGCTGGCGTTCGACTGGTTGTTGTTGTTGTGGTTGATCTGGTCGTAATACCTGCCGCGCAGTATGTGCCGCATACCGTGCGGACCGCGGTAGTTGACGTACGGGTCCACGTACCAGTGCTGCGAACGGGTTTCGGTGATGGTGCCGGGTTTCGGGCGGAACAGCCCCTCGTCGGTGTTGTCCCAGATGAAGGTGCTGCTGCTGCGGGCCCGCATGAAGTTGCCGTTGATGCCGTAGCTCAGGCCTTTCACCTTGCGGTTGCGCCAGCGTGTGGCCACGTTCACCCGTGCCCGCTGGTCGTAGCCACCGCAGATGCCCGTACGCAGGGGGTCCACCGCCAAGCTGTCCAGGCTCACGCGCTCGGGACCGATGTAGCCCTGATCGCCGAAGACCATGCCGCCCACCACCAGATCGAACGGCCCGTACTGCTGGGCATGGCTGAAGCTGGCACCACCGAAGAGCGGTGCATTGTCGTGCCACCACTTGGCGGGCGCGTGCCCGGGTGAATCCCAGATGCCGCTGTACACCGTGGCGCGGGTACGGGGCTCCAGCCGAGGGTAGGCCGTGCGTGCGTTGATCACCCCGCTGAGCGCCGCACTGCCGTAAAGCACGCTGCTGGCCCCCTTGATCACCTCCACCTGCTCGAGGTTCTCGATCGGCATGAAGCTCCAACTCGGCCTGCCGATGTCGCCCGCCAGGATCGGCATGTCGTCCACCAGGATCATCACCCGGCTCCCGGCGCCCTGGCTGTAGCCGCTGCCCGATCGGATCTGCGGCTCGTTGTCCACCACGATCACACCGGGCACCATGGCCAAGGCATCCTCCAGGGAGGTGGTGTTGCGGTCCTTCACGATGTTCGGCGGCAGCACGCTCAGGGATTGGGTCACCTCGCCCACCCGTTGTTCAAACTTGCCCGCACTCACCACCACCTGGTCCAATTGGGCGGCACTGGCGTCCATCCCCACGGTGAGGGTCTGCTGCCCACCGGCATCCACGTGCAGGGTGATCTGCTTGTCGGCGAAGCCGATGCTGCGGAAGAGCACCTTCCAATCGCCGGCGGGCACCGTGGCGGTGAAGGCCCCGTTGGCATCCGTGGTGACCGAACGGCCCGTATAGCCTGATGGATAAGTGAACAGGATGCTCACCCCGGGCAGCGTCTCCTTGGTGGCCGACGCGCTCACCACGCCCTGCACCGTTCCTTCCTGTGCGATGCTCGTGGTGATGCTGACCAGCAGTACGGCAGTGCAGATGATCCTGTTCATGCGGCTATTTTGGGCACCTCCCGCGACCGGGACTCCGGGCAGTGGCGGGCCAATGTAACCGCCTGGGCCACATCAGCGACCATGGACGACCGCGCGCTCATCCACCGATTGGCCTTGGCCATGCTCAAGGGCATCGGCCCGGTGAACGCCCGCAACCTGGTGGCCTACTGCGGTGGTGTGGATGCGCTCTTCACCGATCCCAAGGCCCGCCAAGCCCTGGAGAAGGTCCCGGGCATCGGCCCCGAGCGCACCAAGGCCATCCTGAATACCAAGGTCCTGGCAGCGGCCGAGAAGGAGCTGGCCTACGTGCAGAAACACAAGTTGCGCATGCTCTTCTACCTGGACGAGGACTACCCGCCCCGGTTGAAGAACTGCGACGATGCGCCCGTGCTGCTCTTCGTTCGCGGCAACGCCATGCTTCACGCTGCTCGCACCGTGGCCATCGTGGGCACGCGCTCCCCCACCGAGCAAGGCAAGAAACTCTGTACCGAACTGGTGGAGGGGCTCAAGGACTGCGGTGCCTTGATCGTGAGCGGACTGGCGTACGGCATCGACATCGTTGCGCACCGCACGGCATTGAAGGCGGGGCTCAGCACCATCGGCTGCGTGGCCCACGGGCTGGACCGCATCTACCCCGGCGAGCATGCGGCCACGGCCAAGGAGATGATGAAGCAAGGCGCGCTCGTGAGCGAGTTGACCAGCGGGGCACCATTCGCCCCGGGCAACTTCCCCGCGCGCAACCGCGTGATCGCGGGCCTGAGCGACTGCACCATCGTGATCGAGAGCGGCACCAAGGGCGGCTCGCTCATCACGGCCGACATCGCCAACAGCTACGACCGCGAAGTGATGGCCTTCCCCGGTCGCCCCACCGATCCGAAGAGCGAAGGCTGCAACCGGTTGATCAGGGACAGCAAGGCGCACCTGATCACCGGGGCCGCCGATGTGCTGAAGCTGATGGATTGGCTCCCGACCACGAAGAAGAAGGTGGGCGTGCAACAGGCCCTCTTCACCGATCTGCAGCCCGATGAGCAGGCGATCGTGGACGTGCTGAAGACCAAGGGCAAGCTCGACATTGATTCCCTGTGCTTCGCGGTGGGCATGCTGCCGCACAAGGCCAGCACCGTGCTGCTCACGCTGGAGTTCAATGGCGTGGTGCGGAGCCTTCCGGGGAAGGTGTATGAATTGAATTACTGAGACTGTGGCCAAGAAGCGGTCGATCCAGGTCATCGGGTGAAGAAGAGAGGACGCGAGGATGCCGCGCTCCTCCTCACTTCCATTCTTCTTCACCAACCAGCATCCGCGTATGGAGGAACCGGATCTTCGTCACCGCCTTAGTAAGAGCCGGTCCGGGTTCTCTCCACCGGCGCCCTTCGGCCCCTTTTCCGCTCATGCTTTCGCCGTGTGTGCGCCACGGAGGCGCGCGATACCGAGGATCAACAACAGCAGGAGCCACGGGTACATCGGCACCAGGTACCGGCCCTCGGCCAGGCGCAGGCACCAAGGGATCAGGAAGATGCTGATCAGGGTCATCGCGGCGAGCAGGGCCGTTGCACCATCCGCCCGCCCAGGGATCAGAAAAAATACCGCCGCCAGTAGTCCGCCCATGAGCACCAGCCAATGGACCGGTGCATCGAGCAGGAACATCGACGGGAAATAGCGATCCTGGGGATCCGCCGACATGGACGGGAACAGCGCGCCCGCCCCCGTCATCCTGAATAGCAGGCCCGTCAAGCGGATCCGGGCGGTGACGTGATAGCGCCAGGGAGCGTCCTCACGGAAATAGCCCACGTACCGATCACTGCGTGCATTCATCGAACGGAGCAGCCCCGCACGCTCCGCCGCCGTGGTGCGCACATCGTTCCAATGCGACATCTCCGCCGCCCATGCGTGCAAACTGTCCTCGGTGATGCGCTCGCAAAGCGCGAACCCCGGCATCACCACATCCCGATCCAGCCGGGGTCCTTGCTGCCCGTACGGACCTTCGCGCATGTTGAACCAGCGGATGTCCGCACCGGGGTCCCAGTGGTAGAAATTCCCACCGGTCGCCTGCAGGAACCGCATGAGCGGATACATCGGCGAGGACGCGAGCTCGGGCATCACCACCCCCCGGCTCAACGGCTCGAACCGGCCATGCGTGATCGCGTTGCGACGCACCCACCAGAGGTCGGCGAGCAGGAAGGGGGCCAACAGCAGCAGGGCCGCCACAGCCCTCACTCGCGCACCGGGCCGACCGATCCACAGGATGGACACCGCAAGGAACAACAGCCAGACGACCTGAACAGGCCGGAGGAACACGGCCCAGGCGAGCCACACACCCGACCACAGGAGTGCGGATCGCGCCCCGCTCCGCCGGTACGCCAGCCAGCCGTGTGTGCCGATGATGACCGAGCTTGTACATAAACTCTCCGTGAACCAGTATACATCGTGGATCACCACCCGGCCGGACAGGCACAGCACCGCACAGCAGGCGTACTGCGCCCACCGGGGTGCACCGAGCAACCGGGCGCACCGCGCCAACACCACTACGCTCGCAAGGCCCAGCACGGCCTGCAGAACGATGATCAACGAGCCTGCCCCTTGGGGTGTCGTGATCAGGCGGAAGAGCAGATACGGCAGCCCATAACCGGGCATCCGGAAGTCGGGCCGGTATCCCTCTCCTGCCAGGTACGCGTCCATGGGTCCGAAGTACCCGGGCGTATCGCCGGTCTCCGCACCCCATCCGTACCACGCGCTGTGCAGGCCATGTTCGCGCAGCAAAAGGCCGAAGAGCGGGAGCCGCAGGCAGCAGGCGATCGCGATGAACACCCACGTGTCGCGTTGCGTGAGCCATCGCCACCACATGCGCGCGAAGATCGATC
>JAFDZE010000058.1:4043-26836 GCA_018267155.1 Bacteroidota bacterium | reverse complement strand
CTTTCGGACCTGGTGCTATGCACTCCGGAGGCTTCCGACCAGGGAAACAGCTATGCCCGGGAGCGGCTTGACGAACTACTGGAACTGATCGAGACGCGCGTGACCACCACGAAGGAAGTCACGGCATACGCGGAGCTGATGCACCTCTCCCCGTTCCAGTTGAACGCCATCACGAAAGCGGGTACGGGGCGCACTTGTTCCGAACTGATCAACGACCAGATCATCCTGGAAGCGAAGCGCTACCTACTGGCCACCACCGATCAGGTAGGCCAGGTGGCCGATAGGCTCGGCTATGAGGATGTGTCCTACTTCATCCGCTTCTTCAAGAAGCACACGGGGCACACGCCGGAGGGGTTCCGGCAGAAGTCGGCATAAGTACCGATCGATCACAGGTTCGTCCTATCCCCATGGGTTGGGCCCAGGGTTGCTTTGTCCCCACAAACAACGCAACCCATGAAAACGAAAATGAAACTGCTGGCGTCCCTGAAGATCTGGGTCGTCATCTACCCCTCGATCACCCTCTTCCTGGCCTTGTTCGGTGAACAGCTCGCCGTGATGCCCTTGTACCAGCGTACGTTCCTGCTGACCGTCTGCCTGGTGCCTTGGATCGTGTTCGCCGGGGTACCCTTCGTGGACCGCATTATCCGCGCTTTTGCCAGCAAGAACGCGCAAGCCTGATGCGATCGATCACAACGGAACGAACGGATGTCGGCCATGAACAGACGACGCTTTCTGGAGTTGGGTGCCTGCGCCGCTTGGGCGCAGGCACTGCCCCTGCGGGCGTTGACTTACACACTACCTGAAATGAAAGAGAACCAGCAATTCGATGTGATCATCGTGGGTGGCAGCTACAGCGGTCTCGCGGCCGGCATGGCCCTGGGCCGTGCGCTGCGCCGCGTGCTGATCGTGGACAGCGGTCTGCCCGCCAACCGGCAGACGCCATATTCCCACAACTTCATCACACAGGACGGTGTGCCGCCGCACGCGATAGCGTCCACTGCCCGCAGGCAGGTGGAACAATACTCCTCGGTGAAGTTCCGCAGCGGACTGGTCACGGGCGTGCAGCAGGCCGAAATCGGATTCCATGTGAAGGTGAACAACGGTGAAGCGTTCGCCGCTAAGAAGCTGGTGTTCGCCACAGGCATTCGCGACGTGATGCCAGCGATCCCCGGATTCGCGGAAAGTTGGGGCATATCCGTACTGCACTGCCCCTATTGCCACGGCTATGAAGTGCGCGATGAAGTGACAGGCGTGCTCGGCAATGGTGACAAGGCCTTCGAACTGGTGCGCCTCATCTCCAACTGGACCAAGGAGCTTACGCTCTTCACCAATGGTCCTTCAACACTATCCGGCGAGCAGGTCGGCCTGTTGAACAAACACCACATCGGCATCGAACAGGCGGAAGTCTCGGAGCTCCTGCACACTCATGGACAAGTACACGGCATCCACTTGAAGAACGGCGTGCTGCGGTCCATCCATGCCCTCTATGCCATGCCGCCTTTCGAACAGCACTGCGGTATCCCGCAGGACCTGGGTTGTGCGCTCACCGAGGAAGGCTACATCCAGGTGGATGCCCAGCAGCGCACCAGTGTGCCCGGTATCTACGCCTGCGGTGATGGCACCACCCGCCTGCGCACCGTGGCCAACGCGGTAGCCACGGGCACCACGGCCGGTATGATGCTGAACAAGGAGCTCGCCACCGAGGAATTCTGAGGTTACCGGCACCACCTGGACCCATGAGCCCGAACCCTATCGCCACGCACAGGCACGCTGCCATCAAAGGCCTCTTCTTCATCACCGCGACGGTAACGGCCATCATTGGCCTTGTCCTGTACAAGCCGGTGATCGATGCCGCCCACGACGATGGTGATGGCACTACCGATCGCGGTGTACGATATGGTCCTGGCCGGGCGGTTGATCATCAAGGGCTTCGATCAGCCTTCGGACGGACTTCCCTCGATGTAAATCTTCTCCCGCACGATGTAACACGCACCGTTCGAGGTCCATGGATTTTTGCGCCCCTTAACAGAACACAACGCCAGAACCCACGCGCATGAAGTATTCCTTTCCCTTGTCCGTTCTTCTCTCCCTTGCGCTCAGCATGACCGCTTGCGCAAGTGCTCAGGGTCGAACCGTTCTCGCGATCGACCCGCCGACCGCCCGGTCACAACAGCTTGATGCCGGTGGACCGGGGACCCTGGGTAAGTGGATCGCCCGCAGCCGGGCAAAGTATGAGCGACGCCGGGGTCACCAACCCTTCCGGATCCGTCTGGGCCGCTCGATCACCATCACCGTATCCAGCAACTGACCTCCCCCATGCACAACCTCATCCCGAACGCATTGCGCCACCTGCTCTTACCTGCCATCTTCGCATACACGGGCTCGTTCGGCCAGGGCCCCGCACGTTTCACGCTCAGCGGCACCGTTTCGGACAGCCTCACCGGCGAAACGCTCATCGGCGCCACCGTGATGGTGAGCGGCCAGGTGACCACCGGTGTGGCCGCGAACGAGTACGGCTTTTATTCCATCACACTGCCCGCAGGCACCTACACCGTGAAGAGCGCCTTTATCGGTTACCAGTCGCACGTCAGCACGGTCCAAATCAACACGAACGTGATGTTGGATGTCATGCTGAGCCCCTCCAGTCAAGAGTTGAACGAAGTGACCGTGACAGCGGAAAAGAAAGGTATCGACCTGCAACAGCCGGACATCGGTGTGGAGCGCATGGACATGAAAGACGTTGAGAAGCTGCCGATGATCTTCGGTGAACGCGATGTGCTGAAGGCCCTGCAACTGTTGCCCGGGGTGAAGAGCGCCGGAGATGGACAGTCCGGTTTCTACGTGCGCGGCGGTGGCGCTGACCAGAACCTGGTACTGCTTGACGAGGCACCGGTGTACAACGCGAGCCACCTGCTCGGCTTCTTCTCCACCTTCAACGCGAGCGCCGTCAAGGATGTGCAGCTGTACAAAGGCTCCATGCCCGCGCAGTACGGTGGACGGCTGGCCTCGGTGCTGGACATCCGCATGAAGGACGGTAACGATCAACAGCTGGGCGTGAGCGGAAGCCTCGGGCTGATCTCCTCGAACCTCACCGTGGAAGGACCGATCTCGAAGAAGCGTGCCTCCTTCATCGTGGCCGCGCGCCGCACGTATGCGGACATGCTCATGAAGGTCTTCGCGGACAAGGACATGCGCAACAACACCCTCTACTTCTACGACCTCAATGCGAAGGTGAACGTGGATGCCGGTGCCCAGGACAAGCTTTTCCTCAGCGGCTACTTCGGCAGGGATGCGATCGGCCTTGGCACCACGCTCGGCATCGATTGGGGCAATGCCACCGGGACGGCGCGTTGGAACCACATCTACTCACCGCGCTGGTTCAGCAACACCTCGCTGATCTACTCCAACTACAACTACGGTGTGTCTTTCGAGACGCAGGCACAAGACTTCAAGATCACCTCCGTGCTGCGCGACATCAACCTCACGCACGAACTGAGCTTCTACCCGAAGCCCGGATCGAAGTGGAAGGCGGGCTTCAGTTCCATCCGGCACACGATCACACCGGGCCAGGTGGAGTCCAGCGGTTTCTCGGGCATGAACGACTTCGCCATCCAGGACCAGTACACGTGGGAGAACGCGGTCTTCACCTCGTGGGACAAGACCGTGACCGATCGCCTCTCGGTGAACGTGGGACTGCGCGTATCCGGGCTCTCCGTCCTGGGCAGGGGTGAATTCTACACGTTCGACAGCGAGGGTGAAGTAACGAGCACGACCAGTCGAGGAAATGGCGCGATCGTGAACACCTACATCAACCCGGAACCAAGGCTCTCGTTCAGCTACCTCCTCGACGAGTTCTCTTCCGTGAAGGGCTCCTATGCCCGCATGACGCAGAACATGCACCTATTGAGCAACAGCACCAGTGGCAACCCCACGGACCGCTGGATCGGCACCTCGAACATCATCAAGCCCGAGATCGGCGACCAGGTGAGCGGCGGCTACTTCCGGAAGCTGAAGGACGGCGCCTACGAAGTGAGCGGGGAAGTGTACTACAAGTGGATGCAGAACCAGATCGACTACCGCAACGGCGCGGACATCCTGTTGAACCAGTACATCGAGGGCGAATTGCTGTTCGGAAACGGACGCGCGTACGGTCTGGAGGTGATGGCCCGCAAGAACAGCGGCCGCTTCACGGGTTGGATCGGCTACACATTGAGCCGTACCGAACGCCGCATTGACGGTATCAATAACGGCAACTGGTATAATGCACGGCAGGATCGCACGCACGATGCCTCCATCGTGGGCTCCTACGAACTGAACGATCGCTGGAGCTTCTCCGCGCTGTGGACCTACAACACGGGTAATGCCGTCACCTTCCCCTCGGGCAAATACACCGTGGACGACCAGGTGCTCTTTTCCTACACCGAGCGCAACGCCGGCCGAATGCCCGCCTACCACCGCCTGGACCTGAGCGCCACACTGAAACGTGTTCACGCCAGGTTCGAGAGCGCGTGGAACTTCTCGCTGTACAACGCTTACGGCCGCATGAACGCCTACACTATCACCTTCAAGGAGAATGAGCGCGATCCGAGCCGCACCTCGGCGATCAAGACCACCTTGTTCCGCTGGGTTCCTTCCGTTTCCTACAGCTTCAAATTCTGACCGACCATGAAACAGTTCCCCTCCATCCTCGCCGCTGTCGCCCTCATGGCGATCACCGCATGCACCAAGGAGATCGACCTCGACCTGAAGAACGAAAGCAACAAAGTGGTCATCGAGGCCACCCTCAACGAAGGTGCCGGTCCGCAAACCGTCCGGGTCACCCGCTCGGTGGGTTTCGGTGAAACGAACGACTTCCCCGGTGTGGACCATGCCGTGGTAAACTTGAGCGACGACCAAGGCAACAGCGAGCTGCTCACCGAGAACGGTAACGGGAACTACGTCACCTCGATCCTGCAAGGCGTTCAGCAGCGCACCTACCACATGAGCGTGCAAGTCGATGGCACCACGTACACCGCCGATTGCGCCATGCCTGTCTCGGTTTCCCTGGACACTTTGCTGGTGGACAGCTTCCCGGGATTCGGCATGTACACCCGGACGATCGTACCCGTATACCACGACCCCGCAGGGCAGGCCAACTACTACCGCTTCATCGTCCGTGTGAACGGCGAGAAGCTGGCGGGCATCAACGTGGATAACGATCGCTTCACCGACGGCAACTTCGTGCTCCAGCCTTTGTTCGTGGACGGCCTC
Organism: Bacteroidota bacterium; assembly: GCA_018267155.1. Lineage (GTDB taxonomy): Bacteria > Bacteroidota > Bacteroidia > Flavobacteriales_F > PHOS-HE28 > PHOS-HE28. Next base: position 21,586 of record JAFDZE010000058.1, on the reverse strand, counting down.
GAACTGGAGAGCGGTGATGTGGTGGAGGTCACGATGCAGAGCATCACACCCGCAGTGTACGACTACTTCTTCAGCATGATGCAGAACACCACGAACGCGGCCACTCCCGCCGATCCGACGAGCAACATCAACGGTGGGGCGCTGGGCTATTTCTCCGTGCATACCGCCTCAACGAAAACCGTGGTGGTTCCATGAGCACGCCCTAAGACCTTGGGAACAGAATTGGACGAGCGCGCACACCGATCCATGAGCGGACGTGTTCCAGAAGTCGTTCACTTGAAATTCGCACTCGATGAAAGCCGCCATTGCCACCTCCTACGGAAGTCCCGATGTGATCCACCTCGCGGAGGTTCCCATGCCCACACCCAAGCCCACCGAGATCCTTGTGCGCATCCACGCCTCGGCGGTGAATGCGGCTGATTGGCGCCTGCGCAGTGCCAACCCCTGGTTCGTGCGACTGGTCTTCGGACCATTCAAACCACGCAGACCGATCCTGGGCGTGGTGTTCGCCGGTGAAGTGGTGGGAACCGGTGTGGCCGCCACGAAGTACAAAAAGGGCGACAAGCTATTCGGCTGGACGAGCTTGATGAAGCTGGGCGGGCACGCGGAATACGTGGCCTTGCCGGAGACCGGCGCCTTTGCGCCCATACCTGCAGCCATGAGTTACACCGATGCCGCCGCCATTCCCTTCGGCTTCGGCACCGCGTTCAGCTTCTTGCGGAAAGCCCAAGTGGCGCAAGGCCAGCGCGTGCTCATCTACGGCGCATCGGGTGCGGTGGGATCGGCTGCCGTGCAATTGGCAAAGACCATGGGCGCACAGGTCACCGGTGTATGCAGCACGCGCAACACCGAGCTGGTGCGTTCGCTCGGTGCCGATCATGTACTGGACTACACGAAAGATGACATCCTGGCGAAGCGCGACCTATACGACGTGGTGTTCGAGACCGTGGGCAAGCTGCCGTTCAAGGAGAGCCTTGCGTTGGTGAAGCAGAGCGGCACGATCATCACGGGGTCGGAGATGCCGACGCAGATGCTCGCTCGCCTATTCGCAGGCAAGGCCGACAAACAGGTCAAGGTGATCGGGGGTACCGCCCTTTCCACCGCTGCGGATATGAAGCACCTTGCACAGCTATCCGCCGAACAAGCAATCCTCCCGGTGATCGACCAGGTGCTTCCGTTGGAACGCATCGTGGAAGCGCACGCGCGGGCCGAGAGCGGACGGAAGGTGGGCAATGTGGTGGTGGAGATGGGGTGAATTGCGTCCGATCCTGTTTTTGAGGGATCGTATGTGCGCCATGCGTTGGCGGGTGAACCGGGTGCCCAACCTTCAACACGTCAGGGGCCACACCGTGTAACAACCACAGCCTACCCCTTGCGATACTCCACTGGCGTTAAACCCGTCCATTGCTTGAACGCACGGTGGAAGGATGAAACTTCGCCATAGCCCAGTTTGAACGCGATCTCGCTGATCGGCAATTGAAGGTTCGTCAGGAGCGTACGGGCGATCTCCGCCTTCACGGTGTCGCATACGATGCGGAAGCTGGTATCCTCCTCCTGCAACTTGCGCTGCACGGTGCGCGGGGTCATGTGCAGCACGTCCGCGATGGTCTCCAATGCCGGGAAGGTGACATGGACGTTCCGCAGGATCACCTGCCTGACCTGCTCGCTGAAGGAGGCGCCACCGGCCTGTTTGCGCACTTCGGCATCCAGCAGGTCCTTGAGCATCGCGTTCAGCTGCGGGTTGTACCCGACGATGGGCGCGGTGAGGTCCTGCGTGGAGAAGACGATGCAGTTCGCGTTCTGCCCGAAGGATGGCCGGCAACCGAGTACCCGTTCATGTTCGCCCAGGTCGGCGAGGCGCAGGTAGCGGTAGTTGGCGCGCAACGGCCGGATGCGCTTTCCGGTAAGCAGGAACAGAATGTGGAGCACGGCGGAGAAGGCGATGTCCACGCTGTGGCGCGCGGTCTCGGGCGACATGTCGTTCCACACCGGGATCGGTTCGCAGTGATAGATGGTCTCGGCCCCCTTGCGCTCCAGCCGGAACACGTAGAGCCGCGAGAACGCGCTGGTGAACTGCTGCACGTTCATGAGCGCGGAAAGCGCATCCTTGCTGCTCTGCATGATGTGACCGGTGAGGCCGAGGACCGACGCGGTGGTCCGTTCGCCGACATGCAGGCCCATGTGGGCATCGCCGGAGATGTGGAGCGCAGCGTCCATGATGGCACAGTTCTGCTCCAGCGAGAGCAGCAGTTCCGCATTGTCCAGGTCCTCTACCGCAAGATTGCCATGCGCGCAGATCGTCTCCACGCCTTGCGGGCCGTTCCCCGCAAAGAGCACGATGTTGCGGATGATGGGCATGGCGACCCACAACGCCGGTGGCGCGGGTGTTGTTGAACTGGCTGGGTTCATCCGGATCGGGCGGAACGTGTATGCAATACCGAAGATCCGAAAGTACGTGGCCGGACCTTCCTGCCGTGCGGCCCGCTGACCGCCCTGGCGGAAAGTGTCAAGATCCTGTCGTGAACGGTCGATCCCGCAGCAGCACCAGCCGGGAACATTTGCAGCCACCAACACGAACGCCATGCAAGCCACCGACCGCTACCGCAACACCATCGGCCTCATCACCATCCTCTCCGGCCTGCTGGCCGCCGCCTGCATCATCGTGGGCGCCATGGCCGTGGAGAACGATTTCGCCGCCTTCTCCGACCCCACCCGCACGCTGCTGCACGCCCACAACCATGTGCTCGCCTACTGGTTCAACATCCTCGACCTCTTCGGCTACTACCTCCTGCTCCTTCCGCTGATCTTCCACCTGCACCAGCTGTTGAAATACCGCTCGCCGTGGATGCCCTTGATCACCTTCTCCGGCGCGGCTTACGTGCTGGTGGGTGCCATCGGTGCCTCCGTGCTGGCCGCCGTATGGCCTTCCCTGATGATGGACCACCTCTCCGCCGGACCCGCTGACCAGTCCGCGATCACTGCGGCTTTCAAGACCATGACCCTCGCCGTGACGAAGGGTCTGTGGAACATCCTGGAGGTCCTCTTCGCCGCCGTGTGGTGGATCGGCACGGGGCTGCTGCTGCGCTCCGCTTCCCGCCCCATCGCCTGGCTCACCATCGCCACGGGCCTCTCCACGCTGCTGGACGCGATCGGCAACCTCTTGGGCCTTCACCTGATCGCCGAGATCGGCCTGAACCTCTACCTGGTGCTGGCGATCATTTGGCCCATCGCCATCGGTATCCGGTTGATGCGCGGCACGCCCGATGTGCGCCATACGAACGAAGCCGCACAGTAGTCACCGTTCCCCGAAACTCCTTACGCCCATGTACACCCTGCTCCGTATCCTGAAGTGGACCGGCATCATCCTGCTGATCGTTGCCTTCATCCTGGTCGCTGCCGTGTTCAGCAGGCAGGACCTGCAGTTCGAAGCCCCCCTGCCCGAGCTGCACGCCAGCATGGACAGCGCCGTGATCGCCCATGGTGAATACCTGGTGAACGGCCCCGCGCACTGCTCGGGCTGCCACACGGACAACGCGCATGAAGCCGCCTACCTGCGCGGCGAAACGGTCCCGATGCACGGCGGCTACGCGTTCAAACTGCCGGTGGGCACGGTGTTCTCGAAGAACATCACCAACAATCAAGAGCACGGCATTGGTCGGCTTACGGACCCGGAGATCGCCCGCACCCTGCGCTACGGCGTGGGCAGTGATGGCCGCGCCATCCTGGACTTCATGCCCTACTACATGCTCAGCGACGAGGACCTCACCGCCGTGATCAGCTACCTGCGCACGCTGCCCGGTAATGCGCACGCGGTGCCCGCCGATGACCTCAACTTCATCGGCAAAGCGGTGAAGGCCTTCCTGATAAAGCCCGCGGGGCCCTTGGGAACGGAGCGTCCGAAGGGGATGAGACCGGACACCACTGCGGCATACGGGGAGTACCTGGCGAACAGTGTGGCGAACTGCGTGGGTTGCCACACCGCACGTGACCTGATGACCGGCGCGTTCACTGGCAAGCCCTTCGCCGGTTGGATGAACATGGAAGGCAACGTGCCCGGTACCTTCTTCAACACGCCCAACCTGACGCCCGAGCCCACCACGGGCCACCTGGCCAACTGGACCTTCGAGGTCTTCCAGGCGCGCTTCCGCAGCGGTCCAGTATTCCCGGAAAGTCCCATGCCGTGGGCCAGCTTCCGCCGCATGCGCGATGCCGACCTGAAGGCGATCTGGAACTACCTGCAGACGCTGCCTCCGGTGGTGCAGGAGACCGGTCCGCTGAAAGCACCGAAGGAGCACGGATGAACGCACGCTGCGCCGCACGCTCACGCTCCCGCATGCTCCACCTGCTCTTCATCTACCGAATGATCGGGATCACGTCCTCCGTGATCCATGAACCCACCTCCCACACACCTTCATCAACACCACCGACCACCCCATGAAACGTTCAACCACCCTTGCCTTCTTCATCGCGATCGCATCCTTCGCACACGCCCAACCGGTGCTCACATTCACTGGCAACGCGCCCGCACCGGGCAGCACCCGCACGCTGCACTACGGCCCATACGTTTCGCCCGGCGGTTCCGGCGCCAACCAGAACTGGGATCTCAGTGCGCTCACGACCGACAGCACGATCCTCATTCAACATGTGCAACCCGGCACCACGCCCAATGGAGCTTCCTTCCCCGGCTCCACCGTGGCGGAAACGGGTGCCGCTGCAACCATGTTCTTCCGCAGCGCCAGTGATGGCGTCTATCTCGTGGGTTCTGATGCCGACCTTGTGATCCCCTACACGGACCAAGCCCGGTACCTGCCCTTCCCTTGCACCTACCAGACCAACTGGACGGACGACTTCGCCTCGGTGTTCGACTCGGACGGTTTCAACGTGTTCCGCAGCGGAACCGTGGATGGAACGGCGGATGGATACGGCACGGTAACCATGCCGTTCGGTACCGTGGACGACGTATTGCGCGTCCACTGGCACGAAGAGACCACCGACTCCACCCTGTTGTTCACCATGCAACACACCTACGACGGCTATTTGTACTACGTGGCGGGATCCTCGCACCCGCTGGCCCAACTGGTCAGCGAATCGGTCACCTTCATGGGCCAGACCACCACCCACAACCACGCCCAGTGGGTGGCTGATGTGAGCACTCAAGTGCCCAATGATGCGGTCATGCCTGTGGCGAGCTTGTATCCCGTTCCCACCTACGACATCCTCAACTTCAACCTTCCTGCGTCGTTCAGCGGGCTGCAGTTGATCAGCATCACCGATGCCCAGGGACGATCGGTGCTCGAACGGTCGATCGTGCAGGTGGATGGTCGGTCCGGCCGTGCGGATGTCTCCTCGCTCGCACCGGGGACCTACCACCTGACTGCCACGGATGAACTGGGGCAACGGGCCACGCGCGGGTTCGTGGTGCAATGATCACTCCCGCATGGTTCGTGCAAGCCTCCTTCACCGGAGGCTTTTGCGTGTTCCAATTGTTTGATACCGCGCATGCCCAGTGCATTGCAAAACATCGATCTGAACCGTGGAGCAACGGATGGCATATTCGAGCGGACCATACCTTCGACGACCACGACCTACGTCCATTGACCTTCCTTCATGACCGCGTTTCCGCTGCCCGGACCACACCATTCCCTGCGCGGTCAGGATCCGGTCACCTTCGCATCAAAGTACTGTATGCGCATTACAGAACGACCTCGCCTTCGCGCACTGTTCAACTCACTTGCCTGTCTCACTGCGCTGATCGGATCCGCACAGGATGGGCAGCGGATGAGCCTCTCCCTCTACAACCAGAGCACCGCGGTTCCCTTCACACGCTTCTTCACCACGCCCGTGCATCCTGGTCTCCAAGTGGCAGCTGAGTTCGGCCTCAACGACCGGCCGCGAGGCCGGTTCTTCACGGCTGCGCACTTCGGCTACTTCTTCCACGCACACCTGGCCCAGGGTTTCTATGTGGGTGGCGATCTCGGGTACGAGACCCGCTTCAAGTTCGGCCTCAGCCTGGCAGGTATGCTCGGTGCGGGCTACTTGCGCACCTATGTCACCCAGCCGGAGTACATCTTCCAGAACGGGTCGTATGTGCGCAGGCCGGACAAGGGGAACGGTCGCCTGATGCCATCGCTCTCGCTGGAGACCGGCTATTACTTCAAGCCCGAACGGAACAGCACACAGCTGTTCGTGCGCTACCAGAGCTGGCTGGAATATCCATACTCCCCGGGTTTCATCGAGCTCATGTCGCACATCAACCTGCACCTCGGCGTACGGTTCACCCTTGGCCGGAACACCCCATGATCCAGATTCGCCACGCCCTGCTCCTTCTACTGTGCTCTGCGGCCTGGGTGGCCTGCGAGAAAGGCGAGTCGCTGGAACCTGCGTTCTACAACTGCGCGTTCGCTGATCCCGACAGCAGTGCATCGCATCCCGACCGCTCATCCTACCAGGGACTGTTGTCGGCCATGACCAACGATGGCGTTCCTGGTGTGATGATGTCCGTGGTGGACCCGGTCACCGGTGGATGGAGCGGCGCAGCGGGCATGGCGGACCTGTTCAACCGGGTACCGATGAAGCCCTGCAACATCACGCGTTTGGGCAGCACCGTGAAGACCTTCACCGCCACCACCATCCTCTTGCTGCAAGAGGAAGGCAAGCTGGACCTGGACGACCGCATCGCCGACCATCTGAGCGGGGAGGTCATCGATCGCTTGGAGAACGCCGAGCAGGCGACCATCCGGCAGTGCCTGCAGCACAGCAGCGGCATCCGCAACTACATCAGCAGCGCCCAGTTCCAGACCGCCTCCCTGAACGACCTGATCCGTGTGTGGCGGCCCGAGGACCTGCTCGCCTACGCCTACGACAAGCCCGCCGATTTCGCTCCCGGAAGCGACGTGAGCTATTCGAACACGCCCTACATCCTGCTCGGCATGTTGATCGAACAGGTCGAGGGGAAGCCGTTCTACCAGGTGTTCGAAGAGAAGCTGTTCACTCCGCTGGGACTGTCCTCGTTGCGTTTCGCCGCATTGGACAACATACCGGACGGCATCGTGCGCGGCTACGTGGACTTCTACAGCAACCTGAACGTGATCGAGAGCACCTACTACAGCGGCTGGGACTATTTCACTGCGGACGGCGGCTTGATCGGCAACCCGCACGACCTGGGCAAATTCCTTCGCGCACTTGCCACCGGCGGGGTGCTCAACGCCACATCCATGGCCGAGATGACCGCCTGGCGCGCACCCGGCAACGCGGACCCCGACTTCTTCCCGATCCAGTACGGCCTGGGGATCTTCCGCATGGAGACACCTTGGGGCGAGGCCTGGTTCCACAGCGGCGACGCCATCGGCTATTATGCGTGCATGACCTGGTTTCCCACACAGGGCACCTCCATTTGCTGGGCCGTGAACGGCAACTACGGGCAGATCGACGAGGCCACCCAGACACAGACCGCCATGGAGCGGATCTTCGGGACGGTGCTGCCTTGAACAAAGGCAGCCTTGCCGCACTGTTGGAGACGTTCCATGCTGGCCTGTCCATCGTACGTTCAGGTTCGGCGTTCGGTCTGGCCCACGCTCGATCGGTAACATCAACCTCCTTCATCCGTCCTACGGACATGAAGTACGCCTGCCTCTTCATGCTGTTCGCCGGGAGCTTGCCCGCGCAGGAGCACCGCCCCCAAGTGCTCACCCTCGGCACGTTCCATTTCGCCTTTCCGAACCTCGACGCGCAGCAGGTGGCCGATAGTGACCGCATCGATGTGCTTCAGCCACGCTACCAGGCAGAGCTCGAGGACATCGTGGAGCGCATGGCGCGTTTCGCGCCCACGGTGATCGTGATCGAACGGCAACCCGGGGAGCAGCACGCGATCGATTCGTTGTATGCCGCCTTCCTGGCCGGACGGCATGAGCTGGGGCGTGGAGAGGAGGAACAGCTCGGCTTCCGGCTGGCGAAGCGCTTCCACCTGAAGACGCTCCACTGCGTGGATGAATGGGGGCGCTTCACGCCGAACATCGACTCCCTGTTCAACGGTACGGACAGCTTGGGTGCGCGTCGGTTCGAAGCCTACTTCACCGCCGATCCGGACAGTGCCTTGCGCAGGCGCTCAACCGCGCAGGTGGATCGCACGGGCATCCTGGGCGCCTTGCGGGAGGCCAACGACCCCGCGCACATCGAACACGACCTCGGCAACTACCTCATCGGCCTCTTCAAGTACGAGGCGGTGCCCGGCGATTTCACCGGGGTGGATTTCGAGAGCGGCCGCTGGTTTAACCGCAACCTGCGCATCTTCCGCAACATTCAGCGCATCCCCGTCACACCCGAGGACAGGATCCTGGTGATCTACGGGGCGGGGCACCTCAACGTGCTCAACATGCTCTTCCGCAGCTCGCCGGAATACCGGTTCGTGGGAGCGGCGGAATTGTTGCGGTGAACGGAAGGCCACAACCTGGTCCATGAACAGCCGGTCTTGTGGCCAGCATCATCGCGCAGGTCCAGGGAAACCCAAGCTGAGGCGCATGAGCAGCAGTTGCCTCCATTCCCGGTAAGCGTGAAGGCGCACCGTACACCAATTCACAGCCCCTCCACCACCCGCTTCAGTTTGTCCCGTACTTCACCGGCGATGGCGCCGAGCCCTTCGTTCTTCACCGCCATCATACTGGCCACGGGGTCCACGGCACTGACTTCCACTTGGCCGGGGGCATGCTCCTGAACGATCACGTTGCAGGGCAGCATGGTACCGATGTGGGGCTCGGCGGTTACGGCCTGGTGCGCAAAGGGCGGGTTGCACGCCCCAAGGATCCTGTACTTGCGGAAATCCACGCCCAGCTTGTTCTTCAGCGCGGCCTGCATGTCGATCTCGGTGAGGATGCCGAAGCCTTCCTGCTTGAGCGCCTCGGTGACCTTGGCGATGGCGGCATCAAAGTCGGCGCTGATCGTTTTGGAGAAATGGTAGCTCATGGGAGGTGTGGTCCGGTCGATTTCCGGGTGCGAAAGTCATCACTGTAGGGCTTCCACCGGGTAAGGAATGTCACCGGGATCCGGCATCGGAGCATCGGGCCGGAAGCACTGTGGGATCCCCGTTGGCGCTATAGCGGCCCATCCGGGTCCTGCTCACGGGCGGCCCCGGCGGCATCATCCTTCTTGAAAATACTACCGATGCTCTTCCCCAGCTTCTGTACCGCATCGATGCCGATGTGCAACGGTTCCGCCGTGAAGTCGGCATACTCGTCCGGAACGCGGCCATCATGGAACTGCTGGGGATAGATGACGATCCGGTTGTTGGTGGCGAAGTACTTCTCCATCTTCGAGGGCAGGTCATCCAGCACACTCTTGTACGAGGCCGCGCCCTTGCGGGCTGCCACCAGGATGAACAGGTCCGATTCGCGCACGCTCCTGGAGAGGACGAGAAAGTCCTCCCATTCAGAGAAAGGCATGATCGCAAGCGGGGCTTTGTGCCTTGACCGGGCAAGCACCTTCTCAATGGCCTTGCCCGTGGCCTGGTCGCAATGAACGGTGATGGGCACGGTAAGTTCCTGGGCCAGCTTGACGATCTTGCTCGTCCAGAGTTCGAAGCCCTTCTCGAATTCGGCCAGCGGTGGCACCGCGCACACGATCCGTTTGTGCGCCACCAGCGGCTGGTCAAAATGGCTGATCAATACCGTCTTATCGAGATTCTGTAGGATGCTCGATAATTTGCTGTCGCCCAGGAACCGCTCGAACAGGCCCGGGCGCTGCGGCCAGCCCAGCACGATGATATCGGCCATGATCTCGCGCGATACCCGAACGATCCCGCTCGCCGTATTGTGGTCGATCGTGGCCACCACGTTCAATTTGATCTCCGAGGCCGCGGCCTGCTTCACGAAGCTTTCCAGCTTGCTGCGCGCCTTCAGCAGGTTCACCTCGGCCTCATCGTTGTTGGACACCACGTTGAGTACGGAGATCGGCGCCGCGGAATGCTTGTCCTTGAGGTAGATCGCGAATTCAAGGAGTTTTTCCACCCGTGCTTGGGTGGATATGGGCACCAGGATGTGCTCATTCTGGTGCCCGTTCGTCGGCAACAGGTCGCTGCCGTCATCCGGGGTCTCCAGGATCACCCGCTTGGCCGCCTTTTCGGTCGCGAAGGAGGCCACCATGCAGGTTACCAGGATCAACAGGATCGTGCCGTTCAGGATGTTGTCATCCAGGATGCCCTCCCGGTATCCCACCAGGATCACGGCCAGCGTGGCGGCCGCATGCGCGCTGCTCAGCCCGAAGATCAATCCTCGTTGTGCGGTGGAATACTTGAACACCAGCTGAGTGAGCCACGCCGCGACCCACTTGCCGCTCAAGGCCACGGCCGACAAGGTGCCCGCCACGATCAGGGCGGAGGGGCCGTGCAGCAGCACACCCACGTCCACCAGCATGCCCACACTGATCAGGAAAAAGGGGATGAACAGCGCGTTCCCGATGAACTCGATCCGGTTCATCAGCGCGGAGGAAGGAGGGATCAATTTGTTGAGGGCCAGCCCCGCCATGAACGCGCCGATGATGGCCTCCACCCCGGCCAGCTGCGCCAGGAAGGCCGCCAGGAACACCACGGTGAGCACGAAGATGTAGTGCGAGTGCTTCTCATTCTCCAGCTTGCGGAAGAACCATTTCGCGATCCGCGGGATCACAGCGAACATCACGGCCGAAAAGAGTGCGAGCGATACCAGGAGCTTGATCCAGAAGTCCATGTCCAGCGTGCCATGGCTTTTGCCGATGATCACCGCCAGCATGATCAGCACCGCGGTGTCCGTCAGGATCGTCCCGCCCACGGCGATCGCCACCGCCTGGTTCTTGGCCACCCCCAACCGGCTTACGATCGGGTAGGCCACCAGGGTGTGGGTGGCGAACATGCTGGCGGTGAGCAAGCTCGCGTTGAAGTCGTAGCCCAGCAGGTAGCGGCACACCGGATAGCCCAGGGCGAGCGGTATGGCGAAGGTGAACAACCCGAACCACATGCTCCTGTTCCGGTGCGCCTTGAACTCGTTGAGGTCGAGCTCAAGTCCCGCGATGAACATGATGTACAGCAGTCCGATGGTGGAGAAGAGGTTGATCGCCGAATTGTTGTCCAGCAGGTTCAGCCCGTGCGGTCCGATCGCCACGCCCGAAATGATCAGTCCGATGATCCCGGGGATGTTCAACCGTTTCAACAGGATCGGCGCCAGCAGGATGATCGTCAGGATCAACGCGAACACCAGCACCGGGTTCTGCAAGGGCAGGTGGAACTCGTGGAGCAGGTGCGTGAGTTGATCCTTCATGGGTGCTGATGACATGGCCGACCGTCGAACGGCCAGGCCGGGATGACCAACAATAGCACCGGATCCCCGGTCCAACAGTCGGTCCTCAGGCGCTAAATGTAGCCGGATCCGCAGGGTCGTCCGCTCTTGCGGTCCACCGCTAACAGGCTCTTCAAGGGCTGCCTCATCTTCTTCCCCGAGTTGTACTGTCGCTGCTTTTTACTGGGGGTCGCTCTATGGGGTGCTCGCTGACATACACCCGCACGATCCCAAAGTGATCCTCCGCCTCCACCAACTTCTTCGTGCCCGGCAGGGCGAAGAGTTCGCTGCTGGCCAGCCAGTTCTCCGTTCGCTTCTTTTCCACATTCTCTATGAGGACAGGGGTCCATTTGCGCATTCAAGGTCGGACAAGAGACGCGCCGCCATCTTTTCGGAGGACGAACCGTGGGGATCGTTGCTCAACTGGATCAACGGAACGACCTCCACGGCGAAGCAGTGCGGAAAATGCTTCATCCAGTTCCGCAAAGCGGAATTGGATCAGGCTTTTCTGCGAGTTGGCATGACCGCACGGGACCGGAAGGATCAGCCTCCATCATACGACATCCTGATCCTCGTGGTGTGGTATCGACGGATCCCCGGAGGGAATGCTACGCACCGATCATGAACGCTCCACGCCGAAAGAGGATCCGGTATGCCAAGGAAGGTCGTACAGCTCCGTTCACCGGACCATCCTCCCCTATCGGGATCGCGAACGGGTTCGTCAGCTCCCCTGCACAACGGGGACCGGTCGTGCGCCCCGCAGGGCTCCCGCCAGCAACATGATCGCTCCGGTGGGCAGCAAGGCGCTGACCCCGAAAAGCATCCAGTTGTAACCGGGCAACATCCCCCAACGCACCCAGATCAGCGTGCCCTGACCAAAGAGAAGAAGCTCGCTCAGCGCGAAGCCGGTGATCAGCGCGACCAGGCCGAAGCGGATGATCCGCCTGGACTCATCGAGCCAACGGCGCTCCAATGCGAAAGCGAGCAGGACCATGGTGCCCGCGCCAAGGGTATTGAGGTGGACGAAGCCCACCACGAAGTTGCGCAAGGTCATCGCGATATCAGCCACGGCAGGGATGGTCACGGCGGTCTGGGCGGCCACTTTCACACCCATGGCGATGAGCATGGCGCCGATGACCACCCGCATCCAAGGCGTGGTGCGCACCAGCGCTCTGAGCCGTGCGCGGAACATGGCACGCATGGTGCGCCAGGCGGCCCAGGTCTGCACGAGCACACCCAGGGAATTGACGGCGATGATCGCGGGGAGTCGCTCGCTCCAGGCGATGGTCAGGGCGAAGGTGAGCAGTGTGCCGATGACCCAGAGGAATACCGTGAGGCGATCCAGGTCCACATGAACGCCGTGCTTCTCCGCCCATCGGCTGCCAATGGCCATAGCCGCGAACCAGAACCAGCCATTGAACTGGAAATGCAGGAACCATTGGATGCTCCAGTAGTACCACTCGCTGCCGGCCAGGCCGCTGCGCATGATGGGACCCATGGCCCATACCCCGATCGTGCTGAAGACCTGGAAGAAGAGCGCCAGCCGCACCAACAATCGGCTACCAGCGATAGGCCAATGCGCGGTTTGGCGCCAGACCTGTACAACAAGCCCGTAGCCCACCAGCAACTGCCCGAGAGAAAAGGCGATGGAGATGGGGCCGTAACCCTGGAGCGGGAAGCTCACGAGCATGCCGACGACAAAGGCTTGTGACGCGGTCATCCACATGTGGAAGCGTCGCGGAGCGGGCCGTTCATCCTGACGTATCAAGGCGATGAGCAGCCCGGGGAAGAGCCAGCCCAGCATGGCCACGTGCGAGTGCGCATGCAGCCACGGCTTGAAAAGGAACCAAGGCATCTCCACCACGTAGATCAAACGGAGCAGCGCTCCTATACTGGCGGCGATGGCGAAAAAGAACAGGGCGAAGTGGAACCAACGGCGCATGGCGCGAATGTCCGGAGTGATCGGGTGAAGCTGACCGGCGATCATCAATTCAATTATTGACAAGGATCATGATCCGGATAAGGCGGCGCGGGTGATATTTGTCCACCGAAATCCTCCGACCAATGAAGACGAAGATCACCATCGGCCTTGCCGCCGCAACGCTCACCCTGGCCATGGCCTCCTGTGGTGGTGCCAACACGGATGCCCCTCCTGGAGCGAAGACACCGCCCCCTGGAGCTGCGGCAACAGAAGCGGAAACCAAGGCGCCGGACAATATGATCACGGCTGCGGATATCACCTTGGGCGACATCGACCAGACGATGGCGAGCGCCGGGAAGGGGATCTACGAACTGAAATGCCAGGCCTGTCACAGCGTGGGTACCAACCGGGTGGTCGGCCCGGGATGGAAGGGCATCACGGAACGGCGCAAACCCGAATGGATCATGAACATGATGCTGAACGTGGACGTGATGCTCGACCAGGACCCCGAAGCACAGAAGATGTTGGAAGAGTGTCTGGTGCGCATGCCGAACCAGAGCCTCAGCAAGGATGACGGTCGCCACGTGCTCGAGTTCATGCGCACCCTCTGATCAGAACCACCAAACCTGAATAATGAAACGTCCCGTCCTTTCTGCGCTCGTCCTGCTCAGTGGAGCAGGCGGCCTTTTCCTGCTCTTCAACACGATGCAGGGCTGTCGACCACAGACCGCCCAGACCGTGGTGTCCGGCGATGTGGCCTCCAAGGTGTACATCAAACCCGGCTCACACGACGAGTTCTACAACTTCGTCAGCGGTGGCTTCAGCGGGCAGATGTCCGTGTACGGCCTGCCTTCCGGGCGTCTGCTGCGCGATATCCCGGTGTTCTCCGTCGACCCCGAGAACGGCTGGGGCTACAGCGAGGAGACCAAGCCCATGCTCATGACCACCCACGGGTTCATTCCCTGGGATGATTCGCACCACGTGGAGGCTTCGATGACCAATGGCGTTCCCGACGGCAGATACATGTTCATCAACGGCAACAACACCCCGCGGGTGGCCATGATCGATCTGAAGACCTTCCGTACGGCCAGCATCATCGAGATCCCCAACAGTGCCGGCAACCACAGTTCGCCCTTCATTACACCCAACAGCGAGTACCTGGTGGCAGGTACACGCTTCAGCATCCCCATGGGTACCGATGCGCAGCGCGATGTGCCCATCGAGACCTACAAGGAGAACTTCAAAGGCACCGTGAGTTTCATCAAGCCGGATACGGCCACCAGCACCATGTCGATCGCATTCCAGATCACGACCCCCGCGGTTGATTTCGATCTGGCGCACGCGGGCAAGGGCCCCAGCGACGGCTGGTTCTTCTTCAGCTGTTACAACACCGAGCAGGCGTACAGCCTGCTGGAGGTGAACGCCAGTCAGCGCGACAAGGACTTCATCATGGCCGTGAACTGGAAGAAGGCTGAACAGTACGCCAAGGAGGGCAAGGGCAAGATGATCGATGGCAAGCACTACATGAACCATTACGACGAATCCGTACACTCCGCTACGAGCAAGGTGGTGGACCAGGTGCTGCAGTTGGATCCCAAAGAACTCACCGACCTGCTCTACTTCATGCCCTGCCCGAAGAGCCCGCACGGATGCGATGTGGACCCCACGGGCGAGTTCATCGTGGGCAGCGGCAAACTGGCCGCCACGCTGCCGGTGTTCTCCTTCACCAAGATGCAGAAGGCGATCGCCGACAAGGATTTCGACGGTGATTTCGTCGGTATCCCCGTCCTGAAGTATGAGAGCGTGCTGCACGGCGAGGTGAAGAAGCCCGGCCTCGGGCCCCTGCACACCGAGTTCGACAACAACGGCTTCGCGTACAGCTCCATGTTCGTGAGCAGCGAGATCGTGAAGTGGAACGTAAAATCCCTCGAAGTGGTGGACCGCGTGCCCACCTACTACTCCATCGGCCACCTGTGCGTGCCTGGCGGAGACAGCAAGCAACCCTGGGGCAAGTACGTGATCGCGTACAACAAGATCACCAAGGACCGGTACCTGCCCACCGGACCGGAACTCACCCAGAGCGCACAGCTCTTCAGCATCGATGGGGACAAGATGGAGTTGTTGCTGGACTTCCCCACCACCGGCGAACCGCACTATGCGCAAGCCGTGCCCGCCGAATTGATCAAGGACAAATCCACCCGGTTCTTCAAGATCGAGGATAACAAGCACCCTTACGCCACCAAGGGCGAGAAAGAAGCCCGCGTGGTGCGCGAAGGCAACAAGGTGCACGTGTACATGACCTGTATCCGCTCGCACTTCGCCCCGGACAACATCGAAGGTGTGAAGGTGGGAGACGAGGTGTACTTCCATGTGACCAACCTGGAGCAGGACTGGGACGTGCCGCACGGCTTCGCGATGAAGGGTGCGCCCACGGCCGAACTCCTGATCATGCCGGGTGAAACGCAGACCTTGAAGTGGGTGCCGCAGAGCGTGGGTGTGAAACCCTTCTACTGCACGGACTTCTGCAGCGCGCTTCACCAGGAGATGCAGGGATACCTCCGCGTATCCCCAGCGGGCAGCAACGTTCCGCTGAAGTTCGAGACCCGTTCCGTGGACGCGGGCTCGTAGCCACGCCCGTACCGGTTGTATCAATCGTGGCAACGGCGGGCGCAATGCCCGCCGTTGTCGCAAACACCCCCTCCAATGACCCCTGTACCGCGCCTGCGTATCATCACCCGGATCCTCATCGCACTTGCGGCGCTGTCCCTCGGACTCCTGCTGAAGGTACCCATCTGGCGGATCGACATGATGGCCCCGCAATACCCCGAAGGTCTTGCCCTGCAGATCTTCCACGACCGGTTCACCGGCGATGTGGACAAGATCAACGGGTTGAACCATTACATCGGCATGGCCACGATCCACAACGACATGTTCCCGGAATTCGCCATCATGCGCTACGCGTTCTACCTGCTCATCGGATGGGGTCTCGTGGTAACCATGATCGGGCGCCGTGGTGGCCTGTTCACATGGCTGCTGGTCCTCTTCGCGTACGTGATCTGGGCCATGTGGGACATGTATTCCTGGGGCTACCGGTACGGACACAATTTGGATCCGCATGCGGCCATCAAGGTGGAAGGCATGGCCTACCAGCCACCGCTTTTCGGTCACAAGAAGCTCCTGAACTTCGATGCCTGGTCGCTGCCGGATACCGGAGGATGGATCCTGTTCTCGGTGATCAGCCTGGCCTGCATCCTCTGGTTCATTGAATGGCGCTGGCCCCGCAGGGTGGGGCCGCGGCCTGAGCCGGTGGAAAAGCCGCGACCGACCGATGTTCCGAAGACGCAGGTCCTGGCCGCTATGCTTGCGGTATTATTTTCCGCCGGATGCGCGGGCCCAAGCACGCCGACCGTCGATTTCGGCATGGCGGAATGCGCCTACTGCCGCATGAACGTGGTGGACCGGCAATTCGCTTCCGCGATCATCACCGGGGGCGGGCGCACCTATGCGTTCGATTCGCCGGAGTGCATGGTGCAGCACGTGGCCGAAGGAGCCATCGCCGAACCGCAGGTGGACAGCTGGTGGGTGTGCGACCACGCGCATCCGGGCACCTTCATCGACGCCACCAAGGCCCTGTACGCGCACGCGCCCACCTTGAAGAGTCCCATGAACGGCAACACGGCGGCGTTCGCCTTCGAAGCGGACCGCGCTGCGATCCTGAAGGACCATCCCGGTGACGCGCTCGATTGGAAGGCCGCACGCACGCTGCTCACCCATCATTGATCTATGCTTCGCGCGATCATTCTTTTCCCCACCCTCCTCACCGCACTGTGCGGAATGGGGCGTGTATGCGAAGTGTACAGCGGCGGTTCCATCGAGCAAGCACTCGCCACCACCATGGACTGTGATACGGTGCGTGTGCATGCCGGGGTGTACAATGAAGGGCCCATCACCATCACACGACCCGTGGTGCTGCTCGGCGAAAGCTGGCCCGTGATCGATGGCGGCGGCAAGGGTGAGGTGATCGTGGTGAAGGCCCCGCACGTGACCATCCGGGGGCTGGTGGTCCGTGGCACGGCCATCAGCGACATCAACGACAATGCCGCGATCAAGTGCATCAGCGTCACGGACATCACCATAGCGGGAAACCGGATCGAGGACAGTTTCTTCGGGATCTACCTGAGCAGCGTGGCGCGCGCATCGGTCTCCGACAACCGCGTGATCGGCGATGCGGCAACGCCGGAAGGCCGTCGGGCCAACGGCATCCACCTGTGGAAATGCGCACATGTTTCGGTGGAGCGCAACACCGTGATGCACCACCGCGA
>JAFDZE010000058.1:0-3996 GCA_018267155.1 Bacteroidota bacterium | reverse complement strand
CGGTACGGCCTCCACTTCATGTTCAGCCATCGCGACCGCTACATGCGCAACGTGTTCCGCAACAATGGCGCTGGTGTGGCCGTGATGTTCACCCACGATGTGATCATGGCCGACAACCATTTCGAGGAGAACCGTGGAGCCAGCTCATACGGATTGCTGCTGAAAGAGATCAATGATGCGACCATCACCGGCAACGTGTTCGCTGACAACACGGTGGGCATCCTGATCGACGGATGCAATCGCGCGCAAGTGAAGGACAATCTCTTCCACGCCAACGGCTGGGCCGTGCGGTTGCTGGCCAACAGCCTGGATTGCGTGTTCGATGGGAACAGCTTCCGGTCGAACACCTTTGACATGACCACCAATGGCGACCTGGTGAAGAGCACGTTACGGAACAATTACTGGGACCGCTATCGGGGCTACGACCTGGACCATGACGGGCGTGGCGATGTTCCGCACCGCCCCATGAGCGTGTTCGGAGCGGTGACCGAACGGGCACCATACGCCATGGTGCTCTCACGCAGCCTGATGGTGGATCTGCTGGACCAGGCCGAACGCATCGTGCCCACGCTCACGCCCGCCGCTCTCGAGGACCGATCACCCCTGATGCACCCGCCCCATGGATAGGATCGTGATCGAAGGCCTGGGAAAACGTTACGGTCGCCAATGGGCCTTGCGTGGCGTGAATGCGCGGTTCGTGCCCGGTGAGGTGGCCATGGTGATCGGCCCGAACGGATCGGGCAAGACCACCCTGATCAAGTGCCTGCTCGGATTGACGCGCGCCACGGAAGGCGCGATCACGGTGAACGGAACGGTGATCGGGCCGGATCCGGCCTATCGCAAGGCGATCGGCTACATGCCGCAGCTGGCCGAGTTCCCGAAGGAACTGACCGTGGAGCAGTTGCTGCGCATGATGAACGACATCCGTGACGCACGATCCGGCGCCACCGATGACCGGTTGATCGGCGAGCTGGGTGTTGCAGCCCTGCTGGACAAGCGGATCGGTACCTTGAGCGGGGGCATGCGGCAGAAGGTGAGCGCTGTACTGGCTTTCCGGTACAGGCCTGACATCCTCGTGCTCGACGAGCCCNNGAGCCCACCGCCGGGCTGGACCCGGTGAGTGCGGGCCGTTTGCTGAACGCCGTTATACGTGCGCGACGCGAAGGGGCCACCGTGCTCATCACCTCCCACATCATGGAGGAGGTGCAGCGCCTGGGCGATCGCGTGGTCTACCTGCAGGATGGCCGGTTGCGATTCACCTTGGCACCGGAAACGATCACCGCGGCCACCGGGGAACCGGCCCTCTCACAAGCCCTGCCCAAGTACATCTCACAACTCGCAACAAGCGATGTGGAAGGTCTGTAAATACACCCTGCTCGATCTGGCGCGCAACCGGTTCGCCCTCGGATACACGATGATGCTCTTCGCGGTCTCCACCGGCATGTTCATGATCGAGGGCGACAACACCAAGGCATTGATCACACTCTCGCAAGTGGTGCTCGCGCTCGTTCCGTTGCTCGCACTGGTGTTCACCATCATCTATTTCTACAACCAGTATGAGTTCACCGTACTTCTGGCGGTGCAGCCGATCAGCAGGCGATCGATACTGATGTCCCATTGGCTGGCGGTGAGCACAGCATTGCTGGCCGCGTTCATGATCGGTGTGGGACTTCCGGTGCTGGCTTGGGCACCTGGGGCGGTGGGCGCCGCGCTTCTGCTGTCGGGCACCGCGCTTACCGCGGTATTCTGCGGCCTTGGGATATGGATCGCCGTGGTGCAACGCGATCGCGCGCGGGCGGTGGGGATCGGTCTGGTGACCTGGGTGCTGATGGTGCTCGTGTACGATTCAATGCTCCTGTGGTTGATGTTCGCCTTCAGCGACCGGCCCATCGAACCGTTGATCGTTCCATTGGCGGCGCTCAACCCGATCGACCTCTCGCGCATGCTCATCATGCTGAAGATCGATCTGGCCGCGCTGCTCGGCTATACCGGTGCGGTATACCACCGGTTCTTCGGAAGCGTCGGCGGCATGCTCATGGCCGCTTTGATCCTGCTCCTTTGGGTAGCATTGTCCACGTGGCGCAGCGTTGCCGTTTTCCGGAAGAAGGATCTTTGATCCAGGGCGCCGATCGCGTTGCCCTCCTCTTCAACGGGGGTCGCTGACAACCGGAAGGCCGCCTTACGCCCGATCACATGGAGGCCGTGTTCCTTTCCCACCAGCAGAAGAACCAGCAATCGATGATCGGGCCGCAATTGGTCCGTCGAACTTCCGCGCATTCCACACATTGCTTCCTGTCCTTCACCCCACCACGACCATCACCCTATCCAGCACAGGCCGCGACAAATTTCACTTTTATTGACGCCCGTCATGACCGGGATGGTCACCTGCGGTGAATTTCGTGGCGTTGGACAAACAACCATGAAAACCACAACCTGCCTCATGCGTCCCACTGCCATCCTCGGCCTCCTGCTCATGGCCTGCGGCAACCCCGCACCTGCGCCGGAACAGGGCACCCCGACCACATCCACCCCGAGCGCCGGACAAAGCGCCGTGAGCGACGACCTGTCGGAACGGAACGTTCTACAGGTGGCCATTGGCTCGCCTGATCACAAAACACTGGTAGCAGCCGTGCAGCATGTGAAATACGAGGACGTGCTGGTGAACGCCGGTCCGTTCACCGTGTATGCTCCGACCGATGCCGCGTTCAACGCCTTGCCCGCCGGTACGCTGGATGATCTGTTGAAGCCGGAGAACAAGGCCAAATTGCAGGATATCCTCGAATACCATGTGGCCTTGGGCGTGCTGCCTCCGGAGAAAATGAGCGATGGCCGCAGCGTGGGCATGGCCAACGGCGGTAATGTGAAGTTCGGCAAGACCGGGGATGGCGCGGTGATGATCAACGATGCGAAGGTGCTCGGCTCGGTGCCGGCCAGCAACGGCCTGGTGGTGGTGATCGACAAGGTCCTGCTGCCCCAATAACCCCGCCATGCGCCTCTCCCACCGGGCCGCTGGCGGAATGGTGAAAAGCCGGCCGGGGCGTCCGCAAGGGCGCCCTTGCCGTACCTGTTGGTGAACATTCGCCGTGCTCGCTGATGGCCGCATTCGTCCTCACCGCACGTCACCGCCGCACGATCCTCGTCGGCTTGGTGCTGTTGTTCATCGTGCAATCGGCCATCACATACACTACTGCCACATCGGTAAAGGATGAACGTGCCATGTACAACGAGGCCGCTTCGAGGGGGGCTCAATTATACCGGGATCTCAACTGCACGGCATGCCACCAGTTGTACGGGCTGGGCGGCTATATGGGCCCCGACCTCACCAACACGATGGGCACCCCGGGCAAGGGGCCGGCCTACGCGAAGGCGTTCATTCTCCACGGCACGCAACGCATGCCCGCACTGGGCGTTACGCCGGAACAGGCCGACGACATCGTGGCGTTCCTGCAAGCCGTGGACGCCACCGGAACGCATCCCATCCGTCACATCGACCTGACGCCATGGGGCACCTACCGATCCATGCATGACGATGCCCGGTGAGCACGACCCCGTCCGCCCTGCAGCAGGACGCCTGTTCCTGGTGTCGGGCCTTGCCGCGTTGTGGTGCGGAGCACTCTTCGGGGTGGTCGGCTCATGGCAGCACGTGCTGCCCGGCGTAGTGGATGCCGTTCCCTTCGTGAAGTCGCGCCCGCTGCACGTCTCGCTGGTGGTGGCCTGGATCTTCATGGGAGCGGTGGGCGGCGTGTACCATTACCTGCCCTGGATCACAGGCAGGCCCTTGTATTCGCAGCGCATGGCCTGGTGGCACCTCGTCATCTTCCTCGGCACGGGGTTGCTCGTCATCGTATCGTACCTGATGGGCCGATTCGGTGGCCGGGAATACTGGGAATTCCCGCCCGTGCTGGGCATACCGATAGCCGTGGGTTGGCTCCTGCTCGTGTACAATTTCTTCCGTACGGTGTCGCTGCGGGCCGGGCCATGGCCCGCGTACCTGTG
>JAFDZE010000057.1 GCA_018267155.1 Bacteroidota bacterium | reverse complement strand
CGGGAAGGCGAAGAAGCCCGCCACCGCCTGAGGCTGTGGCGGGCATGGGCAAGGTGGCGGTGTGAGGGATCAGCCGACCAACCACCCGCAGGTGCCGAATGTCAGCGCCTCCCATAGGAGCGTGGGTACCTTCGTTGCATGACCGACCGCAAGCTCCGCCCCGAGAGCCTGATGATGAGCTACGGCTACAAGCCCGAGCTCAGCCAGGGCGCCGTGAAATGTCCCATCTTCCAGACCAGCACTTTCGTTTTCCAGAAGGCCGAGGATGGCAAGGCCTTCTTCGAGGTGGCCTACGGGCTGCGCGAACAGGGCGAGAAGGAGGAACTGGGCCTGATCTACAGCCGGCTGAACAACCCCGACCTGGAGATCCTGGAGGACCGGTTGGGCCTGTGGGAGAACGCGGGGGATTGCGCCGTGTTCGAGAGCGGCATGGGCGCCATCACCACCACCCTGCTGGAGTTCCTCTCGCCGGGCGACCTGCTGCTGTTCAGCAACCCGCTGTACGGCGGCACGGACCACTTCATCAAGCAGATCCTCACCCGCTTCGGCGTGGAGGTGCTGGGCTTCTACCCGTGGGAGCAGGACCGGTTGGAGGAGATCGTGCGCAAGAGCGGCAAGGCCGACCGCTTGAAGATGGTGTACGTGGAGACGCCCGCGAATCCTACCAATATCCTGATCGACATCCAGGCATGCGGCCGCCTGGCCAAGCGGTTCAGCACCGCGGACAAACCGGTGCTGCTGGCCGTGGACAACACGTACATGGGTCCGCTGTGGCAGCACCCGATGGAGCAGGGCGCCGACCTGGTACTGTACTCGGCCACCAAGTACATCGGCGGTCATAGCGATGTGATCGCCGGGGCCTGCCTGGGCAGCAAGGAGCTGATGGCCCGTGTGAAAGGGATGCGCAGCTTCCTGGGCTGCATGGCCGGCCCATGGACCGGTTGGCTCCTGCTGCGCAGCCTGGAAACGCTGAAGCCGCGCATGGAGACCCAGGAGCGCGGTGCCGCAGCTGTGGCCGCGTTCCTGCGGGACCATCCCAAGGTGAAGCAGGTCCACTACCTGGGCTTCATCGACGAACCCGCGCAGCAGGCCATCTACAAGAACCAGTGCCTCAGTGCGGGCGCCATGCTCTCCTTCGACGTACAGGGCAGCGAGGCCGAAGCCTTCCGCTTCCTCAACGCGCTGAAGCTGGTGAAGCTCGCCGTGAGCCTGGGCAGCACCGAATCGCTGGCGGAGCATCCCGCCACCATGACCCACGTGGGCGTGGATCCCGCGGAGCGCGAGAAGCTCGGCATCACCGGTGGTCTGGTGCGCCTGAGCGTGGGCGTGGAACACCCGGACGACCTGATCGCGGACCTCGCACAAGCGTTGGATGCGGTGTGATACCGATGTGGTGGGATCGGTGCGCGAGCGCTGAAGGGGATGATGGCATGAGGGTACGATCGATCCCGTACCTTGCCCATCCCTCATGGACCGGCTCTCCTTCCTCCGCAACCTCTTGGGCAGCACCGCCCTGCTCACCCTGCCGCCGCGTGAATTGATCGCCGAGCAGCCAGGCCTGCTGGACTGGACCGAGGAATGCGAGATGCTGCACGCCTGGGAGGGTTACGTGAAGGGTTTCCGCTTCCACGCCGGGCCCAAGGTGCTGGCGCGGATCAAGGAGGAGGATGAATTGGACCTGCTGCGTGAGTACGATAACGAGCACGACCCCGATGCCGTGGCCGTGTACTGGCAGGGGCACAAGCTGGGCTACCTGCCCATGCAGGAGAACATCACACTGGCCAACCTGATCGACCACGGCATGAAGCTCTCCGCCTACGTGATCTACACCCAGCCCGAAGAGGAACCTTGGGTGCAGTGCTTCATTGGCGTGCAATTGATCGTGCCCTCAAACCCTTCCTTCCAGCGCTACCTCGACGACTACATGGAACGGCCTGATGCGGGTTACAAGCAACACCGGCATTACGGGGGTGAGGGGTGATCGCCGGGCGTTGCTCGTTAAAGCCCTCCCCTACTTTTGCCATCCATGCCACCCGCCAAGCTCGACCTGTCGCCCCTGCGCCGCTCCCTCGCGGCCCTGCGCAAGGTGACGCGCATGGACCTGGAGGATGAGGTAGTGAGGGATGCGGCCATCAAACGCTTCGAGTTCACCTACGAGCTGGCCTGGAAGATGATGAAGCGGCATTTGGAATGGGGCGGTGAAAGCGGTCTGACCACGATGCCCCGGCGTGAACTGTTCCGCCTGGCCGCACGCTATTCGCTCATTGAGGACCCACAACGCTGGTTCGAATACCACGAAGGCCGGAACCTCACGAGCCACACGTACGATGAGGCCAACGCACGCAAGGTGGTAGCCTTGCTGAAGGGCTTCGTGAAGGACACAGCCTACCTGCTCAACACATTGAAGGAACATCATGCTTGACCTGCCCGCTGACCAGCTCGCCTTGGTGCGCGCCATCCTGGCCCGGCATGTACCCCACGCCAAGGTGTGGGCCTTCGGCAGCCGGGTTCAAGGCACCGCGGAACGCTTCAGCGATCTGGACCTCGCCATCGAGGACACGGAGGAACTTTCCCTACGCACCTTGGGGAACCTGAAGCACGACTTCATCGAGAGTGACCTGCCCATCAGCGTGGACATCCTGGACATGCGTACGGTGAAGCAGCCCTTCAAGGGCATCGTGGTGCGGCAGCGAGTGGCGTTGTGAGTGTGGAGGACCGCGTCGTGGGCGGTCCGAGGAATTAAGGCAAGGCCAGAAGGCTCCCGTCTACCCCAGCGTCCCGGTCATGCCGGTCAGTCCCAGCGACCGCAGGTAGCCGGGTGCGGCCCACACACCGTTGGCATCGGCGCTCAGTTCGGGGTCGATCCTGCGAACGAAGTACATATCGATCTGCCCCTTGTTCTTGGCTTCCACCTTACCGCGGTACTCGCACACGAAATCGTCCTTGACCACCTCGTACGTGCGGCCGCTGATGTTCAACTCCCCGGTCGCCCCGCTGCTCTCCATGCGGCTGGCGGTGTTCACCGTGTCGCCCCAGATATCATAGGCGAACTTGCGCTGGCCCACCACCCCGGCCACCACGGGCCCGGTGTGGATCCCGATCCGCAACATCCAGGGTTCCTTGCCCAGGGCTTCGCGCTGGCGGCACCAGCGGGCCATCATCTCGCGCACCTCGATGGCGGCGAGGATCATTTTGTGCGCGTGCCAGGGGTCGGCCTGGGGAATGCCACTGGCGCACATGTAGCTGTCGCCGATGGTCTTGATCTTCTCGATGCCGTATCGACCGATGATCTGGTCGATCTGGATGAAGCACTCGTCCAGTTCGCGCACGAGTTCCTCCGGGGTCATCTTCTCGGCCACGCGGGTGAAACCCTTCATATCGGTGAACATCACGGTGACCTCGGGGTGCATGCGCGCGGTGGCCCTTCCCTTCTCGTTGAGTTCGTCGCTGATACTCTTGGGCAGGATATTGAGCAGCAGTCCCTCAATGCGCGCTTTCTGCCCTTCGATCTCCTTGCTCTGGGCCACCACCTCGGCGGTGCGCTCCTCCACCTTGCGCTCCAGCATCAGGTTCCGCATGGTGAGCTGCCGCTCGCGGATCTTGATGTAGCTGAAGAGGGTGATTGTGGCCGCGAGCGCGCAGGCGCCGTAGAACCACCATGACCGGTACCAGGGCGGCAGCACGGTGAAGTGATAGAGGACCGGTTCGCTCCAAATGCCCGCGCGATTGCGGGCGCAGACCTTGAAAACATACCGCCCCGGCGACAGGCCCGGATAGTGGGCGCTGGTCTCGGACGTCACCGGTTGCCAGTCCTCCTGCAGGCCGGCAAGCATGTAGCGGTAGCGCACGGCACCCTGATCGATCAGGCTGACGCAACCGTACTCGATCCGGATATCGCTTTCGGTGTGCGAGAGGTCCACCCCATCGATGGCATCGCGCTCGAGCAGGTTCACTTTCAGCACGCGCACGGCGATCAGGGGCGGCTCGGCCTGGTCGAGCCAATGGCCGGTGGTCACCCGCACCGCCCCGTTCGCTGTACCGAACCACAGGTATCCATCGTCCGTGCGGACCGCCGCCCCGGCGAGCGCCTCGATACCGGTGAACCCGCCCCGTCCGGTGAAGCTCATGAAGACCCGGTCGTTCGTCCCCGGACCCGACTTCGCAGTGCCGGTCCTGCGCAACCGATTGAGGCCGAGGTTGGTGCCGACCCACACGGTGCCCTCGGCATCGCTGGCCAGCGAACGCACGTTGTTGGAGAGCAGCCCGTCATCCTGTCCGTACCGGACATCCACCCTGTCGTCCTTGATCACGATGACGCCCTGACTGAGGGTTCCGGTCCAGATGCGGCCTTCCTTGTCCTGCGCGAAGCTCGTGGGGGAAATGACGGCCCCCACATCCACATTGACGGCCCGTTCCTCTCCGGCAGCAGGTATCCTGCTGATCCCGCTGCTGGCCGTACCCGCCCAGGTGTTGCCCTGGGCATCGGTAAAGAGCGCGGTGATGTCGGTGCCGGAGAGGCCCTCCTGCATACCCAGCATGGTCGGCACTTTCCCCGGCATCAGGTGGATGAGGCCACCGATGGTGCCCACGTACAGTCCGCCCCGGGACGAGGGTGCCAACGCGGTCACCTTGTTGTTGCCCAGCAGCGCACTGATCTCATCATGCGGCACGGGATGCGAAGCATCAGGTCCCAACTCCAGCAGACCTCCATCCTCCGTACCGATCCATACCGTTCCCGAAGGATCAGCCAGCAGGGCGCGCACATTGTTGTCGGTGAGGTCGCCGCTCTGCGCCGAGAGCGTGGCCACGTTCATGGCTCCAGTGCCTCCTGGTCGCAGCACGGTGACGCCGCCCTGGGTACCGAACCAGATCCGTCCATCCGGAGTCACGGCCACGGCCCGCACATGGGGCTCCACCAGGCCATCGTCCTCGCCGAAGGTGAGGAAACGATCGCCCTTGAAAATGTCCAGCCCCTCGTCGTTGGTGGCGAAGAGCATGTTGCCTTCTCGGTCCCGTGCGATCGCGCGGACATTGCGCCCGTGCAGGCCGTTGCTGATGCCGAACAGCCGCGGACCGTCCTTCTCGATGCGCACCACACCATGACCCCAGGTGCTCACCCAGACCTGTCCATGGGCATCTTCCCCGAACCCGTAGATGAAGCTGCCGGGCATGCCTTCGGGCTGATCGTACGTGGTGGTCCGGCCATCCTTCCAGCGCAAAGCTCCGTGATCCTGGGTACCCAGCCAGAGCGCTCCCTGGCCGTCCTCGAAGAGGCTGGTGGCCCGCTGCTGATCGGCCAGTTCCTTCACGGGGAACGGTGTGAACGCACC
The DNA here is from genome assembly GCA_018267155.1 of Bacteroidota bacterium. Classification (GTDB taxonomy): domain Bacteria; phylum Bacteroidota; class Bacteroidia; order Flavobacteriales_F; family PHOS-HE28; genus PHOS-HE28. The sequence continues at coordinate 17,252 of JAFDZE010000057.1, read as the reverse complement.
CGCTGTCGGATCCCACTGGCGCAAGCCCTGTGCGGCATCCAGAAAGACGAGCGCTCCGGAACGGAGATGCACGATGCTGGTGATCTTTTCTCCGGGACCCTTGCCCTCGCTGAACCGTTCGGCCGTGGCCGGTGCATCCTCAGGAACCTCCATGATCCGGCGGGCACCGTCGCCGAAGGCCCCGATCCACATGGCGCCTTGGGGATCCCGCACGATGGAGGTGACATCGCCCTTGATGGGTCCATCGGCCAGGGTGAGCATACGGAACCTGCGCCCGTGACCGATGCTGACCCCACCGCCCAGATGCCCGCACCACAGGCGTTGCTCCGCGTCCAGAAAGAGGCTGCGCACGCCCCCCGGGGCCATGCCATCATGGGGGCCGAAGGCCGTGATGGAATTGCCATCGTAGCTGGCCAGCCCCGATTCGGTACCCAGCCACACCAGGCCCGAACTGTCCTGCAGCACGCAATAGACCTTGCTCGCGGGCAGGCCCTGCATCACGGACACGTTCTCGAAATAATACTGCTGCCCGAAGATCGGGGCGGCGAGGGACAGGAAGAGGATGGCGGGGAGGATGCGCATGGAGGGCCCCCAAAGTAGCGGCTGCGACGGAATGCCGCAGCGCGGGCCCTGTTACCGCGTCAGTTCGTAGAAGCTGGGATCGGTACCGGCCGCCTTGCTCACCACGAGCGTATTGCTCACCGTTGCGCTGTAGTTCTCCAGAAGGCTCTTCAGCGAGCCGTAGTTGTAACAGCTGTAGATGTCGTCCTTCTTCCCGTCCACGGGCACCCAGTAGGTGCGGCCACCCATGGTGCGTCCATGGCCCGTGTAGCCCACGAGGATGGTGTTCACCTTGTTGGTGCGCACCAGGTCGCGCAACTCGATGTTGAAGAGACGCTCCATCTGGCTCTTGGTCAGGTTCCGTTTGGTGATGGTGCGCTGCACGTTGTACTTGCTGAACGAACGCTGGATGTCGCCACGATCGTTGGCCTGGCCCTGTGGCGCGGGCATGTTCTTGTAGTCGGAATTATCGATGAGCACCACCCATGTGATGCCGGTGGCACTGCTCACGGTCGGTTTGTCGGCCGGTTTTTCGGTCGACTTCGTGGGATCCGGCTTCGGCGGGGTCGCCACGACCACGGGAGCCTCCCGGCGGATGCCGAACACGATCTCGGTGGCATTGCCGAACTGGTCCTCGGCCCGCACGGTGAAGCCGTTCTTGCCCTTGATCGGCAGCTTGATGCTGAAGTCGGTGGCCGTGGTGTCGGGTGCGAAGCTGGCGAACACGCCGTCCACGGTGATGGAACGCACACCGCTGGGATCGCTGGCGTTGCCTTCGAGGAAGACATCCTCCTTGTCGGCGTCCACGCTGACCACGCGATCCGGTGCCGCGGGCGACGTGAGGCTGAGGGCAGGAGGCACCCCTTCGGAGCGCTCCACGCCCAAGGTCACGCTCGCCACGTTGTCGTAGATATCGATGGCCTTCACGTCGATCTCCTTCGCTGCCTGGCCCAAGGGAACACTTACGAAGAATTCGGGATCCTTGTCATCGGGCGGGTAGCTCGCGGGCACACCGTTCACCGTGATGTTCTTCAGGAGATTGCGGTCGCGCACGTATCCGGTCACCTTCACCTGGGCCAGCGCGCTGGACACCTGCACGATGTTGCCCGTGCGGTAGGGTTCCACCACGGTGATGTACGGCGGGTCGCCTTCGCGGTTCATCTCGAAGATGCGCGTCTCCAGGACCTTCTGGCGCTCCTTGAGATCCTTGCGATCCTCGACCGTGACGCTGGTGTCACTCTCTGAGAGCTTCACGACCTGTTCCAGGTCCTTTTTGGCGCCCTCAAGGTCCAGGTTCGCCTCCTTGCATTCGGCGCGCAGCAGCAGGGATCCACGGTCATCGGGGTCACTGGCCAGTACCCGGTTCAGGTCGTTCACCGCGTTCTGGTCCTGGCCGAATCCATGGTAATACAGGGCGCGCTGGTGGTACACGGCCGCATCCTCGCGGCCCAGGGCGATGCACTTGCTCACATCGTCGATGGCCTTGGAATACTCCTTCTGCGCCGCATAGGCCTTGCTGCGGGTGAACAGCGCATCGGTGCTGCCCGTATTCAACTCCAGAGCGCGGGTACATTTTTCGATCGCGTTCTCCAGGGTGCGCATGCGCATGGTGGGCCCCGTATAGTTCTCGTAGAGCTTCAGTTGCGTCTCGGCTTGCGCCGTGTACGCGGGCTCATACAGGTAGTTCCATTCGATCACCTTGTCCAGGTCGAACTCGGCGGTCTTGTAGTCCCGCATGGCCATGCGCGTGATCCCATGCAGGTAGTAGGTGTCCGTGGTGGCCTTCTGCGCGAGCGCGGCATCGGCCGTACTGGAAGCGCAGTCCAGGTCGTTGAGGGCGAGGCACGCGCGCACCTTCACCTGCAGGGCTTCCATGCACTTCCGATCGACGAGCAGGGCCTTGTCGCACAGTTCGCGCGCGGTCTTCGCGTCGTCCGCGTCCAGATAGGCCTTGGCGGCCTTGGCACCATACAGTGGCTCGCTGGGGTCCAGTTCGGCCACAGCACGCCGGTCCGCGGCGCATTCGGGTTTGCGTCCGAGCAGTTCGTACACATCGGCCCGCGCTACGAACGCCTTCAACAGCTTGGGATCCACGCGCACCGCCAAGGTGTACTTCTCGATGGCGGCTTCCAGTTGGTTCTGCTCGCGCAGGGCCTCCCCTTCCTTGAAGAAGGACTTGCCACCTTGGGCCCAGGACGGTGCGGTGGCGATCGCGAAAAGGGCAAGGCCGATGGTTCGGAATGAGAGCATGATGGGATGGCGAAAATACACCTGTCATCGGTGGCGGTACCCCACGATCACGCCCATGCGGTCCTGCCTGCACACCTGCCCGTGCGCGAACACCGGCCCCGGCACGCACGGGTATCACGCCGGTCGGACAGAAAACCCTCCTACTCGGTCATGAACTTTTCCATCACCTGCATGGTGACGCCACTGCTGCTGAAGCCGCCATCGTGGAAGAGGTTCTGCATGGTCACGTAACGGCTCAGATCACTGAACAAGGTGATGCAGTAGTTCGCGCAGTCCACCGCAGGAGCGTTGCCCAGCGGGCTCATCTCCTGAGCGAAACCGTAGAAACCGCCGAATCCCTTGATGCCGCTGCCGGCCGTGGTGGGTGTGGGGCTCTGGCTTACGGTATTCACGCGCACCTTGTTCTTCTGGCCGTAGTAGTAGCCCCAACTGCGCGCGATACTTTCGAGCAACGCCTTCGCATCGGCCATGTCGCCATATCCGGGGAACACGCGTTGGGCGGCGATGTAGCTGAGGGCCACGATGCTGCCCCATTCCGCCATGGCATCCTGCTTGAAGGCGGCCTGGACCATGCGGTGCAGGCTCATGGCGCTGATGTCGAGCGTCTGCTTGAACCAGTCGTAGTTGAGGTCCTCGTATGCCTTGCCTTTGCGCACGTTGGGGCTCATGCCGATGCTGTGCAGCAGGAAATCGACCTTGCCACCGAGCTTCTGCTGGCCTTCGGCGAAGAGCCTTTCGAGATCCTCGTCCTTAGTGGCATCCGCGCCGATGATGGGCGCCTTCACCGCCTCGGCCAGTTTGTCGATCTCGCCCATGCGCATGGCCACGGGAGCGTTGGTGAGCACGATCGTCGCGCCTTCGGCATGGGCCAGTTCGGCCACCTTCCAGGCGATGCTCTGCTCGTTCAACGCGCCGCTGATGATACCGCGCTTGCCTTTCAACAGTCCGTGGGCCATGTTCGATCGGTTATGGGCCGAAGATAGAAGGCGCTTCGGATGCGGTTATGGAGCCGGTGAGAAAGAAAAGGACGGTTCAGGGGTGCAATACCATCTACACATTCAATATCGCCCGATCCATATCCCAGCATCCGCTTTGTCCATTTGATGAGGGAGGCCTGTTCCGAACGCGATCCGCCCCTGAAGGTGGAAACGCTCGACCTGAACGGCATCGCGGACCGGTTCAAAGCCGTGGTGCTGCGTGATGGCGATCCGCTGTGGTGATCAGCGCCCCTTGAGCAGTTCGCGAGCGTTCTCCTCCGCGGCTTTGCTGGTCTTTTTGCCGCTGAGCATTTCCGCCAAGGCCTTCACGCGCTGTTCGGCGTCCAGCGGGCGAATGCTGGTGGTCACCTCCTCCGCTCCATGGTCCTTGCTCACCAGCAGGTGGGTATCCGCCTTGCTGGCGATCTGCGGCAGGTGGGTGATGGCGATCACCTGCCGGGTCCTGGCCATGCGCGCCATGAGGGCACCCACCCGGTTGGCGGTTTCGCCGCTGACACCGGTATCGATCTCATCGAAGATCACCGTGGGCAGGGATCGGCTGGCCGCGACCAGGCTGATGAGCGCGAGCATGACGCGGCTGAGTTCGCCCCCGCTGGCCACCTTGTCCAACGGTGCGGGAGCGCGGTCCTTGTTCGCACTGAAGAGGGCACGCACACCATCGGTACCGTGGGGGCCGATCGGTGTGGTGCTGTGATCGAGAACGAAGCACGCGTGCGGCATACCGAGTTCGGACAATTGCGCGGTGACCTGTTCGGCCAGCGGCTTCATGGCTTTCGCGCGTGCGTTGCTGATACGTGTTGCACGCGCCTCCAGATCGCTGAACAAGGTACGCTCCTCCCCTTCCAGTCCGCTGATCCGATCGCTGAACGAGGCGATGTGCCGTGCGCGTTCACGCAGGTCATCGCGCAGGGCGATCAACGCGTTCACGTCGCGCGAGCGGTGCTTGTGCTGCAGGCGAAGCAGCAGGTCCAGTCGCTCGCGCATGCGGTCGGCCTCCCGCGGGTCGATGTTCACTTGTGCACCCATGCGCTCCGCCTCATTGGCGATATCCTTCAACTCCACCATCACTTGTTCGAGCCGGTCGCTCAATCCATGTGCAGCGGTATCGATCCGTGCCGCCTTGCCCATGGCCTTGCGCAGTTCCGCGAGCGGGCCGAGCAGCCCCTCGTCACCTTGCAGACCCTGCGCCACGGCATCGAATGCGCCGATCAGCTCACTGGTGTTGTCCGCGCGGGCCAGCGCCGTTTCCAGACCGGACTGTTCATCCGGAAGAAGCTGAGCACCTTCCAGTTCGTCCAGTTGGAAGCGCAGGTACTCAACTTCGGTGCGCGATCGTGCCTCCTCCTCGCGCACGGCCTCCAGGTCGTTGCGCAGCTTCCTCCATGTGGCGTGTTTTTCCCGGTAGGTGCCCACCTCGTCCCCCAACCCGGCCGTGTCGTCCACCAACTCCAACTGGAAAGCGGGATCATTCAACAACTGCGTGTGGTGCTGGCTGTGGACATGCACCATGCGTTCGCCCAGTTCGCGCAGCTGTTCCAGACGCACGGGCGTGTCGTTCACGAAGGCACGGCTCCGGCCACCGGGTTCGATCTGGCGCCGCAGGATCATGGGCGACTCGTACGGAACCTCATTGCGCCCGCACCAGTCCTCGACCCCGACCCCGTGCACCTCCACCTCCAGTTCGATCACGCAGCGCTTGCCGGCATCGCGCACAACGGCGGGGTCGGCACGCTCGCCCATGGCCAGGCCCAAGGCGCCGATCAGGATGCTCTTACCGCTGCCGGTCTCCCCGGTAATGGAAGTGAAGCCCGAACGAAGCTCCAATTGGAGCCTGTCGATGAGCAGATAGTTCCCGATCGAGATGCGCTGGAGCATGGGATCGCGATCCTACGAACCGGAAACGATCTTCTGGTACTGTTGGATGTGCCCGGGGTCGATCAGCGACAGGGTGTTCAGGATCTTGCTCTTCTCCTGCGGATCGGAAGCCTTGAAGAGGTTGACCACCTCCTGGTGCTTGGCGTTGAAGAACACCTGCACGTTGTAACTGCTGGGCTTGGCCTGGTGTACCGTGCGCAGTTTCTCGATGCTGGCGGCGATCTTCTTGCGGGCGGCCACGGGATCCTTGCTCATCTGATCGAACCCTTCGCGGTGGTAGGTATAGAGGAGTTCGCGCAGCGGGCGGAACACGGCCTGCAGCTGGTTGTCGATGAGCCAGTAGCGGTTGGTCTGGCTCTCGTAGGCTTTCCAACCTGTTTCGCTGGTGCTCTGGGCATTGCTCACCACGTCCTGGGCCAATTCGTAGAATTCGGTACCGCCCATGGCCTTGAAGCTGTCCGCGTCCACACCGAGCATGAAATAGGCGTAAAAACCGAGCAAGGACGAAAGGTTGTTGAGGTAGCGATCGGCCGAGAACTCGATCTGGGTGCCCTCCAGCCAGTTGAACGAGATGTCGTTGTCCACCACGGTGAACATGGGACTCATATAGTCGCTGCCGTACACCGGGCGTGAGTAGGTGACCTGCATGGTACACTCCCAGCGGTCGATGGTGGGCTGGCTGCCGACGGTGATGAGGACGTTGCAATCCAACCGCTCCGCCGGCGAGTAGTTGTAGTTGGTCCAGCGGCGGGTGTTCATCATCTGCATGATGGCCGTTTCCAGGCTCTTGTAGATGCGGGGGTCCTGGTTGGCCACAGTGGGTGCGATGACCGTGGCCTTGCAATTGAATTCCTGCCCCGCGCTGCCCAAGGAGAAGAACAGGGCCATGAGGACGCACAAGAGGGTGCGAGGGTGAAAGGGTGCGAGGGCGGCGCTCTCACACCCTTTCACTCTTTCACCTTGGCACCACGGGAGGGCTTCCAGCATTGTTCGCATGCTACAAAAGTCGTTCAAGATGGTCGAGGATACGGCGAGCGGTGTCGGCCTTGCTCATCAACGGCAGTTCCTCGGCATTCTTGTCCGCGCCGATCAGGGTCACCTTGTTGGTGTCGTGTCCGAATCCAGCGCCCGCGTCCTCCAAGGTGTTCAGCACGATGAGGTCGAGGTTCTTGCGCACGAGTTTGTCCTCGGCATGGGCACGACCGTTTTTGGTCTCCAAGGCGAAACCCACCAGCTTCTGACCCTTGGCCTTGTTGGCGCCCATCCACGCGAGGATGTCCTCAGTGGGTTCCAGGTCAAGTGATGCCGGGCCGTCGCTCTTCTTCAATTTGTGGCCTGCGGTCTGTTTGGGGCGCTGATCCGCCACAGCCGCAGCCAATATGGCCACGTCCACCTGCGGAAAACGCGATCTGCATGCCTCGGCCATTTCTGCGGCGGAGGTCACGTTGGTACGGGTGATGCCGGGCCGGTCGGTGATCAGCGTCACCGGACCGGCCACCAACTCAACGTGTGCGCCGCGCAAGGCCGCTTCTTCGGCCAGGGCGAAGCCCATTTTCCCGCTGCTGCGATTGCCGATAAAACGAACGGGATCAATGGCCTCCTGGGTGGGCCCGGCATTGATGAGCAGGCGTTTGCCGGCCAACTTGGAACCGTCCAGCAAGGCAACGATCAGCGCATCCACGATGGCTTCGGGTTCGGTCATGCGGCCTTCACCTGTGAGTCCGCTGGCCAGTTCCCCGGTTTCAGGACCGATCATGTGTACACCGCGCTCCCGCAAGGCGTCCAGATTGGTCCGGGTGGCGGCATCGCGGAACATCTCCAGGTCCATGGCGGGCGCAACGAACACCGGGCAGGTGGCGCTGAGGTAACACGCCAGCAAGAGGTTATCGCTCTGGCCATGCACCATCTTGGAGAGTGTATGGGCGGTGGCCGGCGCTACCAGCATGGCATCGGCCCAAGCCGCCAGATGCACGTGGTCGTTCCAGAGGCCCGATCCATCGCGCACGAAGAGGTCGGTAAGCACAGGGCGTTTGCTCACGGTGGCCAGGGCCAGCGGCGTAACGAAGTCATGAGCGGCCGGGGTCATCACCACCTGCACCTGGGCTCCGGCTTTCACCAGCAGGCGCACCAAGTGGGGCGTCTTGTATGCGGCTATGCCACCCGTAACGCCGAGCAGCACCTTGCGGGGAAATACGCGCTCCATCCGGGGATGGCGCCTGGGCTTACTTGGTCTGGGGGTGGCCCTCCTCGCCCGGTCGGCGGATCACGATGTTGCCCTCGAGCATCTCCTGTACGGCGATGGCGCTGGGCTTGGGCATACGCTCGTAGTGCTTGCTCAGTTCGATCTGCTCGCGGTTCTCGTACACCTCTTCCAGGTTCTCGCCACTGGCGTTGAACTCCTCGAGCTTGGCACCCAGTTCCTCCTTGATGGTCACGGCGATCTGGTTGGCCCGCTTGCCGAGCATGGCCACGCTCTCGTACACGTTGCCCGTCTCCTGGTCCAGTTTGTTCACGTCGCGGGTGATGGTGGTCTTGGCGGCAGAGGTGATTTTCAGGCTCATGGTCTGGGGCTGGGTTCGGCTGGAGTATTCGGCTTGGTGCTCAGTCGGTTGAGTGCATCGCGAAGGTGTTCGGCCTCCTTGATGCGGGCACTCTCCGGAAAAGCGTCGGCAAAGGTATCAAAGCTGCGCAGACCTTCGGCCACCCGTTGGGCTTTCTTGGCCTCCACGCTGTTCACGGCCAGGTCATGGTCGTTCTTCAGGATGTTGAAGAGCGCATCCTCCCGAACGCCGCTGTTGGGCCACTTCTTCACGAAATTCCGTAAGGCGACCCCGGCGGCCTCGTAGTTCCGGGTCCGCACGTATTGCATGGCGCTCGCGTGGTCCTTTTGTTCCAGCTTGTGGCGCAATTGATCGATCAGGGCGTTGCAGCTGTCCGTAAGGGTGGTGTTGGGGTACTGCACCAGGAAGTACTGGAACTGCTCAATGGCGTTGCTGGTGGGGGTCTGGTCCAACTCGAAAGCGGGCGATTCCCGGTACGAGCACATGGCGTTCAGGAAATCACACTCCTCGGCGTACTTGCTCTGCGGAAAGGTTTTGGAGAAATTCCCCAGGTAGTATCCACCGAGCACGTAGTCCTTGATCCCGTAGTAGCTCTTGGCGTACATGTAGCTCACCCGCTCGAAGAGGGTGTCGCCCCGGGTAAGTGCGGTGAGTTCCTCCAGCAGGGGCAGCGCTTTTTCGAAAGCGGCCGAGGCCTTGCGTTTCTGCTTCTTGGTGGCCGTGGGCTCCAGGCCGGCCGCACCGATGCCGTAGTACTTGGTGGCGGTGGTCAGTTTCACCTGGACGGCGTCAGGTCCGGTGGCTTTCAGTGCCCGGTTGTACTCACCGCAGGACGCACTGAGCAACGCAACGAAGAGGGCGAGCGGAAGAAGGCGCCTCATAGAAGGGCGGCAAATGTAGCCTCTTGGAGGCGGGTGTTCACCGCTGTGGACAAGCCTTGAACAACAAGCCTGACATCCCTTGGCAACATCGGCCATACACGGAGCGACGGAGTTCAGGATCGCTGTTCACAGTTCCCGCCCCAGCCCGAGGTCGGGCTGCCCGGCCCCGGTTAAATTCGCGGCCGTTCCCCCCACCCATGAACGACATCTTCGACAAGATCCGCAAGGACCTGGGCCCCATCGGGCGCCACGCCAAAGACAGCCACGGCTATTTCAGTTTCCCCAAGCTCGAGGGCGACCTTGGCGCGCACATGACCTTTCGCGGCAAACCCGTGCTGGTGTGGAGCCTGAACAACTACCTGGGCCTGGCCAACCACCCGGAGATCCGCAAGGTGGACGCCGAAGCCGCCGCCGCGTGGGGCATGGCCTACCCCATGGGGGCCCGCATGATGAGCGGCCAGACGAAGTACCACGAACAGCTCGAAAATGAGCTGAGCGCCTTCATGGGGAAGGAGGACACCTTCCTGCTGAACTACGGCTACCAGGGCTGCATGAGTGCGATCGAAGCCCTTCTGGGTCGGCATGACGTGCTGGTGTACGACAGCGAGTGCCACGCCTGCATGATCGATGGCGCCCGGCTGCACATGGGCAAGCGCTTCGTGTTCCAGCACAACGACATGGCCAGCTTGGACAAGCAGTTGGAGAACGCTGCGAAACTGACCAAGGAGACCGGTGGAGGCATCCTGGTGATGACCGAGGGCGTGTTCGGCATGGCCGGTGACCAGGGCAAGCTCAAGGAGATCGTGGAGCGCAAGGCGAAGTACAACTTCCGGCTCTTCGTGGACGATGCCCACGGCTTCGGCATGATGGGGCGCGAGGGCCGCGGCACGGCCGACGCACAAGGCGTGCAGGACGGTGTGGACGTGTACTTCGGCACCTTCGCCAAGGCCATGGCCACCATTGGTGCGTTCGTGAGCGGCGAGGAGGATGTGATCATGTACCTGCGGTACAACATGCGCAGCCAGACCTTCGCCAAGAGCCTGCCCATGCCCGTGGTGATCGGTGCGCTCAAGCGCCTGGAGATGATCCGCACGCGGCCGGAGTTCAGCCAGAAGCTCTGGGAGATCACCCGCGCCCTGCAGAGCGGCCTGCGCGAAGCCGGGCTGGACATCGGCGTGACCAACAGCGCCGTGACCCCGGTGATGATGCACGGCAGCATACCCGAGGCCACCAACGTGGTGCTGGACTTGCGCGAGCGCCATGGCATCTTCTGCAGCATCGTGGTGTACCCCGTAGTACCCAAAGACACCATCCTGCTGCGCCTGATCCCCACGGCCGTCCACTCGCTGGACGATGTGAAGCGCACGATCGAGAGCTTCAAGGATGTGAAGCAGAAGCTGGAGGCCGGCGCGTACAAAGCGGAGAAAGTGGCCACGATCTGAGGTCGCTTCGTACCCCTGCATTCCCGGCCTGTCGCGCTGCTCCCGCTATTCCTGTATCGCGCGGGCGAACGAGTGCCGGAGAACTGACCGGACTGAATGAGGGGGAATTGCTTGAAAATGGACTTGTCCTGGGGCTGGACCGGGACACACGGGTCCCGATACGATCTTCGCGGGAGTGAGTGAACTGTTGATCCTGCTCGTCCTGATCGTGCTCAATGGGGTCTTCTCCATGAGCGAGATCGCATTGGTGAGCGCACGGAAGACACGCTTGGAAGCCGAGGCCGTACGTGGCGATGCCCGTGCCAAGGCCGCTCTGGCCATGGCAAGCGCGCCCAACCGCTTTCTCAGCACGGTCCAGATCGGCATCACGCTCATCGGCATCCTCACCGGCATTTACAGTGGCGAGAACATCACCGGCGACCTGGAGGCCATCCTGGCAACAGTACCATTTTTAAAACATAATTCGCACGGCTTCGCGGTTGCCGGAGTGGTCATCATCGTCACCTTCTTCTCGTTGGTACTGGGCGAACTGGTGCCCAAGCGGATCGGGTTGGCATTTCCCGAACCCATAGCCAAGATGGTGGCCATCCCCATGCGGACAGTGAGCTGGATCACCGCGCCTTTCATCTGGATGCTCACCGCGAGCACCGAAGCGTTGTTGAAGGTGATGCGGATCAAGCCGCGATCCGGCGGCGGGGTCACCGAGGACGAGATCCGCGCCATGGTCCAGGAGGGTGCCGAAGGCGGCGAGGTGCAGGCCATGGAACAGGAGATCGTGGACCGCATGTTCACATTGGGCGACCGGAACGTGCGATCGCTGATGACGCACCGGCGTGATCTCGTGTACCTGGACCTGAACGCCGATCCCACCACTGTGCGTGGGATCATTTCGCGCGACATGCACGGTGTGTACCCCGTGATCGATGCGGATCCGGAGAAGGTGGTCGGTGTGGTGACCCTGAAGGACCTGTTCACCCATCTCGAAGACCCGGAGCCGGCACTGGGGCGCATCCTGCGCGACCCGCCCTGGCTTCCCGAGGGGTTGAGCGCGTACGAGGCGCTGCGGCGATTCAAGCGGACCGGTCAACGCTACGGTCTGGTGACCGATGAGTTCGGGGAGGCGCAGGGGCTGGTCACCTTGAATGACATCCTGGAGGCGCTCGTGGGCGACGTTGGCGAGTTCCATGGCGGGGAATTCGCGTTGACCCGGCGCGAGGACGGGTCCTGGTTGGTCGATGGTCATTACCCCCTGCACGAGCTGCTCGTACGGCTCGGGCAGCCCGGTCTTGCCCGTGATGTGGAAGCGGACACCATCGGCGGCCTCTTCCTGTATCAAACCGGCCGGATCCCCGTAACAGGGGAAAAATTGCGCTGGATGATCTTCGACCTCGAGGTCGTGGACATGGACGGCGTACGGATAGACAAGCTGCTGGTGAGCCCGGTCAAGGACTGAGGCACGGCCCGAACGGGTGCTGACGTCCCCCGCGGCGTTCCGTCAATTCCCCATCCTGCGGCACCTCGAACAAGCTATCTGTCGAGTGGATGTAACCCTCGGGGCTTCTTTCCTGTTTCATACGTCGAGAACACCCGCCATCCCGGTGCGCCGACAGGACGAAAGTCCCCGGAACCGTGAGGCGGGAGAACACCCGGGCCGATGGACATCCGACGTTACGCAGCCTTCCTGCTCCTCCTCCTGGCCAGCACCATCGTTCGCGCCACCCACATCGGTGGTGGAGAGATCTACTGGGACCACCTCGGTGGAAACCAATACCGGATAACGCTGATTGTTTACCGCGATTGCGCCGGGGTGACCCTGGACAACGGGTACAACCTGGACATCACCAGCCCGTGCGGCACCATGCAGTTGTGGGTGGACAACCAGGGAACGACCGAGGTCTCGCAGCTCTGTGGTGCGCAACTGCCCAACAGCACATGCAACGGCGGGACCCTGCCCGGGATACAGCGGCGCGTGTACACCGGGACGGTTAACCTCCCGCCCTGCGACAGCTGGACGATCAGCTGGACCGAGATCTACCGGAACAATGCCATCGTGAATCTGCAAACCCCGGGATCGCAGGAGGTGTACATCGAAGGGGTGCTGAACAATGCGGCCGGCCCGGCGAACGACTCGCCGCTGTTCTCCAATACAACGGCTGTTCCTTACGTGTGTCTGGGGTACCCGGTGAGCTACAGCTATGGCGCGTACGACCCCGAGGCGGACTCGTTGAGCTACGAGTTCATCGAAGCTCGCCATGCGGGCGCCGTGCCCATTCCGTATGTGGCCCCGTACACCGGCACGCAGCCGATCACAGGCATCACCCTGGACCCGGCCACGGGCCTTGTGAACTTCACGTTGAACATGGCGGGCAATTGGGTGGTGATCGTGAAGGTGAACGAGTACGACAGTGCGGGCAACCTGATCGGTTCGATCATGCGCGACATGCAGTTCATCGCTTACCCGTGCAACAACGCCCCTCCCGACCCCGCATCGGGTACCGTTGGAGGTGTATCGGGTACCGCCGTGCAGACCGCGCCCTACGCGATCCGGATGTGCGAAAGCGGTACGGCATGTTTCGACATGGTCATCACCGACCCGAACCCGGCCAACGTGTTGCAGGCCACCAGCAACATCGCGGCCAACCTGCCCGGTGCTACCTTCAGCTACACGGGCACCAATCCCATCCAGTGCCATGTGTGCTGGAATGGCGGCCAAGGCACGGCCGGGTACTATCCCTTCATCGTGAACGTGAACGACGGGGCCTGTCCGATCGTGGGCATCCAGACCTATGTGTACACGGTGGAGGTGATCGAAGGGGTGTTCATCGACGTGACCACCAGCCCGGAGAGCTGCGCGGGCCAATGCGACGGAAGCGCTACCGCCAGTGTGGTATCCGGAACCGGGCCGTTCACCTACGCTTGGGACAATGGCGCCACGAGCAACCCACTGACCGCCTGCGCCGGGACCTATGTCGTCACCGTGACCGACGCGAACGGATGTGTCACCACCCCGGCCCAGGCGGTCATCGATGGCAGCACACCTCCCACCGCCGATGGAGGACCGGACGTGAGCGTGTGTTACGGCCAGTGGCCGATCGCCATGACCGGTACGGCGACCAATTCCGCAGCGACCGGCTGGAGCGGCGGAACCGGCTTGTGGAGCGGCACGGGCAGCACCATGTACTACACGCCCAGCGTGGCTGAAGTGACCGCTGGCGGTGCCGATGTGGTCTTCACGGCCACGGGGAACGGCGGTTGTCCGGATGCCACCGATCAGGTACATATCATCTTGTCGAACAGCTACATCAGCGCAGCGATCACACCCACCAACATCACCTGCAATGGTGCCGCGACAGGCTCTGCGACCTACGCGCCCGATCTGCCGGGCAACACCTATGTCTGGAACGCTGTCCCACCGCAGACCGCGGCCACGGCATCCGGACTGATGGCGGGCAATTACAGCGTAACGGTGACGGACGCCCAAGGCTGCACCGCCACCATGAGCACCACGATCACCCAACCCGCTGCACTCGTGATCACGGGCGTGAACGCGACCGATGAAACGTGCGCGGGCCAGGGCAACGGCACACTGGTGGCGAGCGCCAGCGGCGGCACGGGGGGCCAGCAGAACTACGTGTACAACTGGAGCAACGGGGCCACGGGCCAGACGATCACCGTAGGCGCGGGCACCTACTCCGTGACCGTGACGGATGCGAACGGCTGTACCAGTGCGGCGGCACAAGGCACGGTGAACTCGGCCGCCCTGCCCAACGCCGCCGATGCGGGCAATGACGCCATGGTCTGCATGAACGACTTCCCCATCGCCCTCTCGGGTAGCGTGCAGAACGCCACCGGTGGCCAGTGGAGCGGAGGCACGGGCTCCTTCGCGGGCCAGACGCCGAGCACATTCTACACCCCATCGGCCGCCGAGGTGGCCGCGGGCTACGTGGACCTTGTGCTCACCACCACCGGCAACACAGGATGCCCGCCCGCCAGCGACCAGGTACACATCCTCATCTCCAACAGCTTCCTGAACGCGGCCGTGAGCACAACGCCCATCCTGTGCAACGGCGGCAGCACCGGTACGGCGGCCTTCAGCCCTGCCCAACCTGTCTACGACTACCAATGGTCCCCCAGCGGACAGAACGGTCCCGTGGCCACCGGTCTTTCGGGCGGTACGCATACCGTGACGGTGACGGACCAGCTCGGATGTGATACCGTGATGAGCGTATCGCTGATCGACCCGCCCACCCTGACGGTGACAGCGGCACAGTCCACCGGACCGCTCTGTGCCAACGGCACCAATGGCAGCATCACCTTGTCGGTGACCGGAGGCACGGCCCCGTATACCTATCAGTGGAGCACCAATGCGGGTGGGCAGACCACGGCCACGGCGAACAACCTCGGCGCGGGCGCATATCAGGTGACCGTTACGGACGCCAACGGCTGCATCGCACAAGCAAGCGCCACGCTCACCGCACCCGCACCGATCATGCTGACGGCCCAGGTCCCGGACACGGTCTGCGTGAACACGCCCATACAACTGACCGCACAGGTGAGCGGGGGCACGGGAGCCACCACGATCTATTGGGGAGGGATCGGCTACGGCCCGTCCATGCAATACTCCTTCCCCACCTCGCAGATCGTGAGCGTATCGGCCACCGATGCCGTGGGGTGCACCAGCCCGATCCTGACCTTCCCGGTGAATGTGCTCGACCTGAACGCCGCCACACTGGTGATGTCCAACGACACCACGGTGTGCCCGGGCGGTACGGCCCAGGTGAGCGCAGCGGTGAACAACTACCCGGGCGCCATCAACATCCAATGGACCGAACTGGTCACCACGGGCACCGGCCCATTCAACGTACCGGTGAGCAATACACAGACCCTGCACGTACTGGTGACGAACACCTGTGGCCAGATGCTGAACGGCGATGTGACGCTCACCCTGGAGGTTCCGCCGCAGATCACCCTGCCTCCTGTGCTGGCCGTCGGCTGTGCCCCGCTCACGGTACAATTCCCCGACAGCCTGACCACCCAGAACGTCACCTGGCTTTGGAACTTCGGGGACGGCACCACAAGCACGGCTCCCGCACCTGTACACACGTATGCCCCGGGCAGCTACACGGTCAGCCTGCAGGTGGCCACCCCCGCGGGTTGTACCGCGAACGCACAGAACACTTCCAGCGTGACGGCGTATCAAGGTCCGACAGCCTCGTTCGGCGCGAGCACCTACCAAACGGACATGGATGCCCCCACCATCACATTCACCAGCACCAGTGCGGGCGCGATCAACGGATATGCGTGGGAATTCGGCGATGGGGACACCAGCAACACCGACAACCCGGTACACACCTATGCTGCGGTGGGCAACTACCCCGTGCAACTGGTGGTTACGGACGTGAACGGCTGCTCGGACACGGCCAACACCGGCATCAATGTGATCCCGGTCTACGACATCGACATCCCCACGGCGTTCACCCCGGACCCGAACGGGAACAACAACGGTGTGTTCGACCCGAACGACATGAGCAACGACGTGTTCTACCCCATCGCGCGATTCGTGAAGGAATTCCAAATGCGCGTATGGAACCGTTGGGGGGAACTCGTCTTTGAGAGCAACGAGGTGAACAAGGGCTGGAACGGCTTCTATCGCGGTCGCTTGAGCCCTCAGGACGTGTACGTGTACCACGCGAAGATCCGCTTCGTGGATGACCGTGTGGCCGAGCGGAACGGAGATATCACCCTGTTGCGCTGATGGATCGGATGAGGATCAACGTGGAACATACGGCCTGCGGGCTCCGGCACGGATCACGCCGGTGGCGCCGCGCGGAGGGCAGCTCCCGGATCGCGATGGCCTGCGCCGCGTTGTTCATGACCATCCTCGGAGCGTCGGAGACCCGCGCGCAGGACCCGCAATTCTCGCAATTCTACGCCGCACCCCTGTACTTGAATCCCGCACTCACGGGCAACACCTTCCAGGACCGGTTGATCCTCAACTATAGGAAGCAATGGCTGGGTATCGCACCCGGCTTCGAGACCTATGCGCTCAGTTATGACCATAACAACCCCAAGCTCCACAGCGGCTTCGGGGCCATGGTGATGCGCGATGTGGCCGGCACCAGTGGCTTGTCCTTCACCAAAGCGGCCTTCAGCTACAGCTACGAGGCCCGTATCGATCACAAACGCGCGGTACGCTTCGGCACCAGCCTGGGCTACACCTTGCGCCAACTCGGTCAGGGCCAGTTGATCTTCGCCGACCAGATCCTCCGCGAGGACCCGAACAGCCTCGAAGGCGACCGCCTGCGCATGAATACGAGCTACTTCGACGCGGGATTCGGCGCCATGTACTTCAGTGAGGCCTTCTGGATCGGCCTGAGTTTGAACCATGTGAACCGGCCACAGCAGTCGCTGTATCTCGATGGTGATGTACGCCTGCCGGTCCGTACGAGCATCCATACGGGCTACCGGATCGCCACGGACGGCCAGAAGCTGCGTCGAAGCCGGCAATATGTAACGATCGCCGCGCACTACAAGGCACAGGACAAGTGGGACCAGCTGGATGTGGGGGCCTATTTCGACCATGAAAAGCTGACCGTAGGCCTGTGGTACCGGGGCATTCCGGCCCTGAAGGCATACCAGCCCGGATACCCGAACGACGAATCGGTTATCGCCATGCTCGGTTAC
>JAFDZE010000056.1:14241-14855 GCA_018267155.1 Bacteroidota bacterium | reverse complement strand
CTGGTGTTGGTGGTGATGAGCGTACCCGGTTTACGGTGTTTTTCCACGTTGGCCAGTACCTGCTGCTTGATGTCGAGCCGCTCCACCACCACTTCGATCACCCAGTCGCAGTCCTTGATCTTCGGCAGGTCGTCGTCGAAGTTGCCGGTGCTGATGCGCTTGGCGAAGCGCTTGTCGTAGATGGGGGAGGGGTTGCTCTTGAGCGCGAAGGCCAGTGCATCGTTGACGATCTTGTTGCGCTCGGCGGGCTTCTTGCTCTCAGCGGCTTCCTTGGGTACGATGTCCAATAGCAGCACTTCCGCGCCGATGTTGGCGAAGTGGCACGCGATGCGGCTGCCCATGACGCCGGAGCCGAGCACGGCGACTTTCTTGATGGTTCGGTTCCCGACCGAAGCCTTGGCGGAGGTTGGTTTGGTCATGTGTGTAGGAATGCTTCACCACAGAGGCACAGAGAGCACGGAGGAATGCGATCGATGTTGGACTCCGCTTGCATTTGGTTTTCTCTGTGTCCTCTGTGCCTCTGTGGTGAACTAGAAGAGTTGTTCCTGTTCGAGTATCCGATCAAGTTCCGACATCACCTGCCGGAAGTTGTTGAGCTGAGCTTGGGTGAAGCG
>JAFDZE010000056.1:0-14154 GCA_018267155.1 Bacteroidota bacterium | reverse complement strand
CGCACCACGCGCTTGTCGTCCGTGGCCGCTACCCGCTTGATCAATCCCTCCTCCTCCATGGTCTGCAAGGTGCGCACGAGGCTGCGTGCCTCCATGCCCATGCGCGGACCGAGCTTGGTGCTGGGCGTGCCTTCCGGTTCGATATTGAGCAGGATCTGTCCGATAGCCATGCTGCCGCCGTACTTGGCCGCTTCGGTGTTGTACAGGCGCGAGATCCGGCTCCACACACGGCGAATGGGGAAGTCGATGGTCTCTTCGGGGCGCATGGGCGGGTGCGGACGAAAGGTAATGCCTGACGTTATGCACGCATAACAAATGGGCTGACCGAATTTGAACAGGAGGAATACCAGCGCGGACCCCTGGTTGATCCCTTGGCGCACTCAGCGCATCAGGCTGACATGGCCGTGGAACGATTCCTGGTCCACCTTTACGATGTAGTAGTAGACTCCTTCGCTCGCTTTCTCACCTCCGCCCCGACTCCCATTCCACGCCATTCGGCCACCCCCGCTGGCGAACACCTCCTTGCCCCAGCGATCGAAGATCCGGATATCGGAGCATTCGCTCAAGTGCTGGCTCGTGATGAGTTCGAAGATGTCGTTCTTGCCATCGCCGTTCGGTGAGAAGACGTTCGGGATCCTGAACTCGACCACTTCCGAATAGGGGGCCACACTGAAGGATTGCGCATCCTGGTCCGTGCATCCGTTCACATCGGTAACGGTGAGTTGCACCGTGCTGTTCAAGCTGAACGGCAGGATGAGTTCGGTCGTGTCGCCCGGGGTGAGCGGCTGTCCGTTGAACAACCACTGGGCCGTGGTGCCATCCGTTGAACTGTTCACCGCCCGGGCTTTTATTCCTGTACACGTGGTATCCATTTCCACCAGGAACGAGGCCTGTGGCGGATCCACGATGCTGATGGTCTGTTCACTGCTGAAGACACAATCGCCCACATCGCTGGTGACTTCCACGGTGCCGATGCCGCTGGTGTTCCACTCCACCGTGACGCACGGCCCGTTGGTCGATGAGGTCAGCGTTCCTCCGGTGACGGACCATAGGAATTCCGTTCCACCGCCACTTTCCGCGCAGTACGTGGCCGTGGTCTGCCCGGCACAGGCAACAGGCGGGCCCGAGATCGCGAGTTGCTCCGCTGCCGTTACAACGTCCACAGTGATCGTTGCGGAATACAGCGCGGGTGGGCATGCTTCATCGTACGCCACCACGGTGAACGTGTACGGCTCGGGACGGCCCTGGTCGCACACCGTGGGCCAGCAGAAGGTGCCGGTGATGGTGCTGTCCCCGAAAGCGGCGCCGCTGATCACCGCCGGTGGGTTGAAGAGCGTGCTGTCGAAAATGATCCCGTTGGCGTCCAGGTGGATCGTGTCGCCATTCGCGTCCACGAAGGCGAGCGGGAAACACAGCGTATCGCCCGCGTTCACCTGGTAGGCGGTGGTCAACTCGCCGCCCACGGGTGCCGGGGCATCGTTGTCGGAACACGGCAGGCTGAGCAGCTGCATGTCGCTCTTGATCCGCCCGATGAACTGGCCGTTCCTGTATTCCTTCACCTCCACGGCCACGGCCCAATTGCCGATCATGGGGGCCGAGAACTGCGCCGCACCGGTCTCCTGATTGATGGTAGCCACCCCGCCTGGGCCGAATGGTTGCAGCTCGTTGTAGTCCGGGCTCGCGTACACCACCGGTGCGATCGGCCAGTCCAGGACCAGCGGTGGCTGTACGATCCCTGCGATATCCTCCTGCGAATCGTACGGCTTTTCGAAGGTGAACACCAGCGAGTCCCCGTCGGCATCCTCGGCAGCACTGGAGAACGAGGTGCTCTCGGTCACACAGATGAAGGGAACCGGAACACCGGAGAAGACGGGGGAGGAGTTCACGATGGCGGTCGGTGGAATGAAGGAATAGATACCGAAGCCCGCGTTCCCGGGGTCGAACAGGTTCAGGATCGCGTCGTTGCGCGAATACCCCTGGAAGTACAGGTGGTAGCCACCCGTGCTCGCCGGTACCACCACTTCGCCTTCGAACAGGCTCTCCTCCACGCACTGCCCATCGCCCAGGACACAACTGTCCGGAATGTCGGGCGTGATCACGCTGTACGAGGTCATCGTTACCACGGCGACCGTATATCTGACCTTGGCCGCACCCGGGTTCAATGGGTCCTCCTCATACACCCCGACGTTCAATCCCGGAGCGCCCTGCAACCATTCGATCATCTGCGGCCAGTTGGAGCTGGGGCCGCAGTTCAGGTACATCCGCATCTTCAGGTTGTAACGGAACAGGCCGCTGCCCGGGAAGGTCTCGCCCAGGTATTGATACCCCAGATCGCCACCCACCAGGTGCGAGGCCCGCATCTCTTGTACCTGTCCCAGGGCCCAGCAGACGAATGCAACGCCCATGAGGCGGTTCAGCGGTCGGCCCCACATGATCCTGGTGTCCATGGCCCGTCAATATAGGTATTGGTGGTTGCCCCATAGCAGGACGCTGGTCCTCCGGTCGCCGTTGTCCCGGCCAAGCATCTCCTTCCGTTCGACACCTTGCGCACACGCACCTGGTTCCGAGAACCCTGTCCTCAGGTCGCGGCTGGTCCGGTGGAGCTGCTGAGGTGATACGTGCCCATGCCAAGGGATCTGGCTCTGGGTGACTGCGTGCTCACACGCCTTCCCCGCTCATCCGTTCCTCGCCGTCGATCACCAGCCGCCAATGGCCATGGTTGGAACGGTAGCCAACACGCCCGCTCGGATACATCACTTCCGAACCGCCGCGCAGGTCGTCGTACACCTGCACGCTGTCCCCGCTGAAGGTGAATGTGAACGCGCCACTGTCGCCATGCACGGCTGTGCGCGGCGCCACGCTCGTACGGAACTGGTAGGTGCTGTCACCCTCCGTGCGCCATTCACGCACGGCCACGTCCATGAAACCGAGGCTCCGGATCGAGTCCCCGTCCAACCAGAAGACCTCCTGGCCCCAACTCTGTCGCTCGCCCATGTTCGCCAGGATCACCAGCCCGTTGGCCCTGTCACCGGTGGTGAAGAAGGTGGGGAGCATCGTCTCACTGTCATAGCCCGGCTTTGACCAGGCGAGGATCTCCGCGCTGCTGTCCGCCTTCGGATGGTACAGGTAGAGCCGGATACCTTCCCGGTTGTAGTTGTTGTTCTGTGCCGCCATCAGGAAGGTCCCGTCCCCCAGGTCGTACGTGGTATGCACCAGCAAGGTGTCGTTGCGCACGTTGTCGGCCAGGATCGGAAGGTCAAGCACTCTCCAAGCAGTTCCCGGTGTTCCAGTATCAATGGACGAGGGCGGCACATCCGGTGATGAGCGGGGAGCCCCGCTGCAAGCCGCTAACAGCACGACGGTCGCGAGGGAAGGCATTACCTTCATTCGGATATCATTTCAATTGTTCCGGATCCCGTCAGGTCGCGCTCCGCGATGAAGGGGGTTCCCCGTACGTGCAGGTCGCCGCTGCCGCTGATCCGGGCCCGCAGCGTGTCCAGCACATCCACGCGCATGGTCCCGGAGCCCGAAAGTTCCACATCCGCTTCCTTGACGCACAGCTCCCGGCCCATCAGGTCGCCGCTCCCCGAAAGCCGGGCATCGAGCCGGTCGCACTCGCCCAGCAGCCTGATGGAACCGCTCCCCGTGATCCAGGCCTCCGCCAGCTTCTCGTACAACGTATCGATGGCGATCCCGCCACTGCCGTTCACTTCCAGGTGCGTTTTCCCGCTGTTGAACACGGGCTCGCTCGTCACATTCCCGGATCCGTCCACGATGATCGTGTTCAGCCCGGGCACGGTGAGGTGGACCGTGAACGGCTTGTCGGTGATGAACGGCCTTCCGGTCGTGATCCGCCACAGCCCGTTGTCCACCTTCAGTTTCACCAGGTCGATCAACTCGCGCTGAGCCGTCACCTCAACGTGCTGGGTATCGCCCGCCGTGACCTCCACATCGATCGGGCCGCTCACCTGGATGCCGCTCAACCGGCTTACCGGTATCGTTCGCGTCTGCGGATCCCCTGTGCCGATCACGGGTGTTCGATCCGTGCCGCAACCCGCCAGCAACGCCATGGTCGCTATCGCCGCGGTCCACCGCATAGCTCACCGGTTCAGGTACACCGAACCACTGAAGGCCATGTCCTTGATCGTGATCGTCCAGAAGTAGGTGCCGGTCACGCACTGTTCACCCGCGAAGTTGCGGCCGCCCCATTCCACATTGCCGCCGTCGCTCTCGAACACCTTCTGGCCCCAGCGGTTGAACACCTTCATGTCCAGGCACGCGCCCAGGATCACCTCCGTATTCATCTTGAACACGTCGTTCTTGCCATCGCCGTTCGGGGTGAAGATGTTCGGTACCTCGTAGCTGATCAGCTCGCTGAAGGTGGTGGCCGGGTAGGTCTGCGTGATACTGTTCTCACACCCCGAGCCGTCCGTCACGGTGAGTGTCACAACGATGTCCGAACCATACGCGAAGTGGTGCTGCGGGAATTGTTCCGTGCTCGTGGTGCCATCGCCGAAGTCCCACAGCCATTGCGATGCGCCTGTGCTCAGGTCGGTGAGGAAGGCGCGGATGTCATCGCAGTTGGGTTCCAAACGAATGCTGAACCCGGCCTCGGAACCCTCTTCCACGCTCACGGTCACCATGTCCTGACTGGTGCAGGTGTCACTGGTCACCGTTACCGTGTATTGCGTGGTCTGTTCCGGTGCGGCGTTCGGGTTGAACGAGGCGGGGTCATCAATACCTGTCGACGGGGACCATTCCACCGAGGCGCCGGGTACCGATGTGGTGGGGGCGCCACCAAGTACCACCGGCTGCCCTGCGCATGTGCTCTGGTCCGCACCGGCGTCCACGGGCGGTTCATCACTCACGGTCACGGTCGTTTCATCGGTCGCCGTGCATCCATTGCCGTCGGTGATCGTCAGTGTGTATGTGGTGTTCGTCAAGGGCGTGGCTTCCGGATCGAAGACGTCAGGAGTGCTTACCGTGCCTCCCGGCGACCAGGTGGGTGTGCCACTGCCGTTCCCCTGCAACTGCACGCTGTATCCGGGACACAGGTAGAGGTCGGGGCCGGCATCAACGGTCGGAAGCGCGGCCACGGCCACCGTGATGTCATCGGATGCGGAGCAGCCGTTGCCATCGGTCACCGTTACCGTATACGTGGTAGCTACGGTGGGGCTCGCCACCGGATCGGCGATGTCCGTTGCGCTCAGGCCGTCGGGTGGTGACCAGCTGAAGCTTCCCGTACCGGTGGCGTTCAGCTGTACACTCCCGCCGGTACAAGCGGACACATCGGAGCCCGCATCCACGGTCGGCAGGGGGTTCACGCTGATGCTCACACTGTCGATCATGGAACAGCCGTTGCCGTCGGTCACCAGCACGGTGTAGGTCGTGTTCGCCTGAGGTGAAGCGATCGGGTTCGCGGCCGTCGCGCTGCTCAACCCGGTGTCAGGCGACCATGCGAAGGTGCTTCCCGACGGGCCTGTCGGGCTGCCCCCGATCGTCACGGAGTTGTCCGCACAGATCGCCGCATCGGTTCCCGCATCGGCAGTGGGCGGGGCGTTCACGCTCACTTCCACCGTGGCCGTCGCTGTGCAGCCGTTCGCATCCGTCACCGTCAGCGTGTACAGCGTGGTACTCTCCGGGAAAAAGAACGGGTCGGGGATCGAGGTGTCCGAGATGCCCGATCCCGGCGACCAGGTCCAGGCCACGTTGCCCGTGTTGGTCAGTTGGGTGGTATCACCGACGCAGATGCTGTTGTCGCCGGTGACCTGCGCGTTGGGAACGATCACCGCCACTTGGAGCGGGGCTGAGGCGTCAGGACAGGCACCGATACCAGGAAGCGTGTAGGTCCACGTGCCCGCCAGGTCCGCTGCCGGGTCGAACACGGGCCCGTGCGTGCTGTTGTCCGGTGCGGTCCAGGTGCCGCCGGGTTCCGGCGTTCCGCCCAGCGAGTCGAGGAGTGTGAAGGGAACCCCGCTGCCGCACAGGCTCGCCGATCCCCCGGTTCCGGGATCGGGCGGCGTCGTCACCGATACGGTGACCTCGTCGACGTTGCTGCACGCCGTGCTGTCGCTCAAAGTGAGCGTGTACGTGGTTGTCGTGGTCGGGAACGCCCACGGGTTCGTGTCGTTGGCGTCGCTCAAGGTGCTGTCCGGTGTCCAGTTGTACGTGCCCGGGCCACTGGCTTGCAGTTGGATCGAATCGCCAAGGCAGAGCTGCAGGTCGGGCCCCGCGTTGGCGTTGGGCAGCACGTTCACCGTTACGGTCACCTGGTCCGTGTTCACGCACAGGTTGCCTCCGGTCACGGTGAGCGTGTAGGTCTGGGTCAGTTCCGGATTCGCGATGGGGTCCGCTATGTTCGGGTCGCTCAGTCCGGTGATCGGCGACCATTGCAAGGTGCCGTTGCCGGTACCGTGCAACTGGACGCTCTCTCCCGCGCATATCGTGGTGTCGGGTCCGGCGTTCACATCAGGTACCGCCAGTGTGTTGAATGGGGTGATGATGGTCTGCGAACAACCGTTCGGGTCGTTGGCCTGAACGGTGAGTTCACCAGCACCGATGCCGGTCCACGTCACCAGCGCGCTGTTGCCGTTGATGCCGCTGACGCTGATGCCGCCGCTCGCATTCCAGCTGTACGTGAAGCCACTGCTGTCCGGAAGCGCGGTGAAGGTCATCGACTCATTCTGACAACCGCTCGTGGTCGCGGGGGAGAGGTTGATGTTCAACCCGAAGCTGTTCACCGTCACCACCACCGAGTCGGTCGCCGTGCAGCCCAGGCTGTCGGTAAGGGTCACCTGGTACGTCGTGGTGGCGCCCGGTGCGGCCTGCGGATCGGCGATGTCCGTGGCGCTGAGCCCATCGCTGGGCGACCAGCTGAACAGGCCGATCCCCGTTGCGTTCAGCTGGGCGGTATCCCCATCGCAAGCGCTCACATCCGCGCCCGCGTCCACCGTTGGGATCTGTACGGTGATCAGCACCGTGTCCGTGGCCGTACATCCGGAATCGGCCACTTGTACCACATACAGGGTAGTGCTGTCGGGGGTGGCTTGCGGGTTCGCACCGCTCGCATCGTCCAGACCGCTGGCCGGGACCCAGAGGACGGTGCTTCCCGCAGGTCCTGTGGGGCTGCCACCGATCACCGTTCCCGCGCCGGGACAGATTGTTGCATCCAGACCGGCTTCAGCGGTCGGTGGGCTGATCACGTTCACCATCAGGTTGACCGGCCCGTCCGTGCAGCCCAGGTTGTTCGTCGCGTTCACCGTTACCGTGCCGGTTCCGGGTGTGCTCCAGTCCACGGTAATGCTCGGACCGCCCTGCCCGCTGACGATGGTGCCGCCATTGACCTGCCAGTTGTAGGTCGCGCCCGATATGCTGTCGGTGGTGTACACCGCCCCTCCACCGCCCATGCAGACCTGCACCGGCCCGTTGATCGCCGTGGGACCCTCGAACGGGTACACCTGGATCTGGAACACCATGTCCAGCGTCTTCGGTGGGCAGCCATTGTCGGTTACGCTCACACTGAACAGGTATGGTTGGTCCTGCCCTGCTTCGCATGGCGGGTTCCAGCAGACATCGGCCTTCAATCCTCCCGGGTACGGCGGTTCCACCGTCAGGGTGGCCTGTGGCGATACCACGGTGGAATCGAAAATACTACCGCTCCAAGTGATGGACAGCGAGTCCGTGTCGACATCCATGTACTCGATGCTGAAACACATCACATCCCCCGCGTCCATGGCATAGGTCAGCGGGAAGGGGGTGTTGGGGGCGGGGGCGTTGTTGGCCGGGCACGGTATGGCCTGCAGTTGCAGGTCGCGCCGCGTACGGCCGATCAGCAGCCCGTTGCGGAACTCCTTCACCTCCACGGCCACGATGTAGTTGCCCTGCAGCACCGGTGCGTACTCGGTGAGGCCGGTGGCCCCGTTGATATACGAGTATCCGCCCGTGCCGAAAGGCTGTGCGGTGCTGAATCCGGCCGCATGCGTCACCTCCGGAACGGGCCACGGCAGTTCCCCGGGCGGAGGTTGAACGCCACCCTGCTGCGAAACGCTGTTGTACGGGGTCTCAAAGCTGAAGATCAGCAGGTCGCCGTCCGCATCGTTCGCCGCGTTCACGAAGGTGGAGGTATCGCCCGCGCACAGGAAGGGCGTGGGCAGGCCCAGGAACGTGGGCGAATCGTTCGGGACCGGTGTGGCCGGGATGAACGCGTAGTACCCGATGCCCGTGCCGTTCGGGTCCTGCAGGTTGGTGATGTCCAGGTTCCTGCAGCACATCTGGAAGTACAGATGGTAGCCTGCGAAACTCAGGGGCAGGTCCACCAGCCCTTCGAAGCGGCCGCGACGGGTACAGAGGCCTTCGCCCACCGTGCAGTTGTCCGGCAGGCCGGGCTCGATGATGCCCTCATCCACCAGGTCGAGGCCCACCGTCGTCAGCAGATCCTTGTCGGCTCCCGGCGCCTGTGGATCCTCGCTGTACACGCCCACAGGCAACTGCCCGCCGGGCGCCAGGTCAAGCAGTTCCTGGAAGTTCTCGAAGTTGGAATTCGCACCGCAGTTCATATAGAATTCCATGATCACGCGATAGCGGTAGATGCCGCTGCCCGGTGCGGTCTCGCCCAACCATGCGTAGCCCAGGTTGCCCCCCACCAGGTGGGTCGCCTGCGCGGCCGCACAGGCCACAAGGGTGATGAACAGGGAGCAGGCGCGAAGGGTCCGTTCCATTCTCGTCATCGGGTGCTTCAGGTCTTGTTCGGTATGTTCAGTGGAGGATAAGCGCGCGGTTCCAGCGCCCCCGCGGTGTTTCCACGCTCACCACGTACGCCCCGGGCGCCAGGCCGTCCGTGTCCACCACCCGGTCGCGCAGGCCGCCGTCCAGGTCGATCGTTCGCACCTGCGCGCCCACCGCATCGTACAGCGTTAGCCGCCAGTTGTTGCCGGTGGGTGCGGTGAAGGAAATGGTGAAGCGATCGCGCGCGGGTTGCGGATACACGTTGCCTATGGGGCTTGCCGCCTCCTCGTTGATGCCCACGGCGGAACACGACCAGTTCAACAGGAAGCCTTCCCACGTGGTCGGCCCCATGCTCGCGTCCTGCATCAGGGTGATCGATGGCCCGCTGCTGGTGATGACCCCGTTGTTCGGCAGTTCATCCACTCCGCTGCCCGAGAAACCGTCGCCGATCTCGTTGCTGAACGCGTCCGGCCCATCGAAGATCCGCAACACGTCGAAGTTCGTCTCGAATTCGAACTGCGAGAAAGTGAGCACCACCACCTGACCGTTGGGCACGGTGATCGTGAAGGGCGAGCCGGGGCCGGGCGAGTAGTCGTCGTTCGGGCCGCCGTCGTCCGCCAGAACGCCTTCACAGCCTTCGGCGCTGCCTCCCTGCGGTCCCTGCGGCATGGCCAGGGTGTCGCAGAGCGCTTCCGGCACCACCGTGATCAGGCCGTTGGCCGTTTCCGTGTCGCTGCCGTTGCCGTTGGTGGCGGTGAGCGATACCGAATATGTACCGTCCGAATCATACTGGTGCAGCGGTGATTGCTCGGTGCTCGTGCTTCCGTCCCCGAAATCCCATGCCCAGCTGTCCGGGGCGTTCAGGCTGTGATCGGTGAACTGCACCAGGCCCGTGCAGGTGTGCGTGGGTGTGGCCGAGAATGCGGCCGCTGGCGGGTCCGGGTTCGGGCTGAGGATGGCACTGAAGTCCTCGGTCTGGCCGTACATCGGATCCTCGCAAGGTCCCGTGGTCTCACCGCTCACGTCCGCCGTCACCCGCAGCCGGACCGGTACACCGAACGCGCTGGCCGCGGGGATGATCACGCTCCCGCTGGGGTCCTCCTGGCCCAACGCGCTCCAGATCAGCTCGCTTGTTCCGAAGGTGCCCGAATTGTCCAGGTCGATCCATACCAGGACATCGTGATCCACATCGCCGCCGGTGATGGCGGAGATGGGATAGGCCGCACCCTCATTCAGCAAGGCGGTGTTGCCGCAGGTGCGGTCCTTGTAACCTTCGCTGCCGTCCGCACTCGTACTGGTGATGCCGGCGAACGAGAAACCAAGGAGCCCGAACCCGCAGCAGTACGCCGTGGTATTGGGTATGCACGATGCCGGAACGGGCGTGCCGGACAGGTCCACAGTTACCACATTCTCCAGGGTCTCGGTATCACTGCCTGCCGAGTTCCCCGCGATCAGCGTCACGGTGTATGTACCCGCGGTGGAGTACGTATGCGCAGGGGACTGCTCATCGCTTGTTCCGCCATCGCCGAAGTCCCACGACCAGGTCGTCGGAACGTTCAGGCTCTGGTCCGTGAATTGTACCGTACCGTCGCAGGTGAAGGAGGGGGTCACGCTGAAACCGGCCACAGGCGGGTCGGTGTTCTCCGTTACCAGCAATCCATGATCCTCCGCCTGCCCGTACTGCAACGGCCCGCAGGGCTGCGGATACGGGCTGAAGCTGTAATCCGCCGCGAAGCGCATACGGAGGGGCGTACCGATCGGTGCGGTCACCGGAACCGTTACGCTGCCCGTGGCTGAGGTCTGGTTGTCGGCACTCAACACCAGTTCATTCCCGGTAAACTCCCCGTCTCCGTTCCAATCGATCCAGCCCCGGATGTTGTGCTGTGCCACGTTGCCCGTTCCCACCGTCATGTTGAGCACCGCTCCCGTGGCCACGGTGGTCAGGATGCAACTGCGGTCCACCCAGCCTTCACTCTGCGCATCGCCGCTGCTGTACGTGGAGCCGTTCAACGTCACGGCCACGATACCGATGCCCGGCAGCGATCCCTCCGTGGCGGGGATGCAGGCGTCCACGGGTCGCGGTCCGCTCGCGTTCACGGTGATCGGGGCCCCTTCAAGGGTGTCCGATCCAGCATTATTGGTAACGATCAGCACCGGCACGAATGTCCCATCGCTCATGTATTGATGCACGGGGTCGGGTACCGAATCCGTGGTGCCGTCGCCGAAGTCCCACTGCCATCCCGTGGGGGCGCCCGTGGATGCGTCCAGGAAAGTCACCGTACCGCCGCAGGTCGCGGTGGTGCTCTGGGTGAAATGCGCCTCGGGCGCCACTGCCGCCCACGTGAATCGCATGTTCGGCCGCTGTGTGTACGGGGTGAACTGCTGGGAGAAACAGACGTTGGGGTTGTTCGAGCTGCGCACCAGTGTGCTCGTGTACGATGTCTCCGACTGCCGGTGGAAGGCGTTCTGCGCGTTGTCGTTGTTGCTGAAGCACGTTTGCACCACCAGATCCGACTGGCCGTCCCAATACCAGGGCGTGTCAAAGACGTGCGTGTTCCAACCGGTGGTCGAATTGTCGAAATCCGTTGGACCGTACACGGTACTGGTGCCTTGGACCCAGCCCGTGGACAGGTCGTCCTGGGTGGTGGTGCCCATGTCCACGGTGAATCCTTCAAAGGTGACGAAGGCCGCTTGGGCCACGTCGAAGGCCACACTGTATATGTTCCCGGGGCCCATGCCCGCACTCTGGAGCTCGTCGGCCCGGATCAGCATCTGGTGCCGCGCACCATCCGCCGCATTGCCGTAGGGCGCCGGGAAGGAGAAGAAGTCATTTTCCACGGTACCTGTGCCGATGACGATCGTATCCTGGGCATGGGTGGTCAGTGCGGACAGAATGGCCACGAAAGCCGTTGCTCTGTATGCTCGGTTCAAGAGGGGCCGGGCGTTGGCGTCCATAAGGCAGAAGGGTAGGGAGGCTCCGAATGTAGTCGGCGCCCTGTTATCCCCGACGCCCTGGATGCGAACATTGGAACCATCGGGGGTGAATACACGTATATCGGCCCCATTCGGCATTCCGTCGAGCCATTTCCTCGGAGCAACGCACCGGGCAAGTGGTCAGGCTCAAGCCGGAAGAACATGTCCAACGAGCCGCTCAACGCCCTGCTCGGAACAAGCCGGAACTGGCTGGAGGATAGCCTGTCGCGCTGTCTGGACGACCCGTCCGCCAATGTGGTGTTTTCCCGCTATGGCCTCATTGATGAAAGCCACGTGGACGGGCTTATGGCGGAAGCCGAACGACATTGTATGGCGCAAGAGGATGGCATGGTGTCCAGGAAGCGGATGCTCAATGTGCTGATCGAAGGATTGGAGAACATCCGTCACCATGCTCTTGCCGATCACGAGGAAGCGTCCTTCGCCGCATTGGTGCGCGACGTGCGCGGCTTCCGGTTGTTGTTCGCCAATGCCGTTCCCCTGGCCACAGCCGCGCTGATCACGCATCGCATCGGCATCCTCAATGAGATGGATGAGGCCGATCTGAAGGAGCACTACCTCAAGTTGCTCGGAAACAGTGCACGATCGGAGCATGGCGGGGCCGGATTGGGCCTGCTCACCATGGCCCGCAAGAGCGTACGCCCCATGGCCGTTCGCGCCTCAAAACTTACCGCGGCCGCGGCCTTGCTGGTCATGGAACTGCGCGTGGAGATCTGACCTCACACCACTTCGCCAGCGTAGTCCGCCAGGTAGGCGAATCGATCCATCAATCGTCCATCCCGTGCGATCGTGGCGTTCTCGATCATCCTGTCCGCATCCGGGCCCACCAGGTTCGGAAGTACCCGGTCCATCAGGTCGCGACCGAAACTTTTGCTGGCATCGCGCGGCAATTCACAGGGCAGGTTGTCCACGCTCATCACGGTGATGCTTCCTGGTGATCCTACCGGGCATTCGGTGCCCGTTGCCCGGTCGTAACCGAAGAAGGGATCGGCGATGGTGCTGGCCCTCAATGTGCTGTCGATCGGTCCGCCGATGTCGCAACTGATGTCGGCCACCGCTTCCAAGCCGATGCCTGGTTCGCGAAGCAAGGAGACCGGCAGGATCTTCGGCCCGCGCGGGTCCCAAAAGTGGCAGGCGATGTAGATCCGCGCAGCCTTGGCGTACGGCCCGAACCGCGCCTCATGCCCGCTCGGGTCGGCGTGGAAGGCGGCCTTGTCGAAGGCTTTCCCATCGTTCCGCGCATACAGGTCGGAACTGCCCAGGATGGTGTAGATCGGGGACGTGTTGGTCTTCCGCAAGAATTCTTCGGGTTCCACGCGCCGCATCCCGATGCGGTCCAGCACCTCCATGGCACCTTTGCCCACCCGGCCACCCCCGGTGAGCACGATCCGCAGGTCCTGAGGCAGCTTGAGGTCCAGCAGGTGCAACTCCATCTCCGCCCGGTCGTGGCACAGGTGTGCGGGGCGCAGGGTGATGTTGCCCCGACCTGCTTCCCAAGCGCGGAAGGCATTGTACGCACCGACCACGCCCGCCCATTTCCCGAAGGCGAGCACGCGTTCTCCCCTGGTGTCGGCGAGCAATTCGTGGTCGATCAACGTGATGCGCCGGTCCAGTACCGCGCGCAACAGCTTCTTGTTGTGCGGTTGCTTCTTGATCGTGTGCGAGAAGAAGAGGTAACTCTTCTCGGCCATGAGCATGTCCAACGGCACCTCTTTCACCCCCATGATCAGGTCGCGGTCCGTGAGGTCCTCCGTCATCCGAACACCCTGCGCCGTGTACTCCGCGTCCGTGTATGCCCGAACGGGACTTCTCTGTACGATGATGTCGATGCCCTTGAGCAGGACCTCTTTGCACTGCTTGGGCGTTAGTGGTACGCGCCGGTCCGGTGGTTCCTTGCCTTCGCGGATGATGCCGATCCTCTTGTACATGTCGTTGTTGAGGCCGCGAATCTATCGCCACCCGCGATCGGCCGCCTTGGGCAGTGTCATATCCGTGCCCTCCGCTACGCCGTATCTTCGCGCTCCGTTCTTTGGTTCATCACTTGGGGCCGACCTGGTTTCGACAGCGGCTTCGTGATGCTGGTAAGCATGCCGAGCGATGGGGACAGGCTCTTCAAAACGATCCCCGCGCCATAACCGGCGACTACAGCTACGCTCTCGCTGCCTAATAGCCTCAGGCTATGAAGCTTCATCCGCGCGAACAACAGTAACGCGGACGAGTACTCCTCGGAACGACACGTCGTCCACGTTCCGGATCAGGGGTATCAGCTTGGAAGACTGGTCAACACGGTGATCCGGAGTGTTGATGAGAGAACAGGGTCTAAGTCCACGTTAGGGTGCCACTTCCCGGGCGCGGATCGAAAACCAACAAGACGGCTAAGCATGTAGAAAGCCCGCGTTGCGGTCGTTTGGACGAGGGTTCGAATCCCTCCGGCTCCAC
>JAFDZE010000055.1 GCA_018267155.1 Bacteroidota bacterium | reverse complement strand
CATCCCGCATCCGCGCTGGCACCTGTGGACGACCGTTGGGAGCGCATCGTGGACGGTGCGTGCCGCATTTTCTGGAAGCTCGGCATCAAGAGCGTGACCATGGACGATGTGGCCACCCGCCTGGGCATTTCGAAGAAGACGCTCTACCAGTACGTCACCTGCAAGGACGACCTGGTGGGCCGCGTACTGAAGCACCAGGAGCAGAGTTATCAGTGCGATATCGAGGCGGTCCGGTCGGTGGAGAAGCAGAACGCCATCGATGAGTTGTACGCCATCACCACCAAGGTGGCCGCGCACCTCAAGGATATGCACCCCAGCGTCCATTTTGACCTGGAGAAGTACCACCCCGAGGCCTTCCGCACCCTGGTGACCAAGCGCCGTACGGCGATCTTCCGCAACATGTCCGACAACTTGGAACGGGGCATCCGGGAAGGCCTGTACCGCGAGGACCTCAACGTTCCGATGATCGCCACCATCTACCTGGCGCGCTTCGATCTGATGTTCGAGGGCAAGTTGGTGCCGCCCGCCACGTTCAATGTGGAGGATCTGCATTGGGAGATCTTCCGGTACCATGTGCGCGGGATCGCCAGCAGGAAGGGCCTGGATCACCTGGAGAAGAAAATGAACAAGGAACACGGCACCCGATGAGGTCGACCATCACCACTTTCCTTTTCTTGTCGGCAACACTCGGCGCATGTGCGCAGGGTCCCGTGAGCCTGAGTCTGCAACAAGCGGTCGACCTGGCCGCCAAGCAGGGATATGCCGTACAGGCCAGCGCGCTTGAAGCGGAGAAGACCCTGGCCCGCACCAAGGAGATCACCGCCGTGGGACTGCCGCAGATCAGCGGGTCCGGTACATTGAACAACTACCTGAAAGTGCCCAAGATGGTGGTGCCCAACTTCTTCGGTGGAGAGGGTGTGGCGGCCATCGAGTTCGCTCTGCCGTGGAGCATCACGGGTGCGGTCCAGTTGCAGCAGCTGCTCTTTGATGGCAGCTACCTCGTGGGCCTGCAGGCTGCCAAGGAACTACGCACCAAGAGCGCGATGGACCTGGAGCAAACGGTACTCAACGCCAAAGTGCAGGCCACCAAGGCGTACCTGAGCGTACTGGCGGCCGAGGAGGGGGAGCGGATCACGGCGGAAGGTCTGCCACTGCTGGAAAAGGCCTTGGCCGATGCGCAGGTCATGTTGGAACAAGGCCTGTTGGAGACCACCGATGCCGACCGCATCACCGTTCAGTTGGACGAGACGCGGAACCAGCAGCGGAACCTGCATCAGCAGTCGAGCGTGGCACGCTCCTACCTCGCGCTCGTACTCGGCCTGCCCGCCGGCACCCCGATCAGCCTCACCGATGCCCTGCAACCGCTGATCGACGATCCCGCGTGGGCCGGACTCGCGGATGCGACCTTCGATGCCAACGGGCACATAGACCAGAAGGTGGCGCAGAGCGCCTTGCGACTGGCGGCTATGGACGTGCGCAACAAGAAGGCCGCCTACCTGCCATCGCTCGGGGGCTTCATCAACTACCAACAAGCTTATAATTACATCGAATTCGATATCGGGAACGGGAGCTGGTGGTTCCCGGGCTCGATGTGGGGCCTTCAACTGAACGTGCCCATCTTCAGCAGCGGTCGGCGCAAGAACCTGGTGAAGCAGGCCGAGTTCGCCATGGAGCAGGCCGCTGTCAACGTGAAGGCCACCGAACAACGGCTCCTTGCCGAGCGCGAGCAGCAACAGGCCGTGCTCCGCGCCGCCCAGGATGGTTATGATACCGGAAAAAAGAACCTCGCACTCGGCAGGAGCATCTTCGAGCGCACCTCCATCAAGTTCAATGAGGGGATGGCCAGCAGCTTCGAACTGACCCAGGAGCACGGCAATTACCTCACCGCACAGCAGAATCATATCCAACGCATCATCGCCCTGCTGCAGGCCCGGGCCGATATGCGCAAGGCCCTCGGGGCGTATTGACCAAGGACGCACGCACACCAGGAACCGGACCAACCGCCCGATCCCGCGTGGAACAGACCACATGCGCTGCCTCACCCGCTACCCGCATCAGCTCCCCTACCGCTCAACTCCCCACCGCAACTGACCACGCATGAAACGTATCCTTCTCTTCACACTTGTTCCTGTGATCCTCGCGGCATGCGGCGGCACCGACAACAGCGACATCGGGCAGAAGCGCGCCGAATTGGAACGCCTCAAGAGCCATTACAAGGCCACCGCCGACAGCATCAAGGTGATCGAGGAGTGGTTGGTGGAGCATGACAGCACCATGCGTCGCAACCTGCCGGTGGTCTCTTCCGATACCGTGGTGGCGGGGGCTTTCACCCATTACGTGGACGTACACGGCAACGTGCGCGCCGACAAGGCCGCCGCACTCTATAGCAACGGCGGGCGCGTGCGCCGGATCCTGGTGCAACCAGGTGATGCGGTGCGGCGCGGCGACCTGATCATCTCGATCGACAACGACATGGCCGCTGAACAGATCCAACAGGCCGAGGCCGCCTACGAACTGGCGAAGACCGCCTTCGAGAAGCAGGAGCGCCTGTGGAAGCAAAAGATCGGCAGCGAGATGCAATACCTCCAGGCCAAAAGCCAGAAGGAACAGGCCGAAGCGGGCCTCGCCACCCTGCGCGAACAACAGCGCCTCACCAACATCACCGCGCCTTTCGACGGCACGGTGGACGACATCATGGTGCGTGTTGGCGACATGACCAGTCCGCTGCAGCCCGCCGCGCGCGTGGTGGACCTGAGCGGTGTGCAGC
Organism: Bacteroidota bacterium; assembly: GCA_018267155.1. Taxonomy (GTDB): domain Bacteria; phylum Bacteroidota; class Bacteroidia; order Flavobacteriales_F; family PHOS-HE28; genus PHOS-HE28. The sequence goes on along the minus strand of JAFDZE010000055.1, from coordinate 4,209 downwards.
TGGAGGCTGATGTGCCCGAGAGCTACCTCGCCACCATCCGGAACGGCGCACCCGTGAAGGTGAGCTTCCCGAGCCTTGATGTGCATTTCGATGCCACCCTGGCGCATGTGGGCAAGTTCATCGATCCTTCGAACCGTACGTTCAAGGTGACGGTGCGCGTACCCCAGGGCGAACCGAGCATGCGCCCCAACCTGCTGAGTGACATCAGCATCCAGGACCATCACAGCGACAGTGCGCTGGTGGTGCCCGGGCGCGCGGTGCTCCAGGATGTGAAGGGCAACAATTACATCTTCACGTTGGAACCGACCCGCGGCAATGAGGCCGTCTGCCACAAGGTGATGGTCGATCGCCTGAGTGGATACAAAGGCCGCGTCAGCATTGCACCAGTGACCCCCGGTGCACTGAAGGGCGGAGAACGGATCGTGGACGAAGGCGCCAAGAATGTCACCGATGGCCTGACTGTGCGCGTGGCGAATTGAGGAACATCCTCACCACAGAGGCACAGAGGACACAGAGAAAGACCACATGAAGCGGCAAGGAGCGGATCAGCGAGTGCGAGTTGCATTTCTCGGTGTCTCCGTGCATCTGTGGTGAACACGAATTGAACAATGGCCCCAGCAGCCCAAGCGCATTCCTCCGTGCCCTCTGTGCCTCTGTGGTGAAAAGCATTCCAGCATGAGCTCACACGACATCGAGAAAGACCTGCACGGACCGGAACGCCAGTTCGGCATCACCACCTGGGCGGTGAACAACCGCACCACCGTGATCGTGCTCACCATCCTCATCTGCCTCCTCGGCATCCGCGCCTACATCGTGATGCCCAAGGTGAGCTTTCCGGACGTGGTCACGCCCGAGGTGTTCATCGGTACGCCGTACAACAGCAGCTCGGTGGTCGACATCGAGAAACTGATCACCAAGCCGATCGAGAAGGAGCTGAACACCATTTCCGGCGTCGACGAGATCAAGAGCACCAGCGTCCCCAACTTCAGTTCCATCCACATCAAGTTCGACTACAGCGTTACGCCCACCGAAGCCCTGCGCAAGGTGAAGGACGCGGTGGACAAGGCGCGTGGCGACAGCGACTTCCCCACGGACCTGCCGAGCGAACCGAACGTGTTCGAGATGAACTTCTCCGAATTGATACCGGTGATGAACATCAACCTCAGCGGCGACTATCCGCTGGAGCAGCTCCACGAGTACGCCAAGCACCTGGAGGACCGCATCGAAGAACTCCCGGAGATCAACAAGGTGGAGATCCGCGGCGTGCCCGAGCGCGAGGTGAAGGTGAGCGTGGACCTCGCCGCCATCGAGATGCTGCAGTTGAACTTCGACGACATCGCCAACGCGCTGCGCAGCGAGAACCTCACCATGAGCGGCGGGGACATCCTCACCAAGGACCAGCGGCGCAGCGTGCGTGTGATCGGGGAATTCACGGGCATGGAGCAGATCCGCAACATCGTGGTGAAGAACGAGGGCCAGCGCGAAGTGCGCCTGCGCGATGTGGCCGATGTCAGCTTCGGCTTCAAGGAGCCCGAGAGTTTCGCACGCGAGTTCGGCAAGAGCGTGGTGATGCTCGATGTGATCAAGCGGGCCGGCGAGAACCTGCTTGATGCCAGCGACAAGATCAACGCCATCATCCAGGAGGACCACGGCACTGTGCTGCCCAAGGACCTCACCCTCACCATCACCAGCGACCAGAGCGACCAGACCCGCGTGAGCGTGGACGAACTGATGAACCACATCGTGCTCGGCGTGATCCTGGTGGTGGGCGTGCTCATGCTCTTCCTCGGTCTGCGGAACGCGGTCTTCGTGGGCCTCGCCATCCCCATGAGCATGTTCATCTCCTTCACCCTGCTCAACGCGTTCGGTGTCACGCTGAACATGATGGTGCTCTTCGCGCTGATCCTCGCGCTCGGGCGACTGGTCGACGACGGCATCGTGATCGTGGAGAACATCCACCGCCACATGAGCAACGGGGAACCCGCGCTCAAGGCCACCAAACTCGCCGTGGGCGAAGTGACCATGCCGATCATCGCCGCCACCACGGCCACCGTGATGGTCTTCGTCCCCCTGCTCTTCTGGCCCGGTATGATGGGCGAGTTCATGAAGTACCTGCCCATCACCTTCATGATCGCGCTGGCCAGCTCGCTCTTCGTGGCGCTGGTCGTGAACCCGGCGCTCGCCTCCAAATTCATGAAGGTGGAGGAGGACCACATGCCGACCGGGAAGATGTGGCGAACGGTGCTGGTACTGGCCATCGCAGGTGCGGTGATCGGCGTGCTCGGAGCGTCCATGAAAAGCAATGCCGTTTTCGGTATCGGCATGCTCGCCATCTTCTTCGGCCTGATGGGCATCGCGAACCAGAAGCTGTTCGCCCCGGCGGCCCATTGGTTCCAGTACACCTGGCTGCCCCGCTTGGAAACCCGCTATCGGCGGTTGTTGCGCTATGCCCTGGCGAAGCACCACCCGCGCACCTTCCTCTTCGGCACCTTCGGCCTCCTGGTCCTGGTGATCGTGGCGCTCATCGCCTTCCCGGTGCCCAGCGTGTTCTTTCCCACCAACCAGCCGCAATTCATCAATGTCTTCATCGAGGCTCCCATCGGTACAGACATCCTCAAGACCGACAGTGTGACCCGTCTCGTGGAGGCGCAAGTGATGAAGGTGATCGATGTGCCGACCTACATGGAGGTGCAGGAGGTGAAGAACGACAAGGGTGAAGTGATCGGTACCGATACGGTGAACTTCCTGGTGAACTCCGTCATCGCCCAGGTGGGAAGAGGTACCAGCGATCCTGGCAGCCAGGAGGTGGAGCTCAGCGCCACCCCGCACAAGGCACGGATCCAGATCAACTTCGTGAAGTTCGCGGATCGTCACGGTATCAATACGAACGATGTGCTGGCCCGCCTGCAGCACGATGTGGCCGGCTACCCGGGGGTGATCACCACCATAGCCAAGAACGCCGACGGCCCGCCCATGGGCAAACCCATCAACATCGAGATCCGCGGCAAGGAGATCGAAGGGCTGCTGGATGAGGCGGAACGCGTGAAGAAGTTCATCGAGGAGAAGAACGTTCCGGGCGTGGAGGCCCTGCGGATCGACATCGACCGCGCGAAGCCCGAGATGCCCATCGTGATCGATCGCGAGAAGGCGCGGCGCCTCAATGTGAGCACCTACCAGGTGGCCGATGCCATCCGCACCGCGCTATTCGGCAAGGAGGTGAGCACCTACCGCGTGGAAGGCGACGACGATGACTACGAGATCAACGTGCGCCTGAAGGACGCCTACCGCTACGACACGCAGCGGATCATGGACATGCGCATCACCTTCCGCGACATGCTCACCGGCCAGATCCGCCAGGTGCCCATCAGCGCCGTGGCCAAAGAGGAGTACCGCACAACGTTCAGCGCCATCAAGCGCAAGGACCTGGACCGCGTGGTGCAGGTGAGCAGCAACGTGATCGCCGGTTACAACAACAACGAAGTGGTCGCCACGATCAAGGACGAGATGGCCAGCGGCTTCGAGGCCAGCGACCGGTTCAACATGCGCTTCACCGGCGAACAGGAGGACCAGGCGAAAGACCAGGGCTTCCTGGGCATGGCGTTCCTCGTGGCCATCTTCGTGGTGTTCCTCATCATCGTGGCCCAGTTCAACAGCATCAGCTATCCGGTGATCGTGATGAGCACCGTGGTCTTCTCCACCATCGGCGTGCTGCTCGGCCTGGTGGTCTTCCGCATGGAGTTCGTGGGGCTGATGACCACTTTGGGTATCATTTCACTCATCGGGGTGGTGGTCAACAACGCGATCGTGCTCATGGATTTCGCGCGCCTGCTCTTCCAGCGGGCGCAGCGCAAGCTCGGCCTCGATGAGAACACGATCATCCCGATCGAGGAGAGCCGCGAGGCCCTGGTGATCGCCGGGCACACGCGGTTACGCCCCGTCCTGCTCACCGCGGTAACCGCCGTGCTGGGCCTGCTGCCGCTGGCCATCGGCTTCAACCTCAACTTCGGCACGCTCTTCAGCGAGCTCAACCCGCACATGCACATCGGCGGTGACAACGTGATCTTCTGGGGCCCGCTGAGCTGGGCGGTGATCTATGGCCTCACCTTCGCCACCTTCCTCACGCTCATCATGGTGCCGGTGATGCTGCTCATCATCGCCAAGGTCAAGCACCGCAGGGCATGGAAGGAACAGCTGCGCATGCAGGCCACG
>JAFDZE010000054.1:118357-125238 GCA_018267155.1 Bacteroidota bacterium | reverse complement strand
GTATCCACCGGAAAGGCCGGCACACCGAAGGCCTGGGACATCACCACGCTGGCCGTTTTATGCCCCACTGCGGGCAGTGCTTCGAGTGCGGCGAACGTGCGCGGCACCACTCCCCCATGCTCCTCCACGATGATCCTGGACAGGCCATGAATGCCCTTGCTCTTCATGGGTGAGAGGCCGCAGGGGCGTATGATGTCCTGGATGTCCTCCACACTCAATTTCGCCATCTGCTGCGGGGTTCGCGCCCGGGCGAACAGCAGCGGGGTGATCTCGTTCACCTTCTTGTCCGTACACTGCGCACTGAGCACCACCGCCACCAGCAAGGTGTACGCGTCCTGGTGATCCAGGGGAATGGGCGTGCGCGGGTACAGTTCGGCGAGCTTGTCCGATACGAAGCGTGCTTTCTCCTTCCTGGTCATCACAACGACAACAGCATGGCGCTCCTACTTGCCGGTGATGATGAAGGTGGTGCGTCGGTTCTCCGCCCGTCCCTCGGGTGTGCTGTTGTCCGCCACCGGGTTGGTGGGCCCGAATCCCTTGCTGGCCAGGCGTGCAGCCGCGATGCCATGCGCTTCCAGATAGGTGCGCACCGTGAAGGCGCGATCGTTGCTCAGGGCCATGTTGTCCTCCATGCGCCCCACATTGTCGGTATGGCCCTGGATCTCGATGCGCACCTTGGGATTCTCCTTCAGGAAGGTGATCAATTCGTCCAGGATGTGCTCACTGGCCTTCGTGATCTCCGCGCTGTTGGTGGCGTACTTGATGTCGTTCACCTTGTAGCTGCGCCCCACCTCGATCTTCGCGAGGGTCATCTCCACCTTGGCCGTGCCACCACGGGCCGTGTCCTCCATGGTGAAGGCGCGACTGTCGAAGACGTGATCGGCCTTCTTCACGGTCATGATCACGTCCGCACCGGGCTTCAGTTTCACCACGGTAGCGTATTTGCCATCGGCCTGGTCCACCTTGATCACCTCGGTCTTGCGGGTGTCCATGTACGTGATGTTCACCTCCGCATCGGTAACGGCCTGGCCCTTCTCATCGCGCACCTCGCCTTTCACGATGACGATATCCTCCGGACGGGCGTCCTTGGGCAGTTCGAAGCCGTAGATGTCCAGACCACCCACGCCCTTGTACCGGCCGCTGGCGAAGTAGGCGGTATGGCCGTCGGCGCTCACGATCAGGCCGTGGTCGTCCTCGGTGGTGTTCAGCGGATTCCCCAGATTTTTCGGGGTGGACCAGCTCCCGTCGTCGTTCATGCGGCTGAAGAAGAGGTCGTAACCACCGATCCCGCGATGGCCACGGCCGATGTCCTCGCGTCCCTGTTCATCGCGCGGGGGACGGGCGGCGAAGTACAAGGTGCGGCTGTCGGTATGGAGGAACGGCGCTTTCTCATCCCCATCGGTTGTGATGGGCGCGGGCAGCGGACGGGCCTTGCTCCATTCGCCCTGGTCATCGCGTGTGCTGAAGTAGATGTCGGTACCCCGTGTTTCTCTCCCGCTTTTGGCGAAGTAGAGCGTGCGCCCGTCCGCGCTCAGGGTGGGCTGGCTCTCCCAGCCGTCGGGCGTGTTGATGGCGGGGCCCAGGTTCTCGGGCTCGCTCCAGGTGAAGACCTGCTTTCCGCTACCGAAGTCCATGTAAGTATCGTAGTGGACCCGATAAATATCCATGTTCTTGTACACACTTCCATCCGGGTTCTTGAACTCGGTCGGTTTGCCGATGACAACGAAAACCTCTTTGTTGTTGAGGCTCACGGTGACACCGCCGTAGTTGTCGCCCAGATTGAAAGGGCTCGGGAGGGCCGCGCCGGGGCCGAAATCCTGCTTCGTGTCCGCACGGCGGCTCTCGACGAGTTCCTCCACCTGGGTGCTCACGAAATCGCCTTTGGCTTGCCGCCGCGAGGCGCGTGTGAAGAAGAGCAATTCGTTGTCGGGCGAGAACATGGGCAGGTACTCGTCGGCCGCTGTACTCACACCCGGCATCACCTTCGGGTCGAAAGGCCGCTGGTCCTTGTAGAACTCGGCATAGAACGCCAGTTCGGGCATCACCCGTTCGGCATCGGCCTGCTTGGCCTGAAAGTCCTCGCCCAACCGCGTCGGATCATCGGTAGGGAAATCGAGGAACTTTTGCAGGGCTTGGGCGCTTTCGGGGAAACGATCCTTGCGGTAGTAGGCAGTACCGAGCACGTAGTACAGATCACTGTGGTACTCCGGGCATTTGTCGCGCACGGGTTCCAGGTACTTGATGCAGGCATCGAAGCCGCCGGCACCCGCCTTCGCCCGGTTGAATGCGCTGATCCCGAGTTGGAACAGGCACTCCGTGCAATCCGGGTTCGCATCGCTCAGGACCTTCAGCTTGCCGTGCTTCTCCGTGGGGTTCTTCTCCTTGGTGGCGTTCTCCAGATCCTTCAGGATGCCCTTGTCCACGGGCTTGTCGCAGGGGCCGGGCTCGTCCTGTGCGCGGGCGGGCAACACGAACAGGAACGCCAGGAGCAGGATCAGATGCGGGGATGCGTGGGTGCGTGGGAAAGCGACGGCCCCCGCAGCCCTCAAAAAGGCCAAAAACATGCGCGAATTAACGCACACACGCCCCCGTGCATCTCGCCGGGTCATCGTCAACTTTCCTTCGCGAGGCACACCTGTTCCCTTACTTCACCGTGGTATCCGTCGCCTCGGCCTTCTTCACCAGATCGTCGCCTTTCTGCCGTGCAAGGTCCACAATGCCGTCGGCCTTCTTGCTGGCGGCGGCCAGCGCCTCCTGCTCCTTCTTGTCGGCGGCCTGCTTGGCTTTGTCAGCCACGAGTTTGGCGGCGACCTTGGCGAGTGGGTTGGTCACCTTGGCCAGTTCGTCATCGGCAGCTTTGTACGCCTGGGCCTTCAGGTTGGCGGCTTCGGCACGTGCTTTCGCCTTGAGGTCATCGGCCTGCTTCTGGGCCTCGGCGATCAGGCGGTCGCGTTCGGCCTTGGCCTGTGCGATCAGTTCCTCCTTCTTCTTGCCGATCTCCTCGTTGAGGGTCTCCTTCACCTCGGTGATCACGGTCTCCTTCAGGTTGCTGCCCCCACCGCCAAAGACGGGTTTGAAAACGGGTTTGAGCACCGTTCCAGTGATCATGCCCGACATGTCGATCTCCTTGGGCAGTTCGAACTTGGTGCCGATGAGCCCCCCGGCCTGTCCGAGCAGGCCCGACACGGTCTGGTTGGCGGCAGCGCCGAACATGGCCGTGGGCACCTTGGCGGTCATCCGGTACTCGATGCTCTGGTCCTCGAAGGCGGTCCAGCCCTCCACGGTGGCGGCCATTTGATCCAGCTTCACCGGGAATTTCTTGGTGATCATCTTCCCGTCCCTGAACTCGTAACTGAAGTTGACGTCCTGCAGTGTGGGGTTGTCCAGCTTGGGGTTCTTGAGGAATTTATTCACTTCTTCAAGCACCTTTACGCCCGAGAGGCGCACGCTCCGGGTGCGCAAGGTGCCATCACCGGTGAGGGAGCTCATCACCGGCATCATGTGGGCATCCAGCACCCCGGTCATCCGAAGGTCGGTACTGAAGGCCCCCTTGCAGTTCTTGGCGATGGGCGCCAGCTTCTGCACGGTCTCCATGTAGGTTACGGTCTGTTCGATATCGAAGTCGCGCACATCGTAGTCCAGGTCGATACGCGGTGCGTTGGGATCCTTCGTGGTGTAGGATCCGTTCATGGTGGCATTGCCGTTGAAGAGCTTGAAGAAGATGTCCTTCAGGTCCACGCGCTGGTCATGCACATGGAGGGCGCCCTTCACGTCGTTCAACGTCAGGTCGTCGTAGCGCACCTGTTTCACAGCGGTGTTCAGCCTGAAGTCGATGTTCTTGGGCACTTCGATCACGCTGAGCTGGGCGGTATCGGAGGTGCTGGCCGAGGTGTCCGCCGCTGTCTCCGGTCCCATCAGTTCGTTCAGGTCGAACTTCGCGCTGTTGACGTTGAAGGTACCGACGATGGTGCTGTCCTTGAGCCACCATTGCAGGTAGTTGTCGATGCGGCCACTGGCATGCAGGTCGCTGCCGCCCACGGTACCGTCGTACTTCGCCAGTTCCAGGAACTTCGGGCTGAAGCGGAAGAGGAGCTCGCTGATCCCGATACCGTACGGCAGGGAGTCGCTGCGGTAGGCCATGCCCTTCAGTTGCAAGGTGCCCTCGGCCTTGAATTTCTCGTAGCGCTGGGCCTCCACGTCGCTCATGCGGCCGACCATGGTCACATCGGCCTTCAATGCGCCGTTCAACTCGTCCTTGCCAAGGGGCACCACCTTCTTCACATTGGCCAGGTCCACATCGGCCTTCAGCACGGCGTCCACATCGGGATCGCTCATGGGGGTCTTCAGCAGCATGCGGGCCTCCACCGGGTTGCCGGCCAGCTTCAGGGCGAATCGCTTCAGGTCCACCACCATGCCGTCGAGGTCCTTGCCCTGGGGAGAAACGATACCACAATCAACAAAAATGTTCTCGCAGCTCGCGGGCAGGTCGGGGTACTTGAACCGGCCGTTGTCCACACCGATGTGGAGGCCGAAACCGGGCATGGTGTTGTCGTTGTAGGTTCCCTTCACGTAGCCGTTGAAAGCGGCCTTGCCGGTCATGTCCACGCCTTTGAGATCGCTGGCGAACTCCGCGGGCACCAGGGAGAGAAGCGTGCCGAAGTCCGTCTTCTTCAGATCCCACTTGAGGTCCATGTCGATATCGTCGGTGGGCATGGCCACCCAACCATCGAAGCCGAGAACGAGCTGGTTGATGGTGGCCTCGTTCTCCTTGAAGGTGAACTTCATGTTGGGCATGTCCATGTCCAGGTCGGCCTTGATGTCGGCGGTGACGTTCTTGAGGTATTTGATCCCGTCGAAGACCACGGTGGCACTGTCGGCGTGCGTATTGGTGCTCAGCACGAAGAGGTCCTGGGTGAAGTCGCCCTTCCCGGTGTGGTCCAGTCCCGCGAGGTCCATGAGCATGGGCAGGGAGGCATCGTCGTAGATCAGATGGCCGTCGGTGATGGAGTACTCGCTCAATTTCACGTTGAAGAGCGTGGCGGAGGTGTCGGCCGGGGTTTCCGTCGCCGCACTATCGGCCAGGGCGATGTCCCAGTTGGCGCGGCCATCGGGCAGCACCTTGGCATGCACATCCGGCCGGATGATGGCCACGCGCTTGATGAGGATGCGGTCGCCGAAGAGGCTCATCACGCCCACGGTGGCCTGCAACTCGCCGATGCGGGCCAGGCAGATGCCTTCGAAGGGTGCGCGGTTGCACACCTTCACATCGGAGATGGAGAAGCTCGCATTGGGAAAACTGCTGAGGATGGACAGGTCCCACTCGCCCCAGTCCACCGTGGCGTTAAGGCTGGCATTCACCTGTTCCTTCATCGCTGCTTCGATCCGGTCCTTGAAAAGGATGGGGATGAGCACCGCGGCCAGGAGGACCAGCAGAAGAAGAATACCGATGCCGAGGAAGATCCGTTTGATCCACTTGCCCATGATGCGCTGTTGTTGTTGTCCGTTCTGGTTGTTCGTTCCGGCTATCCTTCCACGGCCCCGATGACGACGGGCGGGCCCACCCTGCTGGTGCGATGCCTGAGGAGATGATCGGCGAGTACCAGGCAGGTCATGGCTTCCACGATGGGGACCGCGCGCGGCACCACGCAAGGGTCGTGCCTGCCCGATGCTTCCAACGTGATGGCCTCGCCATTTGTGTTGACGGTGCGTTGTGCTTTGGCGATGGTGGAGGGGGCTTTGAAGGCCACCTCAAAAAGCAGGTCCTCGCCGTTGCTGATACCACCAAGTACACCGCCACTGCGGTTGGTCTCCGTGCGGATGGCAGCACGCGAAACCGTGTACGGATCGATGCGGACCTCAGGATCGCGGCGGTAACCCGGGGCGAAAGCATCGTTGTTCTCCGACCCGCGCAGGTGAGCAGCGCCGAAGCCGTTGCCGATCTGGAAGCCCTTGCAGGCGTTGATGGAGAGCATGGCCTTGGCGAGATCGGCTTCCAACTTGTCGAAGACGGGTTCGCCCAGGCCCGGAGGCACACCGCGCACCACACACGACACCACGCCGCCGATGCTGTCGCCCTCGCTACGCACCTGCTCGATAAAGGCGGCCATACGCTTGGCCGTCGCGGGGTCCGGGCAGCGCACCGGGTCGTTCCAGCGACCGCTCAGGTCCAGTTGTTCCACCGGTGTCTCCAGCGCGACCTCCCCCACCCGACTCACATAGGCGTCCACTTCGATGCCTTCGGAGGCCAGCAACTGCCGGGCAATGGCCCCGCCCACCACGCAAGCCGCCGTAGTGCGCGCACTGCTACGGCCGCCGCCCCGATGATCGCGCAAGCCGAACTTGGCCTCCCAAGTCAGGTCAGCGTGTCCGGGGCGGTACACATCCTTCAGCTGATCGTAGTCGTGACTTCGCGCATCGGCGTTGCGGATGAGGAAGGCGATGGGCGTGCCGAGCGTCTTCTGGTCCGATCGATGGATCGCCTCCGGATCAGCGATCATGCCGCTGAGGAACTCCACAGCATCCGTCTCAGTGCGCGACGTTCCGAGAGGCGTACCGCCTGGTCGGCGACGATCCAATTCCACCTGAATGGCGGTGGGATCCAGTCGCATACCAGCCGGGCAGCCATCGAGCACACCACCGATCGCCGGGCCGTGGCTTTCGCCGAAGGTGGAGAGCCGGAAGAGGGAGCCGAAGGTGTTGCCGCGCATCGATGAGGGAAGGCGGGCCGAAGGTATCCCTCGATCCGGGTGTGCTCGGCGCACAGCTTCCGGACGGCGCTGGGGATCCGGTCGCTCCGGAGCATCCGGGTTACTTTCGCGGCCCGATCAGCAACTGGTCGCGCGTCTTTGATGGGCAACACACGCACCGCCGCCTTCCACACC
>JAFDZE010000054.1:106101-118315 GCA_018267155.1 Bacteroidota bacterium | reverse complement strand
TGGAAGAGAACCCGGATGTGTTCGTGCTGAACACGTGCAGTGTGACCGAGAACGCCGACAAGGAGTGTCGGCAGTGGGTACGGCGGTTCCAGCGGATCAACCCGGAGGCCTTCGTTGCCGTGGTGGGCTGCTACGCCCAGCTGAAACCCGAAGAGATCGCGGCCATACCCGGGGTGGATCTGGTGCTGGGCGCGAATGAGAAGTTCGACCTGGCCGCGCATCTGGAAACCACCGATGGAAAGAACGGACACGGTCGTGCGGTCTTCGGGCCGATCAAGGAAGTGAAGCGCTTCGTGCCTTCGTACAACGCCAACGACCGCACCCGCACCTTCTTGAAAGTGCAGGACGGATGCGACTACTTCTGCTCCTTCTGCACCATCCCGCTGGCCCGGGGCCGGAGCCGTAGCGCCACCATCGAAGCCACGGTGGTCATTGCCCGCGACATCGCGGCCTCGGGTGTGAAGGAGATCGTGCTCACGGGGGTGAACACCGGCGACTTCGGCCGCAGCCACGGCGAGGACTTCCTCGGGCTCATCGAAGCGTTGGACCGGGTGGAAGGCATCGAGCGGCTGCGCATCAGCAGCATCGAACCGAACCTGTGCAGCGATGCCATCATCGACTTCGTGGCGGGCAGCCGCCGGTTCATGCCGCACTTCCACATGCCCCTGCAGAGCGGCAGCGATCCGATCCTCAAGCGCATGCGTCGCCGGTACGATACCGCATTGTACGCCGACCGTACAGCGCGCATCAAGCGCCTGATGCCGCACGCCTGCATCGGTGCGGACGTGATCACGGGCACGCCCGGCGAAACGGAACAGGACTTCCTGGCTACGCACAGCTTCCTGCGATCGATCGATGTGGACCACCTGCACGTGTTCACCTACAGTGAGCGCGCCGACACCACGGCCGTGCGTTCCTCCGACTTGCGGAAGGAGGATGTGGTGCCCATGGCCACGCGCCGCGAACGCACGCAACAGCTCCGGATTTTAAGCACCAAACTCCAGCGCGCGCACTACGAGCGGCATCTGGACAGCGAACGACCGGCGCTGTTCGAGGCTGAGGAGAACGAGGGCCGGATGCTCGGCTATACCGATAATTACCTGCGTGTGAGTATGCCGTACGATGCTGCGCTCGCGGGTCTGGTGGTCCCGGTACGTCTCGGCCGCATCAATGGCGATGGGCACATCGAAGGGACAGCGGTCGAGGCCGCTCACATCTCCGCATCCAGTCACCAGCTTCTCGGCCAGGTCAGCTGACCGGGCGCGCCCAGCATGTACCCCACGCTCTACCACGCCTTCCTCGACCTGTTCGGCCTGGACATCCCGGCGCTGAAGTTCCTGAACAGCTTCGGATTCTTCGTGGCGGTGGCCTTCATGTTCGCGCACTGGACCCTGTCGCTGGAACTCAAGCGCAAGACGCAACAAGGCCTGCTGCGGGCCACCCATCGCAAAGTGATCGTGGGCGAAGGCCCGAAACCGCTGGAGATGCTCGCCCAGGGCCTCATGGGCTTCGTGGTCGGCTGGAAAGTCCTCTATATCATACTGAACATCGATGAGGTGACGACAGACCCGCCGGGCTTCCTCCTGAGCGGCAAGGGCAACTTCATCGGCGGGTTGCTGGTGGGCGCGCTGTTCGCGTACCTGTACCGGCGGGAACGCCTGAAAAGCAAGCTGGACAAGCCCGAGGAACGCACGATCGAAGTGCCAGCCGCGCAACATGCCGGGGCCATCACGCTCACGGCCGCGCTGTGGGGCTTCATCGGGGCCAAGCTCTTCCACTGGCTGGAGAACCCGCGCGACTTCCTTGACACCCTTGCCTCCCCCAACGCCAAGGACATTGTTACGGGCTTGACCATGTACGGCGGCCTCATCCTCGCCGGCCTCATGGTGATGCGCTACTTCCGCAAGAACGGGCTGGCCTTCTGGCCCGGGGTGGATGCCGCCGCGCCGGGCGTGCTGCTGGCCTACGGCATCGGGCGCATCGGTTGCCAGGTGAGCGGCGACGGGGACTGGGGCATCGCGAGCACCCTGCCCAAGCCTTCCTGGCTACCCGGCTGGTTGTGGAGTTACGACTATCCGAACAACGTGAACGCCGTGCTGGGTCCGCACCTGGGTGGATACAGCGGCGTGCCGATCACCGAGGGCACCTGCTTCCCGGGTTATTGCACCCACTTGGTACCGGGCGTTTATCCTACCCCGCTTTACGAAGCGATCGCGTGCGTGCTGCTCTTCGGGGTGTTATGGGCCCTGCGCAAGCGGATCCAGGTGCCCGGCGTCATGTTCTGCCTCTTCCTCATCTTCGACGGTGTTGAACGTTTCCTCATCGAGAAGATCCGCGTGAACGTGCCCTGGCTGGGCACCTGGACCCAGGCCGAAGTGATCAGTTCGCTGCTGGTCGTGGGCGGTCTGGCGGGCATCTGGTGGTTCAACCGGAACCGGAGGCTCGGCACCGCAAATACGATAAAAGATACCGAATGACCATGGACCTGCGACATATCACCGGAAAGGTGGCCGCGCTCAGTGCGGAAGTGGCCGCGTTCATCCGCACCGAGAGCGTACGGTTCACCGAGGCCAATGTGGAATCGAAAGGCCAGAACAACCTGGTGAGCTACGTGGACACCACGGCCGAGCAGCGCTTCGTGGCGGGCCTCTCCGAACTCGTGCCCCAGGCGGGCTTCATCGCCGAGGAGGGCACGGGCGAGCGCGCCGACGGTCTCAACTGGGTGATCGACCCGCTGGACGGCACCACCAACTTCGTGCATGGCCTGCCCTGCTACTGCACCAGCGTGGCGCTCATGCGCGGCAATGATCCCTTGCTCGGCGTAGTGCTCGAAGTGACGCGGAATGAATGCTTCAGCGCGTGGAAGGGTGGCGGCGCCTTCCTGAACGGCACCCCCATGCGGGTGAGCGCCCGCACCGACCTGCGCGACAGCCTGCTGGCCACCGGCTTCCCGTACGACGACTTCGGGTACGTGAGCGAGTACATGGACCTGTTGCGCGAACTGATGCACCGTACGCGCGGCATCCGGCGTTTGGGCAGCGCCGCCGCCGATCTGGCCTACGTGGCCTGCGGGCGCTTCGAGGCCTTTTACGAGTACGGCCTGAACAGCTGGGATGTGGCGGCCGGCGTATTGCTGGTGCGCGAGGCGGGCGGCCGCGTCAGTGGCTTCCACCCTGCCAAGGACCCGGTGTTCGACGAGGAGATCGTGGCCAGCAACAGCGCCATACACACCGAATTGCTCGAGGTGATCGAACGCAACTGGCAGCGGCAGGATTGAGTTCCGCCCAAGCGACCGATTATTTTGGCCGCATGCGGAGAACGGCATCCGTCCTTTTCCTGTTGGCCCTGCGTACGCAGGCACAGGACTGTTCCATCCCGTTCACCGAGCCACTCTTCGATGTCCGGCACGACAGCGACCTGTGGTATGGCAACGCCACGCGGTTCGACGGTGGTACCGACAGCCTGCGGCTGGACCTGTACAAACCCGTTGGCGACGGGCAGACCGAGCGCCCGCTGGTGGTGGCGATCCACGGCGGCGGCTTCTACGAGGGCAACCGGTCCGAACTGGGCAGCTATTGCTCCTCGCTGGCGAGCATGGGCTGGGCCTGTGCGACGATCAGCTATCGGCTGGGTTTTTACGGCACCGGCCTGTTCCAACCACCTTGGGCCTACGACCCCTTCGAGGTGCAGCGCGCCATCTACCGGGCCGCGCAGGATGCCAAAGGTGCGGTACGTTTTCTTAAGGGCCGACACGGACAGGACAGCACCAGCACCACCAACGTGCTGCTGCTCGGATTCAGTGCGGGCGCCATCACCGCACTCCACGCCGCGTACATGGACCTTCCTGCGGAAAAACCCGTCGGCGCCGGCGCGCTCGCCGATGTACAGCACCTGTTCACCTTCTACCCCCGCCCCGACCTGGGTGCCGTGGAAGGCGAACTGCACACGGGGAGCTACGACGCATCGGTGCTCGGCGTGGTGAGCATGTACGGTGCGCTGTTGGACACGGCCTTCATCGGGGGCGCGCTCGATCCGGCATTGTACACCTACCACCAGAACGGCGACCCGATCGTGGCCTGCGGTTTCAACCGGCCATACTGGGGCATCGGCTTCGGCATCCCTGACAATGATCCCTACCTGTTCGGATCATGTGCCATCGCCCCGCGCATGCAGCACTTGGGCTTCGCCCCCGATCGCTACCACGCCACCGTTTACAACGGCAACGAGCACGCGGTGCATGATCTCACGGCCATCTTCAACGAGAGCACACAGTGGATGCGCGATCTCTTCTGCCTGAGCACGGCGATCCCGGTCGCCGCAACGACAGCGCAGGGATTGCTGGCGTATCCCTCCCCCTCCAGTGGCCTCATCACCCTGGAAAGCACCGACGGGGCGCCCGGGCTCCTGCGGGTGCAGGACATCACAGGCAGGCTGCTGCACGAGGATCGATGCACGGAGTGGCCCTGCACGATCGATCTTTCAGCTGCCCCCCGAGGCACGCACCTCATCACACTGATCGGCGAGGACGGAGTGGTGCGACGGACGCGCATCGTGTTGCGTTGATTGGCCGATCATACATTGGTCGTGGCAAAGTGATCCCAGCGTAGAGACAACACACGCCCATCACCCATGCAACTGACGAACAATTCACTCGAGGTGGGTCTCCTTTCGACCCTGATCGGATTGGTGGTCGGCTTTTTGAGCAACTATGTCATTGCTCGACTGAACGCGCGAAGCGAGTTGATCAGATCGATCTCGGACAAACGGGCTGACGCGTATGTAGCCCTTTGGAAGTTGTGCAACGGCAGGGATTTGGGGAACAGAGCAGCGCGGATCGAACGGCACGGACAGCTGAATGAATGGTACGCCAATGGTGGCGGGCTATTCCTGCGTTTCGCTGCCACGAACCGGCTCATGTCCGCGATCCGGATCCTGGGGCGTGCGGAACAGGGCGATGCATCGGATGCTGAGCTGGCCGATCTGGCGCACAATCTATCGTGGCTGCGCACGGAAATGAAGTACGCCGTGGGCTCGTACTCCCGCCTGGAGGCGAAGCGGCAGATACCGTTCACGCTACCACCACGAAAGGCACAGGATCGCCAAAGGCCGATCCAGAACCGAGCAACGGCGGAACCGGATCGGGAAGGTGAGGCTCAGGTGGAACGGACCTGAACACCGTTGGCCACGATCCACAGCCCTGCGAACGTGAGCACGCCGCTGAGGATTAGCGTTTCGAAGCCCATGTGAAAACCACCGAACATTGTCGCGCTGTGTTCGCGCAATTGATAGGTGCCCAAGGCAGCGCAGATGCACACCAATGGTACAGCTGCCCCCCGAGGCACTCACTTGGTCACGTTTGTTCGCAACGACGGTATGACCCGACGGACGCGTATCGTGCTGCGTTGAGTTTTCGGACCGATGGAGAGGGGATCTGACCCGGGACCAGAGGAAGCAGGCTTACCGACCTTCTGGCGCCAAATGGTCCTGGGTCAGATAGCCCGCTTCCCGATCCTTGGAACCCAGCACCGGGCCCCTGCACTCAAATGCCGTCGATGTCCTGTTGGAACTGGTCCAAGGTGGTAGGTGAGAAGGTGAGCGGTACGGACATCATATCGGTGATGCTCACCGTGCTGAAGGCGGAGTAGTATTGTGACCCGTTGCGATAGAGGCCGACCACAGTGGCCTGCATGCCCACCGGAACCACCTGCCAGGAAGTGAAAAGATCCTGCTCCGTGAGGTAGTTCAAGCCCGTCACCGCGTTCTCCGATGGGAAGGCGATCCAGACCATCGTACTGTCCTCTGGTTGTCCATCAGGAAGGGTCGCCGAGAGGCTCGTGGTCGCGGGATAGTTGTAGAAATAGTCGCAGTTGATCCACTGAAGGCTATCCGTGGTGAACCAGTAGAAGTTGGTGTTCAACGAGGTATCCGAAACAACCGTCAGGTTGGACGAATCCACCGGCGTCCACACCATGCCACTGTCACGCGGAGCGTTGGCCGTGAACAGGGCCATCAAAGGGTCGGGGTTCTCGGTCGGTACCATTACGGACATGCCGTTGGGGCCGAGTTGGAGTTCGTTGTCGTTCTGCGTGGCCGTTACCCGGAGTTCACCACCACTGCGAAGAAGCCTGTCCGTGCCGTTATCATCACCCACGGTCTGGGTATTGATCCAGATCATGTCACCGATCTTGAGCGCCTCGAGGAGCTTCACCTGCACCGTGCCGCTCACCACGGTACCGTTCGCATGGCGGAATCCGTTCGGTGGGAAGGTGACACGTGTGCCGTTGGCCCCTGTCACGGTGCCGCCTTGCGTGGCGTCCACGGTGAATGTCTGTGTTTCCTGTGTGATGTGGTCAGTGAAGAGGTCGCGCAGGGGGCTGTTGCCAACCGGCGGCAGGATCCCGCCGTTGGCCTCGTCCTTTTTGCATGCGCTGATGGTGAGCAGTGCAACCACGGTGGCTGCGATGGGGATGATGGGGTTCTTCATGGGTTGATCCGTTGTTCGTACCCCCAAAGACCACAAGACCCATCAGAACGCTGCCCAGGCAACGTTGCATCGCTATACCTCGTCTTGGGGACTTCTTGAAACCAGCCACAGCCCACCGAAGGTGAGCAGTCCATTCAAGATGAGGGTTTCGAAACCCATGTGATAGCCGCCGAAGAGCGCCGCGCTGTGTTCGCGCAATTGATAGGTGCCCAAGGCAGCGCAGATGCACACCAGCGGTACAGCAGCACCTTGGACCGACCACCGGGTGAAGAGTCCGAACGCGAACAGCCCCAGCAACGGCCCATACGTGATAGCGGCCAGACTGAACACCGTATTGATCATGGTGGGATCCTGGCGGTGATGGAACCAGAGGATGCACAGCAGGAAAACGCCCGCCATAAGGAGATGGACCGTGCGCCGCACCAATTTTTGTCGTGCTTCATCCCAGCCCCGGTCGCGGATGCCGATCAGGTCGATGCAGGTGCTGGCGGTGAGTGCGGTCAGTGCCCCATCGGCACTGGGGAAAAGCGCGCTGATGAGCCCGATGATGAAGAGCAGACCCAGCCATTCGGGAAAATGCTGGAGTGCCAAGGTGGGAAAGAGCATGTCGCTCTTCTCCGGTGCGGCCACGCCCATCTGGCCGGCCTTGAGCCAGAGCAGCGCGCCCAGGAGCAGGAAGAGCATGTTCACACCGATGAGGACGACACTGAACACACGCATGTTCTTCTGCGAGTCCTCCGCGGTGCGCACGCTGAGGTTCTTCTGCATCATCTCCTGGTCCAAGCCGGTCATGGTGATGGTGATGAAGATCCCGCTGAGCACTTGTTTCAGGAAGTAGCCGTCGCTCTTCCAGTCCAGGTTCCACACGCCGAGCATACCACTGGTCGAAAGGCGCTCGCCCCACCCTTCCATACCCGGGCTGGCCGCTATCCAGAAGATGGTGCCGATCATGGCGGCCAGCATGAAGAGCGTCTGCAGCGTGTCGGTCCAGACGATGGTCTTCACCCCGCCCTGGAAGGTGTACAGCACGATCATCAGCATCACCACGGCGGCGGTGAGCCAAAAGGGGATGCCCATTCCCTCCAGGGTGAAGACATGGATCACGTTCAACACGACGTAGATGCGCAGCGTGGCCCCGATGAGGCGTGAAAGGATGAACCAGGAGGCACCGGTGCGGTAGCTGATCATGCCCAGGCGCTCGCGCAGGTAGCCGTAGATGCTAGTGAGGCCCATGCGGTAGTACAACGGCAAGAGCACACCGGCCACGATCCAGTAGCCGATGGCGAAGCCGATCACCAACTGCAGGTACTGCCAGTGGCCTTTCTGCACGGCGCCGGGTACGCTGATGAAGGTGACCCCGCTGAGGCTGGTGCCGATCATGCCGAAGGCCACCACCCACCAGAGGCTCTTGCGGTCGCCGCTGTAGAACGCGTGCTCGCCCGCCCCGCGCCCCGTGTACCACGCGATGCCCAGGAGCAACAGGAAATAGCCGAAGACGATGGAAAGGAGCAGGATGGGGCTCATGGTGCGCAAAGCAAAACGGGCGTACGCATCAAACCGCCCCTTCGCGCACCGAGTTCTCCTTCATCCGTTGTGAGCGAAGCTTTTCCGATCCGTCAGGCAGCGGATCGGCGAGGTGCCCTGTCCTTCATCCGTGAGACCGGTTTGTGCGTTCGGACCACCCTTCAGATCCACCACCATGTCGAACTCCAGTTTCCGGGTATTTCTTACCACGCTCCACATTCCTTGCCTGATGACCACCGCATTGGCCCAGGGCGTAATGATCCACGATGCGAGCACCGGTGCGATGCTCGACATCGCGTTCAGCGACATCCGCGTTGATGTGCAGGACCAGGTGGCATTGGTCACCAGTACCCAGCGCTTCATGAACAACACAGCGGATACGCTGACGGTGAAGTACGCCTACCCGCTGGCCTCCACCGCGAGTGCCACACGTGTGCGATGGATGCGCACCGACAGTATCTGGCATACCGCCTCGATGGTGGCTCAGCCACAGGACACGGTGCTGCCCGGCACCGGAGGTGGACTACCGATGGATCCGGACCTCCAAGACTACCTCGGCGCCTCGCCACTGTACTTCAACGTGAGCGACCCTGTTCCGCCCGGCACATGGATCAGCGTGGAACTGACCTACGTGCAACTCCTGCCCTACGCGAACGCACGGGTGGAGCTGATCGCTTCAAGTGACTACGCCCAAGTGATGACAGGGGTGTTGCCCATGATGGACATCGATGTCTCCGTGCGATCGCAGCGTGCCCTGCTCAGCATTGACATCAGCGGCACCGGCACCTGGTCGCCCACCCCCGACATGCCCTTCGTGAGCACCGACTCCGCGCACTTCCATGTACACGACACGGGGATACCGGCCAGTTGCGGCTTCGCCATCGGTTACGACCTGGATCCGTTGGCGTACGGGATCACCTGCCTTTCCAACTACCTGCCGGATTCGCTCGTCAAATGCGACGAACTGGCGAACGGCTTCTTCGTTCTGCTGATCGAGCCGGAGCCGACGAGCCAGGTGGTGCAAAAGGACTTCGTGATCGTGATCGACAAGTCCGGCAGCATGACGGGCACCAAGATCCAGGAAGCGAAGGACGCCGCATCGTTCATGGTGAACCATCTGAACGCCGGTGACGCTTTCAATGTGATCGCGTTCGACAGTTTCAACACCCCGTGGACCAGTGCCCTCCAGCCATTCAACGCGGCGAACATGCAGGCCGCTTTGAACTGGATCGCGAGCATACAGGCCGGGGGCGGCACCAACATCAACGATGCCATCACCGAGGGCATTGAGGACTTCTCCACCTCCCCGGCCGGTCATGCACGGTCGATCGTGTTCCTCACCGACGGACAGGACCAGTCCAGCAATGAGGTGATCCTTTCGAATGCGCACGCTCTGCGGATGTCCATCGCTCCGGACCTGCAGCTGTTCACCTTCGGTATCGGGGAAGGCTTCAACGAGCAGTTGCTGAACCAGCTGGCCGTGCAGAACAACGGCGTGTCGCAATTCCTGGAGACCGCGAACTTCTCGCAGGTGATGAGCGACTTCTACACCCAGATCCAGAACCCCGTGTTGTTGAGCCCGACGGCCAGCTTCGACCATCCGGACGTGCAGCACCTGTATCCCGATCCGTTGTTGGGCCTGTTCGTGGGCCAACAGATGGTGATCGTTGGCCGCTACGCCGTTCCCGGCCTCGTCAACCTGCACTTGAGCGGCTTCGCTTCAGGCAGTCCGGTATCATTCGACTTCCAGTTCGACCTCACGGGAACATACGATCCGGCCCGGCTGTTCATCCCGAAGATCTGGGCACAAAAGGCGGTGGATGCACTGGTGAACGAATACTACGGCTTCGAGGAGGGATCCGCGTCGGCGGAGGCCATCCACGACAGCATCGTCAGTTTCAGCATGTGCAACAGCATCGGCAGTCCGTTCACCAGTTTCTCCGGTGATCCGGGTGGCTGGACCGTCGGCCTGGAGGAGGAGGTGGACACGCAGGCAAGCGCGATACCCGTTTTCCCGGAGCCTTCCCTCGCCGGCTCACCGGTCACCTTCGATCTGAGCGGCATGCGCGGGGGAGGCACCATCGTCATCCAACTCTTCGATGCCACCAGACGGTTGGTCCACGAGGAACGGCTGGTGTGGCCAACGAGCGGCCGATGGACCTGGAATGGCCTGGACGCCAACGGGCGCGAGGTGAAGGGCAGCCTCCTCTATCGGATCACCAACGACCATGAGGTCCGTTCCGGCAGGTTCACCCGGCTATGACCATCGCCTGTTCGGGCCTGGC
Source organism: Bacteroidota bacterium (assembly GCA_018267155.1). Lineage (GTDB taxonomy): Bacteria > Bacteroidota > Bacteroidia > Flavobacteriales_F > PHOS-HE28 > PHOS-HE28. The sequence continues at coordinate 108,022 of JAFDZE010000054.1, read as the reverse complement.
GGGCTACATTCACCGCATGATCCGCCGTACCGCACTCCTGTTCCTCTTCTTGGCCTCGATCCATGCGCACGCCCAGAACGCCACCATCACCAGTTTCCGGTACAACACCATGGACACGGCCTACTCCATCTATGGTGATACCAGCACGGTGTACGTGTACAAGGGTGCCGATGGTGGGCTGGCCGTTATTCCCACGGCGGACACCATGTACCGCTACAGCGTGGCCGCCATCAACGAGCAACTGAACTGCACCATCGAGAACCTCAACGTTGACGGCACGGCGAACGATGGGAGCAAGGAGCGCATCGTCGGCTTCCCGGACCGCAAGGTGAAGAACGTACTGGCCGATGGGAAATTCGGGCTGCTGGTCTCGGTGGAGGTGCGCATGACCGCCGGATGGAAGAAGAATCCGGCCGGGCGCGGCCCGAGTGTGCGCACTTTCGACATGAAAGTGATCGTGGAGACCTACGACGGTCGCGGGAACCGGACAGCCAAGTACATGGACGGGGCCACGCCTGAGCAGGTGTCCAACAGCATCCCTTGGCAGGCAGGATATGATCGGAACACGGGCCTCACCGGCAACCAGATCATGGACCTGTACGTGGTGGCCCTGAAGAACGCGTTGAACACGAAGCGGTAGTGCCCGGGCCTTCCACCTGTTCGTGTCTGCCACAACCATCAACCGCCATAACGGGTGATGCGAGATAGCGTCAACCGACTCCCGATCCAGCTCCGCCAGCTATCTTTGCGCCGGGGCAAGTCCCGTACGACCAGCTCCCGTTGAATCCCCCAGGGCCGGAAGGCAGCAAGGGTAAACGGTTGTAGCGGTGCGATGCGGGTCGCTTGCCCCATTTTTTTTTGCGCTTCCGACACCTTGTCCACCTTGATCTCCTCGCCGAAAGTCGTACTGATCACCGGTGGCACCAGCGGTCTGGGCAAGGCCATGTGCCAGCGGCTGGCTGCTGTGGGCCACACCGTGGTGGGAACAGGCCGCAAGCCCGAGGACGCCCCCAACGGCTGGTCGCTCATCACCATGGATGTCACCGACGATGCATCCGTTCGAGCGGCCGTGGACCAGGTGATCGCGCGGCACGGCCGCATCGACGTCCTCATCAACAATGCGGGCACGGGTATCCAGGGTGCGGCGGAGGACATCGACGACGCGCTGGCCAAGCAGCTGTTCGAGGCCAATTTTTTCGGGCTCCATCGCGTGTGCCGGGCCGTACTGCCCCACATGCGCGGGCAGAAGAGCGGGCTCATCATCAACATCAGCAGCATCGCGGCCAACTTCGGCCTGCCCTACCGTGCCTTCTACAGCGCCAGCAAAGCGGCCGTTGACCGGTATGGCGAGGCGCTGAGCATTGAAGTGAAGCCTTTCGGCATCCGGGTGGTCACCGTGCAACCCGGGGAATTCAACACCAACATCCCCAACGCGCGGCTACGGCCGGGAACCATTGGCGAAGCGTATCGCAAAGGCTATGAGCGGGCCATGGGGATCCTGGGCGGGAGCATGCACTACAGCCGCGATCCGGACGAACTCGCCGTGGTGGTGGCCCGGATCATCGCCTCGCCACGCCCGAAGAGCGTGTACCGCGTGGCACAGGGCGTCCAGAAAATGAGCGTTCTGCTCAAAATGCTGTTGCCGGGTCGCGCGTTCGAGCGCTTGGTGGGCAAGCACTACGAGTAAGCGCGGCGTACCTTCGCGGCCGGATCCATCGCCATGAAATTCTTCATCGACACCGCCAGCCTCAGCCAGATCAAAGAAGCCCAGGACCTGGGCGTGCTCGACGGCGTAACCACCAACCCGAGCCTGATGGCCAAGGAAGGCATCAGCGGCGACGAGCGGGTGATCCAGCATTACCTGGAGATCTGCAACATCGTGAATGGCGATGTGAGTGCCGAGGTGATCAGCACGGACTAC
>JAFDZE010000054.1:102763-106078 GCA_018267155.1 Bacteroidota bacterium | reverse complement strand
GTGCCCATGATCCGGGACGGGGTGAAAGCGATCAAACACTTCGCAGGGAAAGGGATCAAGACCAATTGCACGCTGGTGTTCAGTGCGGGGCAGGCACTGCTGTGCGCCAAGGCTGGCGCCACCTACGTATCGCCCTTCATCGGACGGTTGGATGACGTGAGCACCGACGGGGTGGCGCTCATTCAGCAGATCCGGCGCATCTACGACAACTACGGGTTCGGCACACAGATACTGGCGGCCAGCATCCGGCATCCCATGCACATCATCCAATGCGCCGAGGTGGGTGCCGATGTGGCCACTTGCCCGCTGAGCGCGATCACCGCCTTGTTCGAACATCCGCTCACCACCATCGGTCTGGAGAAATTCCTGGCCGACCACAAGAAGGCGGCGGCCGTGAAGGCGTGAGGCAGGGGATGTTGTTGACCATTCATCCAAAAGATCCTGAAACGCGCAAGATCCAGCAGGCGGTGGACCTGTTGAACAGCGGCGGCGTGCTGGTGTGCCCCACGGACACGGTGTACGCGTTCGTCTGCAGTGCGGAACAGTCACGCGCGATCGAGGAAGTGGCCCGCCTGAAAGGCGTGAAACCGCAAAAGGCGGACCTATCGCTCATCTGCCGCGACCTGAGCGAGTTGAGCAACTACGCGCGCGCCGTACCCACATCGGCCTTCCGCATCATGAAGGCGGCGCTGCCGGGTCCATACACGTTCGTGGTACCCGCCAACAGCGAGATCCCGCGGATCTTCAAGAACAACAAAAGGACCGTGGGGATCCGGGTACCGGACCATCCGGTGCCCATCGCCCTGGTGAAAGCGCTCGGACATGCATTGGTATGCGCCAGTGTTCATGGCATGGACGTGCTCCTGGAGCACGCACCGGATCCCGAGGCCATACACGCGCAGTATGGCCATGCGGTGGAAGCCGTGATCGACAGCGGGCCGGGCGGGCTGGAAGGCAGTACGGTGATCGACCTCAGTGGTCCGGAGCCTGTGGTGCTGCGCGAAGGCAAAGGCGCGATCGAGGAACTGCTATAACCAGAAGCGCGGATCTTTCTCCACGCCAATGGCAAACGGTCGATCAGGTCGCTGGGCAGCATACCGTCCCTGCCCAGGTCTTCCGCGGCCAGATCACCGGCAAGACCATGCGCATACACCCCGAGTACGGCGGCGGAAAGTGGTGTCAGCCCTTGGGCCAGCAGTGCCGCGATGACACCGGTGAGCGCATCGCCGCTTCCGCCCTTGGCCATGCCCGCATTGCCCGTGGGGTTGAAGTAGACCAGGCCGTCCGGCGCGCAGGTGGCCGTGTATGCACCCTTTAGCACCAGTGTAACGCCGAAGCGTACCGCGAATGCGCGTGCTTTCGCCGATCGTTCAGCGCTGGAGGCGCTCTTCTCGGTCAACCGATCGAACTCCTTGGGATGCGGGGTCAGGATCGTGTGCTTGGGCAGGAAGGCCAGCCATGTACGGTTCTCGGCCAGGATGTTGAGCGCATCGGCATCCAGAACGAGGGGAGCGGTGGCATCCTGCAGCAGACGCTTCAGCAGGCGGGCCGCATCATCGGATGTCCCCATGCCCGGACCGATGCCGATAGCGGTGAAGCGGGCCATGTCAACGGACTTTTCGAATGGATCGGATACCACCATCGCCTCCGGCAAGCTGGCATGGATCACCTGCTGAAGATCAGGGCACGTGGCCACCGTGATCAGACCGGCACCCGAGCGTGCGCAGGCCCGAGCAGCGAGCACGGCCGCACCCGCCTTGCCCGGGTTTCCGGCCACCAGCAAAGCATGTCCGAAGGTCCCCTTGTGTGCGGCACGCGGACGTTCAGGCATCAGTTCCAAAGCGTCCGAAGCCTCCACCAGGAAGTCCTTGGAGCCCAGATCGTCCATATATGTTCGATCCAAGTCGATCGGCAACAGGTGCCATTGTCCTATGAATCGCCCATTCTCCGGAAGCAACAGAGCGGGCTTGGGCACCTCGAAGGTGAGGACATGATCGGCCCGTACAATGGCCTGGGGATCATTCGTGGTATTGTCGTCAGCGAACAACCCGGAGGGCAGGTCGATGGAGATCACCTGGTTGGGCCAGGCCCGCACTTGCATGATCACCTGCTTCAGCCAGCCATTTACCGGGCGGTCCAGGCCGATGCCGAGCAGCGCATCGATCACCACCTCATCTTCAGGTGGATCATCCAGGATCGATCCATCCTCGGCATCAAGGATCGATACGGGCAAGGTGCGAAGCCGCTCAAGGTTGATGCGGGCATCATGGCTGAGGTGCTCGCGGTGGCGGCAATGCACAACACGCACACGTGCGCCTGCGGCAAGCAGCATGCGGGCCACGGCCAAACCATCCCCACCGTTGTTACCACAGCCCGCAAGCACAAGAAAAGCGCGACCCCGGGGAGGAACATGCCTCAGCAACCAATCCGTACAGGCCCGTGCTGCGCGCTCCATCAGATCGATGGAGGCGATCGGTTCGTGCGCGATCGAATAGGCATCGGTCCTCCGAACCTGATCGGCATTCAGCACCGGGATCATGGCTCCGAAGGTATTCCCGCCCGCTCAAAAAAGAAAAGCCCCCGGCGCATGCCGGGGGCTTTCTCTAAAATGTTCCTTGCTTACTGGAAGTAGAAGTTCACGCCGATGCGGGCACCGCTCACGCCGGTGTCCAGGCTGAAGCTGCTGGTCTTGTCGGCCACGTTGGGGTCGCCGTTGCCCTCCACGGTGGTGGAAACCACAGAACTGGGGTTGGCAACGTTGTTCTCCGTGGTGGTGCTGGCGATGCCACGGCTCTGGAGAGCGAGGCCCCAAGCGTACTCACCGCTGAGGGAGATCTTCGGAGCAGCGAACCACTCCACGCCGGCGAAGACATTCAGGCCTACGCCGAACGAAGAGCCATGCTTCACCTCGGTGGTGCGGGTGCCCACGTTCGTGGTCGAGAGCGCATCACCGTACTCGTAGGAGGTCTTGCTGTTGCCGAAGCCGACGTTGAACTCAGCTCCGTACACACCTACCACGCGGGTGCTGCCAACACGCTTCTCGAGACCAACGCCGAGGTTGAGGGCGAAGAAGCCGTCCTTCGTCACGTTCTCGGTGGTGTTCAGCGCGTCATCGTTGGGATCAGCGGTAGGAACGAGTTCCGTACCCTTCAGGCTGCCGAAGCCGATGCGCACACGACCGCGGTAGGCGGTGTTGGCGTCCATGAGCTTCTTGCCGGCGATGATCACATTGGACCCGTTGTTGCTGGCGAAGATGTTGTTCAGGGCCACACCGCCGTTGCCCGCGGTGCCGTTGAACAGGTTGCCAGCGTAGTT
>JAFDZE010000054.1:64863-102723 GCA_018267155.1 Bacteroidota bacterium | reverse complement strand
TTCGCGCTGGTGATCTCACCCGTTTGGGCGGTCGCAGCCGATACGGTGAAGATCGCTGCGGCGAACAGTACAGTCTTCTTCATGTTTAACGTGTTGGTTTGACGTGTTTTTGCGTGTTTAGCGTTTGCTCGAACGCGGAGCGAAAGTATCCGCGTGTTGATACCGGGTTTTGAACAGCACCACCACATATTCACAACGAATTGTGGACTGTGCACCAGTTTGGCCTTGGAGAGTCGTTACCGACAGTGTGTCCATCCTTGGAGGGCGGCAAATGTAATTGGTCGATCGGAATTCCGCACTCATCCCCTCACTTTATGGGCAAGCATGGGTACAAAACTGAACGACCCATGCTCCTGACGATCAAAGATATCAGCCCCAATTTTGGACCAGGACCACATTTTCTGACGACCATCCGGCCCGACCGGGATCACCAGGATACCCCCCAGCTTCAACTGGCCAAGCAATGCCTCCGGAACCTCTGGCGCTCCGCAGGTTACAATGATCCGATCGAAGGGACCATGCAGGGGAGCACCTTTGTAGCCATCGCCGTGCATCAGGGTGGCCTTGTAGCCCAACCGGACCAGTCGCTGCTTGGTGGTCTCGAACAACGGCTTGTGCCGTTCAATGCTGAAGACCTTCGCCCCCAGCTCGCACAGCACGGCGGTCTGGTACCCGCTACCGGTGCCTATCTCCAGCACCTTCATGCCCGGCTCCACCCGAAGTAACTGGCTTTGGACAGCCACCGTGGTGGGTTGCGAAATGGTTTGGCCGCAACCAATGGGGAACGCCTGGTCGGCGTACGCCAGGGACAAGAACGCGCTGTCGTCGATGAACATATGACGCGGTACGGCTCCCATTGCACGTAGCACGGCCTCATCGCTCACCTTGCCCGGACCTTGCTTGATGGTTTGGACCAGGTGCTTGCGCATGCCCTGATGCCTGTAGTCGTCGTTCAGTAGGGTCATTCGAATAGGAACAAGTCATTGTCCACGCGCGGAGCCCTGGGTCTCATCCTTCTTTGGAACAGAACCTCCGGGCAAGGACGGTGCCATGTAACAACTTGCGTGGGCGAAGCTACCGGGAGCGCCTCAGTGCGGGAACGGGCCTGCGGCTACTTTTGCACGCCTTTCATGGAACAACGACTCCGCATCGGCGTACTGGGTGCCGGCCATTTGGGCAGGATCCACACCCAACAGGCGCGCGAGGTGCCGGAACTTCAGGTGGCAGGCATCTACGACCCCCATCCGGAGAAGAGAGACGCTGTGGCGGCCGAGTTCGGTGTGCCCGCGTTCACCAATATGGATGCCCTGATCGCTGCGAGCGACCTGGTGGACGTGGTGACCCCTACCCTCGCCCACCACGCGTGCGCCAAAGCGGCGCTGCTGTCGGGCAAGCACGTTTTCATTGAAAAACCGGTGACGAACACACTGGATGAAGCTCGTGAGTTGGCCGCCCTGGCAAAAGAGCGCAGGCTACAGGTACAGGTGGGCCATGTGGAACGGTTCAATCCGGCGCTCCAAGCGGCGCTTCCCGCATTGGCGAACCCGATGTTCATTGAAGTCCACCGACTGGCCCAGTGGAACCCGCGGGGTACCGATGTGAGCGTGGTGCTGGATCTCATGATCCACGACCTGGATATCGTGCTGCACGTGGTAGGCGCTCCCGTGGACCACATCAGTGCAAGCGGCGTGGCGGTGGTGAGCGATTCGCCCGACATCGCCAACGCCCGGCTGGAGTTCGCCAACGGCTGCGTGGCCAACCTCACGGCCAGCCGGATCAGCATGAAGAACATGCGCAAGAGCCGATTCTTCCAACGCGACGCGTACGTGAGTGTGGACATGTTGGAGAAGCGGACCGAGATCGTTCGGATGCGTCGCGTGGAGGTACCGGACCCGTTCGCGGTGAGCATCGATCTGGGCGGCGGTCGCGGACACCGGGAGATCGCCTTCGACCGGCCGGACATCCCGACGGTGAACGCCATACGCGAGGAATTGCGATCCTTCGCTCTGGCCTGTGCCAACGGCCATGCGCCGCAGGTCCCCATCGGCGATGGGCTGGCCGCGTTGGAGACCGCGCACCGTGTGCTGGAGGCCATGTCCGTCACCAACATCGCGGCGCCACACTGATCCGCCCCGTGCAGCGTTCTACCCGATACGGAATGATCCCCCACCCGCTGCGGACCCTCGCACCGCTCTGTACCGCCTTCCTGATCCTGGCGCTGTCCTCCTGCAAAAAGGAGGGCCCCACTCCCGCATTCATCCGGATCCTGTCGCCCGTGGCGCATACCGACCAAGGCGTGGCCACCCCGCACGGGATCAGCGACTACTGGGTGTTCGTCAGCGATCAAGCCGTTGGGGTGTGGCAGGCCGACCGTCGCATCCCTGTGCTTTCCGAGGGGAGTACCAACATCAAGATCATCGCCGGTGTGCGCCGCAACGGCGTCACCAACGATCGGATCCAGTACCCGTTCTACCTCACATGGTCGCAGAACGTGGATCTGGTCCTGGGTGAGGAAACCGCTGTATACCCGGTTTTCAACTGGCCCCACGAACCCATCTGGGCCGAGGGCGGTGAGAGCAGCGGGTACAAATTCGATTTCGACGAGGGCGACATGGCCTTCACCCATGTGAGCGGTGCGGGCAATGTGCTGGTGGACAACTACGCCATGGGCATCGACCTGGACACGGCGCACAACTTCTTCCGGGCGGTCACGCGCAGCGAAGACTACTTCCCCATCGGCACTGATGCCACCTTCTTGGAGCTGGACCACCGGAGTGATACCGAATTCATCATCGGCGTTCGGTACACATTGGGCGGTGAAACGCAGAGCTTCCCGTACCTGTACGTGAACCCCACCGGCTCCACCGAGAGCGGCAGTCCGTGGAGGCATGTGTACGTGGACCTTTCCACCCCGTGGGGCAGCGGCACCGCAGGTCGGCGGTTCTACATCGAAGCACAACCGACGAACGGCCGCACCACCGGCAGGATCATCCTGGACAACCTGACCGTACACCACTGAAGCGAGGATGAACAAGCGCACGCAGGTGGCCAAATACGTGATGGCGGACCTCTTCGCCTCGGCCACGGCGTGGACCTTGTTCTACTTGTTCCGCAAGGTGTACATGGAGCCGGCCAAGTTCCAGTACAAGGTACCCGTGGAGTTCGACGCCAATTACTGGTGGGGGCTTGTGCTGGTGCCGGTGTTCTGGACTGGCCTGTACCTGGTGATCGGTGGTTATGCCGATGTGTATCGCCGCTTCCGGATCAAGGAACTGGGGCAGACATTGCTGATATCGCTCATCGGCTCGCTGGTGATCTTCTTCGTATTGCTGCTGGACGACACGGTGGCCAACTACCGCTATTACTACCGCTCCTTCCTGGTGCTGTTCGGGCTGAACTTCGCGTTCACCTTCCTGTTGCGCTACATCATCACCAGCCGCACGGTGAAGCGGGTGCATGGCCGGCAGATCGGCTTCAACACCCTGCTGGTGGGCGGCAACGAGCGGGCCGTGGCCATCCACCAGGAGATCGAGGGCATGCCCAAGAGCCCCGGCAACCGCTTCGTGGGCTTCGTCAGCGTGAACGGCGGGGACCAGCAGCTGAGCGCCACCGGGCTCAAGCGCCTGGGCAAGTGGCACGACCTGCGCCCGCTGATCGCGGAGCACGCCGTGGAGGAGGCCATCATCGCCGTGGAGAGCGGCGAGCACGCGGACATCAGCCGCATCGTGAATGAGTTGGAGGGCACACAGGTACGGATAAAGATCATTCCGGACATGTATGATATTCTCAGCGGTAGTGTGAAAATGACGAGCATCTTCGGGGCACCGCTGATCGAGGTGAACCCGCAGATCATGCCGGCCTGGCAATTCGCGTTGAAGCGTGCCTTCGACGTGTCGTTCAGCCTGCTCGCCTTGGTGGTGCTGGCCGTACCGATGGCGATCATCGCCTTGCTGGTCAAATTCTCCTCACCCGGCCCGGTCTTTTTCCGCCAGGAGCGCATCGGATTGGGCGGGCGACCCTTCCGGATCATCAAATTCCGGAGCATGGTGGCCGATGCCGAGCGCCACGGTCCGCAACTCAGCAGCACGAGCGACCCGCGGATCACACCCATCGGCAAGTTCCTGCGGCGGGCCCGTCTGGACGAACTGCCCCAGTTCTGGAACGTGCTCAAGGGCGAAATGAGCATGGTGGGGCCGCGTCCCGAACGGCAGCACTTCATCGACGAGATCATGAAGGAGGCCCCGCACTACCGCCATCTGCACAAGGTGCGGCCCGGGATCACCAGCTGGGGCCAGGTGAAATTCGGCTACGCCGAGAATGTGGAGCAGATGCTGCGCCGGTTGAAGTACGACATCCTGTACATCGAGAACATGAGTCTGGCCGTGGACCTGAAGATCCTGGCTTACACCGCACTCATCGTGCTGAAGGGCGACGGCAAGTAGGGGCGACGATCTCGTCGCCCCTACTTGGCGCGTCGCTCCTGCTTTCCGCGTCGCCCCTGCTTGGCGCGTCGCTCCTGCTTGACGATCTCGTCGCCCCTACTTGATACGTCCCCCCTACCTTGCCCGCCTTTCGCAACAGCACATGAACATTTCCGTCATCGGTGCCGGCCAGATGGGCAACGGCATCGCCCACGTTTTCGCGCAGAGCGGGCACACCGTTACACTCATCGATATCGCCCAGGCCAGTCTTGACAAAGGTCTGGGCACCATCGGCAAGAACCTGGACCGCCAGGTGTCCAAAGGCGCGATCACCGAAGAGCAGAAAGCCGCCACCTTGAAGAACATCGCCACCAGCACCAACCTGGCCACAGGGGTGAAACAAGCCGAATTGGTGGTGGAAGCGGCCACCGAGAACGTGGACCTCAAGCTCAACATCTTCCGCGATCTGGACGCCCATGCCCCCGCGAACGCGATCCTGGCCAGCAACACCAGCAGCATCAGCATCACGCGGATCGCCGCGGTAACCAAGCGGCCCCAGCAGGTGATCGGCATGCACTTCATGAATCCTGTCCCGGTGATGAAACTGGTGGAGGTGATCCGCGGATATGATACCACCGATGCGGTTACACGTACGGTGACGGACCTGAGCACCGCGATCGGCAAGATCCCCGTTACGGTGAACGACTACGCGGGTTTCATCGCCAACCGGATCCTGATGCCCATGATCAACGAGAGCATCGAGGCGCTGTTCCAAGGCGTGGGCGGTGTGGCCGAGATCGACGCGATCATGAAGCTGGGCATGGCGCACCCGATGGGCCCGCTGCAACTGGCCGACTTCATCGGGTTGGACACCTGTCTGGCCATCCTGCGCGTGCTGCACGAGGGCTTCGGCAACCCCAAATACGCGCCCTGTGCCCTTTTGGTGCAGATGGTGACGGCCGGCAAACTGGGGGTGAAGAGCGGCGAGGGGTTCTACGTGTACACCCCGGGCAGCAAGGACCTGGTGGTTGCCCCGTCGTTCGCCCGGTGAACATCCGACCCGCGGGTCTTGTCGACATCCCGCTGATCCGGTCCATCGCGCACGCCACATGGCCGATGTGCTACGCGGGCATCATCACGCCAGAGCAGATCGCGTACATGTTGGGGCGTATGTACAGCACGAAGGTGTTGGACGACCAGATGATGAATGGCCATCATTTCCTCCTTTCGGAGCACCACGGCACAGCGACCGGCTTCGCGGGTTTCGAGCACGGATACCGACCGGCGCGCACGAGGCTTCACAAGCTGTACGTTCTTCCCGATGCGCAGGGCACCGGGGCGGGCCGGGCGCTGCTCGAAGCCGTATCGGGCGCGGCCGTTAGCGCAGGCGACCTGGGGATCGAACTGAATGTGAACAAGCGGAACCCGGCGGTCGGCTTCTACCGGAAAAACGGTTTCTCGATCGAACGGAACGAAGTGCTCGACATCGGGAGCGGCTTCGTAATGGACGACCACGTGATGTTGAGGCCATTGGTCGGTTGTCCGGCAGCAGCCGTTGATCCGTGATCCGGGCAGCCGGCAGCAGCCTCTGGCCATCCGCGGACTTCAGCCCGCACGCACACATCCGCACCCCCACCCTTACTGGCACCCTCACCGCACCGAAGCCTGCGCTCCTCCCTCCCCCGCGAAAAGTTCGGCCGCCAATCGGGCATCGTGACCGTACACATCCCGGCGAAAAGAGACGATCCCATCGCGATCGACCCAAGCGGTGAAGTAACCCAGTACCACCGGCACGGGTTTCTTCAAGCGCACGGTGGTCTCGGTCTTCGCGTTCATGGCGGTATTGATCCGCTCGGGCGTCCATGCACTGTCGTTCCGCAACAGGTACTTCGCCAGGCGCAACGGCTCGCTCAGGCGGACACAACCGTGGCTGAAAGCGCGCTGGTCGCGCAGGAACTTGTCCTTGGCGGGCGTGTCATGGAAATAAATGCTGTAGCTGTTGGGGAAGAGGAACTTCACACGGCCCAGCGCATTGCCCGGTCCGGGCTTCTGGCGGATGGTGAAGGGCACGCCCTTGGTATATTTTTTCCAGTCTATGGACGATGCGGGGACCACCTGCCCTCCCATCACTACCTCCATGTTCTTCCGTGCGAGGTAACCGGGGTTCCTCTTCACGGCGGGCAGGATCTCGCTGCGGATGATGCTCTGGGGTATGTTCCAGTACGGGGCCATCACCACCTGCGACAGGTCGCCGCTGAACATCACCGTTCGCGAGGCATCGGCACCCACCACCACGTTCATGGTCCAGGCGATGTGCCCCTCCTCGTACACGAGCATGCGATAGGCCGGGATATTCACCATGATCCCGTTGCTGTCGGGCCGGGCGGGCAGCCAGCGCTGACGCTCCATGTTCAACAGGATCTGGCGTTGCCGGTCGGCGGGCGGCACGTTCAGTTCGGCGAGCAGGTCCGGGTCCGGTTCACCGGTCTCCTTCAGTCCGAAACGGTGCTGGGCGCTCATCACTCCGGCGGCGAACAGGCTGTCGCCGATCAAGCTGTCGGCCACGGTGGGCAGGTCTCCCAAGAGCACGAGACGCGAGCGCAGCAGGGCCAGCAGACTGTCGCCCGGGGTCCTGCCTTTCTTCCAGGCGATGGTGGGCCAGGGCAACGTATCGAGTGATGCGTAGAATTTCAGTGCGTTCTTCAACCTGGTGTACTGCGGACTCAAGGGCTCGATCGGTGTCAGGTCGTTCACCCCCGCCACCAAGGAATCGAGCAAGCGATCGTAATTCTTCTTCTTTCGTGGGATGTACCATTCCAACTCGCGCGGATCGCGCTGGATGATCCCGCCATACTTCGCGTTGGCCGCTTGGAAGAACCCCGCGGTGAGGGCGAGTTCGGTCGCCGCACGGAGACTGTCCGTGAACTGGAGCGTATCCATCCGCATGAGCAACCGCTGCAGCCCGGTGCGCCCGGGCACACTGCTGATCCCACCTGCCGTATCGCTTGCGGGAAAGAGGTTCAACACGTTCCGGGCGGCGCTGCCCACGGAATCGCCGATGAACCAGGCATAGTGAAAGCCGCGTCGTCGGTAGAAATCGGAGATCGCCGCGGAATCACCCGGATGCTGCCCGGCAAAGGCCAGGACCGTTGCACTGTCGAGCACGCGTGGTGCATACGCTACCGGGACCTCGAAAATGCGGGCGATACTATCAGCCTGCTGTGCGATGGTGGGCCGGGTGGGCGGTGGTGGTGTCGTACAGGCCTCGACCAACAGGATGGGAACAACAAGAACGGTCGGTTTCATCGGCGCCGAAAAGGATCGTTTCACTTGGCGTACACGTACAGCAGGGAGCCCTCGGGCAACAGGCCGAGCAGCCGGGGCATCACCTCGGGAGCCACGGCCGGGCAGCCCCAGCTACGGCCCAGGCGGCCATGCGCACGGATGTGCGCGGCACTCACGTACGGCGCCGCATGAATGATGATCTCGCGTTCCAGGGCGCGGTCGTTCAATCCGCGCTCCAATCCGTGCAGCAGCAGCGCATCGCCGTGCTTGGGGCTGATGACCCGCTGACCGACCCGCAGGAGACCTTTGCTGGTACAATGCGAGCCATCGTCGTTGCTGGTGCGCACGCAGCGATCCCCACCACTTCCCTGCCCGTGCGCCACCCAGGTGCGCAAAAGCAGCTTGCGGTGCTTCAGGTCCACTACGAACAGCCGCTTGGCGGTGCTGGGCTGTGTCATGTCCACAACGGCGAGCACATCAGGCAGGGGGCCGAAGCCCTCCGCCTTGATCAGTGCGGTGGTGAAGACCTCTTCGTTCAGCGCGCCAACAAGGCCGCACGCGCGGTACAAGGCGGGCACATCGGGCTTCTCCTCCAATGGCGCGAATGCCGTGAGGAGTACGGCCAGAAGGAGGGACTGGAAAGCGTTCATCCGGTCGGTTCTACGGAAGAACGTGGGAACGGGTCGTTCATTCTTCGGGGGCGAAGATGCTGATCCTGTCGACAGGGCGGGCGGCCGCGTTCCAGGTGAAGCCCTTCATGCGCATCTCTTCCACCGGCGCCTGGCCGATGGGGTACATCACCGCATCGGGTTTCACCAGGAAGGAGATGCTGCTGACCTCACCGCTATCGAGTCGCACCACGATGCGGCTGCAGTCGGCCCGGTTCATGGTGGTCACGCGTTCCGTGCCGCTCTCATCCTTCTCCTTGGCGAAGGAGAGGGTGCGGCTGTTGCCCTCGGCCTCGATACGCACCAGCTTGTCGTGGGCGAACCAACCGGTGATGGTGGTACCGGTCACCTGGTCGAAATACGCTGCGGTGGGGTCCGCGTCCTCCGGCAGACTGTCCACGCTGTTGGCCAGCAAGGCATCCCGCAGCACGTGCAGGCGATGGGCATGGCCGTTGCGCAGCGCGATGGTGATGAGGCGACCACTGATCTGGTCCTTACCGCTCCACAGGTAGGGTGAGCCGGCCAAAGTGATCAGGCTGTCCCGATCGGCCCATGTCATGGTATCGCATACGCCCTGCATGTCGTTCTTGAAAAAGCGCACGTTGCGTCGGGCGAGCACCCGTTGGCCCCTGGAGCTGTCGGTGGTCGCGGAGAGCGTATCGGCATGGAGGAAGAGGGAGTCCTCCCCCATCAGCATCACCAGTTCGGCGCGGCCGGTGATGTACGAGCTGTCGGCGTGTTGGAGATGCAGGCCTTGCTGGCCGCGGACAAGCAGGTTGCTGCTGGTGTCGATCATGGTCACATGGCCCCAGCCGCGGCCTTCCCCTGCCCGTCCATCGAACAGGAGGCTGTCGCCCCGGAGTTCCTGCGCGCCGTCGAGGATGCGGCCCGCACGCGTGAACAGGCCGCGATCGGCACGGGTATCATAGCTGCCCCGCTCGCAGAACATCAGGGTGGCTCCCTGGATGATCCGCGTGGGCCCGAAGAAATCGGCCACCCCGGTCGTGGTCGTATAATGCAGCGTGTCCGTAACAATAATATGTTCAGGATGGGATAATTTCACACTGTCGCTGAACACGAAGCGATGTATTGCGGCCTGGTAGGCACCGTTGCAGCTGGTGAGCGTGTTGTTCTCCCGATGGCTGATGATCACCGCCCCGGAGGTGTAGCGGGCCGTTCGTTCGCGCAGTGCGTACGTGAGCGCATCGGTGGTCAGTTCCATGCCCGGGTCGCTCAAACGGACGGCTCCGGTGATGGTGGCCAACCGTTCCTTGCCCACGTAGTCCAGACGTTCGCCGGTAATGTGCAACGTGTCGTGATCGATGGCCACATGGCCGAACGCGTTCATGGTCTGGTCCTCGAAGAGCCAGGCGCTGTCGCAACGCATCAGGGCGTTCTCGTGCTTCAGGCGGACATGGCCCAAGAGACGCTGGGCCTTGGTGAAGGCCTTGTCGTACACGAGGTTGTCAGCGCTGAGGATCTCGATCCGGGCGCCGGCTGGCGGGGTGGATTGGGCCAGGAGCCCTGCGTGGAGCAGGATGAGCACCCAGATGAACAAGGAACGCATTTGGATCATAACGCAGCGGACGAACGAATGCCTATCCCTGGTAAGACCATGCCACACGATGGGACCCGGACCGTCGACCACGACCACCGGTCCACGGTCCGGTCTCCTTCGCTGTCCTCATAGACGTTCCGTTCATCGGTATGGCCATGGCACCCACTTCGGCCAAAGATATCCGCTGCTCCCTCCTGCTCATCATGGACCACCACTTGCTCGGCCGCACTCACACGCCCCCATCAGGGTGGTGTTGTTTCGTGCCATCAAGGCCAACCGGCACGCCGAATACCACCACCGGAACCACCATGAAAACGAGCACCTTCATCACCGGACTTGTTCTCGCAAGTACACTCGCAACGCATTCGACCGCACTGGGCAACCACGGCGACCGCAGCGTGCCCGCCCGTCCGGTCCGGCGGGATCTGGTCGGTCCGGGCTTCGGTCCCGTTGCGAACGGAGAGATCGTTCTGATGCGCGAGGTGCGTCGAACGGATGCCGGGTACGAGGTGAAAGTGAAAGCCGCGGACGGCACGCTGCGCATGCGGGGTACGTACATGGACGAAGCACTCACCATCGGTCATGGCACGTTCAGCTACTACCATGACAACGGCCGTCTGGAGAGCCAGGGCAGGATGTCCCAGGGCACGAAGACCGGCGTGTGGTCGCGTTTTGATCGGGAAGGCCGGGCCCTGAGCGAAAAGATCTACGACGGCAAGACGTATGATCAGCGCACCGTGGACCAAGGCTGGAGCGCGCCGTCGAACTGAAAGCACCCTTGGGCCAGTTGCCCTCTCCCGCCCCGCGCACGGGACAGCGTCCCTGAGACCCGATCGAGCCCCGGCACAGCCCGGGGCTCTTCAATGGAGGACGATCCTACTTGTTCTCTGGGGTCGATCCGGCGACTTTTTTCGCACGGTGCCTGGCGTTCAAACCGGCCACCACGTCCGCTGTGATGTCCAAGCCCTTGTTGCCAACCCAGATCTGGCCTTCGTTCTGGATGCTGAAGATGAAGTCGAACTTGTGACCGGCGTTGTACTCGGTCAGGAAATCCTGGATCTCCAAGGTGATCTCTTGCAGCAATCGCATCTGCATCTCATCGATCCGGTCCTGCGAACTCATCCGCATCTCGCCGATCTTCTGATCGAGCTCGTGCAGGCGGGCCTCATCGGCCGCCACCTCGGCCTGGGTGCTGTACGTGTGATCCTTCTCCATCAGTCGTTGGGCCTCGGCCTGGGCCTTCTGGAGCTCCTTGGACAAGCTGCCTTCAAGCTGGCGTCCCATGCTCTTCACCCGATCGGCACTTTCGGTCACGAGGTCGAACCCGCTCTGGATGCTGTCCATGTAGAAGAACGCGATCCGTGCATGGGCCAGCGTGGCCGTGTCCACGGCCGGCACTGGACGCGGCTCTTCAGTTGTTCCGGTCCCCGGTTCAGCGATCGGATCAGCTGCGGTGGGCGCAGTGCTTTTGCGCAGCACGACCCAGCCAAGGAGCGCACTCAGAAGGACGTTCCACAGGATGAGCAGAAGGGAGGTGTTCTTCGGCATGGGCGGCGAAAATACCCTTCAACATACTTCTGCCGTCAGTCCGCACCGACGCAAAACGGGTTCGCGTCGGCCGCTCCTCATTTGGAGAGGTCCCCCTCCTTTCTGCTCAGGCCGATCAATGCTGCACCTCGAATCGCCCATTGTACCGGGCGTTCGCGGAGATGGCATGCAGCACGTACACACCATCAGCGAGCCCGGCCAAGGGAAGAACGAACGGTCCGCTCACATTCCGCAGTGATCTTTCCAACCGAAGGGCCCCTGTCATGTCGAAAACCTCGAGACGTACGGCGGACTTGGGCAAGCCATCGATAGTAAGGTTGGTGGCCGCAGGCACGGGAGACAGGCGCATGCGCACGCCTTCTGACTCGTTGATCCCCACGGCCGTGCTGATCATGATGCACGTGGTGTCATTGGCTCCATCAACATCGCCCGGAAGGGTCGTCCACGCGCAAAGTGCGCCCGTCACATCGGCCAGCGGAACCAAGGGTTGCGCGAACATGAAAAGGGCTTCGGCACCGGGCGCGATGGCTGGGCCGTTGTATGTCTGCAAAACGGGAGAGCCGCCATTGAAGCTGTATCCACAGGGAATGCCTGTGACCGCTAGGTTGCCATTGTTGTGGATCATGATCCGCACGGCGGTGCTGGAACCCAAGGTCTGCCCATCGGCTGGTTGGTCGAAGCTGACCGCAGCGGCGTCGGGTTCGGGAATGATGCTCATGCGCAGACCGAGGTGGAAGTCCGCGACCTCGCGATCGCGGTACTCGGCCCAAGCCCCCTGGATCACCTCGTAGGTACGCAGACTGAAAGGCGCCACGTTGTCCTGCGCCAAGCTCACATTGGCCCCGTTCATGTACCAGAGCACATATAGTCCGCCACTGTCGAGCACAACAGGCTGTGTGAGCGGGTACGCATGGTCACCCGCCTGCGCATCCATGGCCTGCACAGATACGCTGTCCAACAGTGTACCGGGGGCACCATCGGGACCATCATCGTCATACACCACCATGGAAATGCCCACGTTCCCGATGTTGTTGGTGATGCGGCAGGTGGTGTGGCTCACGTTGATCGGGTAGAACGGCGGAATGATGTACGTACCACATCCGGCCGCACCGCCGTTCCAGCTGATGCCGATACCATCGTCACCAGCGCCCGCCCAGTCCACATCGTTGTACAACAAGGTGGTGTCGTACGCCACGATCTCCTGGGTGAGGCTGTTATTGGAAATGACGGTCTCCCCCACTATGCCGCTCAATGTGGTCACCGAGCGATAGGTGCCGGGCGCATCGGGCACGAAGGAGTTGGAGAAGTAGACGTCCTCGGTGGCATTGGGGAAGAGTTCACCAACGTTGGCGGCGTCCACCGTGATGGTCTGGTTGGCCTGATCGTAAATGGTATTGGTCACCGTGAACGGATCCAGAACCTGGTTACCGGTGTTGCGCAGGAACGCGTGCATGGGGAAGGGCGCACCATTCACCGGAATGGCCCGGCCACCGTTCGACGGATCGGTGATCCACTCCACGGCCGCATCCGTGATGTCGATCAGCGGTGTCGGCGGAGCATAGAATCGTACGCTGAATCCGGAAGTGGGATACGTGCCTGAATTCTGTAGCAGGCCGAAATCGCCGTTGAGTGCCTCGATGCCGCAGACCGGACCGTTGCTCCCACTGCAGCACTGGGTGTTCTGATAGTTGATGGTGATGGTGCTATCGGTCTTGTCCAGCACGAACTGGAAGGTGTTGCTACCGGTCCAGAACCCCGGAGCTGTCGCGTTCCAATAGGGCACGTTGATGTACGAGATGACGGCCTGTTCCATGTCGTCGTATACCCACAATTGGCCCGGGTTTCCCTCTCCAGCGAAGTTGAGGTCCGTCATGTAGCCGGCCACGTAGTTGTCCGTACCGCCTGCCAGCGGGATACCGGGGAAGGGTGCGGCGATGTTTCCACTTGTGGTGAACGCCAGGTAGCCGTTACTGCCGATATGGATCTTCTTCACTGTGTACCAATAGAACGGGAAGGTTTCACCCAGGATGAAGGGGCCCACCACATTATCATCGGCAAAACCGGTGAGTTGCGTGCCGGTGGTGGTGATATCGATCCATTCGTAGACCGGTCCATCCGGCTCGTTGCTGTCCTTCCAGGTATAGCCGTACTGGTCTGGTCCACCCAAGGCCGCGAAGACCGTGTTCGCAAGGATGGTCGTGGCGAGAAGGGTAACTGTTCTTGTCATGGTTGCCGAGTTGTTGCCGAATGTAGGCGTATGGGCGATCCGACCACCGATCGTTCACGGCCGGAACATCCCGAGAGCCCTCGATGGAGCCGATCACCCTCGGCCGGTGCGAAGGGATCCGTCCGTACAGATGCTTTTCGTCCTGCCGCTTGGGACATTACCCGATCAGGACCCGATCACGTCCTACGGGAACGAGGTACATGGGGCAGGCAGGGAGGAGGTCAAGCTCAAGAAAATGCCCCAAATCCCTGTTTTGCAAGCCCATACACAGATGTCGCGGGAAGCTTTACTTTCGCGCCCCCGCCGGAGGACCCGGCAAACGACGCATGGCCGCTACCAAGACCAACCCGCCCGCCGAGGACAAGGACCTCGACATCGGCGAGATCTACACAAGGACCGAACTGTTCTTCGAGAAGAACAAGAAGCTCGTGACCGGCATTGTGGCCGCAGTGCTGCTGCTGGTGGGCGGCTTCTTGGGCTACAAGAAGTTCGTGGTGGAGCCGAAGGCCAAGGAGGCGCAGGAACTCATCTGGAAAGCCCAGTACTGGTTCGAGATCGATTCGCTGGACCTGGCGATCAACGGGGATGGAGGCAGCTATTATGGGTTCCAACACATCGCCGACAATTACGGGGGCACACCGGCGGGCGAAGTGGCCAACTTCTACTTGGGCGTGTGCTACCACCAGAAGGGCGAATGGGAAACGGCCCTCAACTATTACAAAGAAGCGGACCTGGACGACGACATCCTCAGGGTGATGGCGGTGGGCAACCAGGGTGATGTGCTGGTGGAACTCGGACGACCGGATGAGGCCATCAGCCAGTTCGAGAAAGCCGCCAACATGGTGCGCAGCGACTACACCACGCCCATGTTCCTATGGAAGGTCGGCGTGCTGTACCGCCAGAAGAACGACCACGAGCACGCGGCGAAGTGTTTCCGCCGCATCGCCACGGATTTTCCCGCATCGCCTGATGTGCAGCAAGCGCGGAAATACGCGGCCTACAGCGAGGCCATGACCGGCAAGAGCTGATCATGGCCACGGCCGGTAAGGACCTGTCCTCCTACCACACGGCCAGCGTACCCGGTGGATCGGGCTTGCGCTTGGGCCTGGTCACCAGCGAATGGAACCCGGAGATCACGGGTGCGCTGCGCGATGGCGCGGTGGAAACCCTGCTCAAGCACGGCGTTGCGTTGAACCTGCTCTTGGAGGAAAGGGTGCCGGGCAGCTTCGAACTGCCCTTGGGGGCACAAACGTTGTTGGAACACCGCGACGTGGATGGTGTTATCTGTATCGGCAGCGTGGTGCGTGGCGAAACGCCCCACTTCGACTACGTGTGCCAAGCGGTGGCCAGCGGCATCATGGACTTGAATATCAAGCACGGGAAGCCGGTCATTTTCTGTGTACTCACCGACGATACGATGGAGCAGGCGCGGGACCGCAGCGGTGGGCGGCATGGCAACAAAGGGGTCGATTGTGCGGTGGCCCTGCTGAAGATGTGCGCGCTGACGCGGAAGTACCGCGGGTAACTCTCGGGACAGGCATTCCGCCTACCAACGCTCCTCGCTGTCCTTTTCGAAACGGGTGCTGAACCCCAGGCCCACCGTGAAGAACCGGTACGGCCCGGTCATGCCCTCATACCCGGGGAAATCATTCAGGCACAGCAGATCGGGCGTGAAGCGGGCCGCATCGGTCCCATAACCAAGAATGATACCGAACGCGAGATTCTTCGAAGCATGCACATAGTACCCGAAGGTTCCGGCCAGGTGGATCCCGCCCTGGAACGTGTTGCTTTCGCACGTACTGCAGTCCCAGGTCCAGCGACTGTAGCCTGCACGCACCGCGGCTTCGTAAAAGGTGATGGGCCCCGTGTAGTGCGCGTATTGCACCTTGAGTGCTCCGGTCCAGCGGCTCGCATCGCCATGCGTGTCCAACTGCGAGAAGGCGTTGTTCTTCAGGTCCCAGCCCATCACCTTGGCGCCCAGGCCGATGCCGAAGCCCTTCCAGAGCGGGATCTGCACGAACAACTCACCCTCGCCGAGTGGTGAGGTGAGCACGGTGAACATCTTGTTGTCCAGCGCGGTGGGCAGGAAGAAAGTGCCTTGGACCGTGGGCTTGTGTTCCGGTATTTTTTTCTGGGCCATGGCCGGGGTGATCCCGCACAGCAGCAGCACCACGGCAACGGCCCTCATGATCGGTTCAGGATGAATCGACGGACCGTACGCTGGGTGGCCGTGGCCAGTTCGAAATAATACGTCCCGTCCGCATGGTCCGTCAGTGGGAGTTCCAGCACCTGCGTACCGGCCTTCCCGTTCATCCGCGGCCAGGCGAACAGGGGCCGGTGCTCACCATCAAGCAAGGCGGGCCGTAACTCCCCATCCTCGGGCATGGCCACTTCGGCACGCAGGCGCTCGGGATGGTACTCCACATGGAGCGCGAGCAACTCGGCATGTGCCGCCACGGGCCGTTCGGCCATCATGGCCTTGTGCTTGAACCGGCGCCACAGCATCAACAGGAAGAGGATGCTGAGCGAAAGAAGGAGCGCGGGGCGCAGCGAGTCGAGGAGATGCATGGATCAGAGCACGATCACCCCCTCGATCTCCGAGGCTTTTTCGTAGCGTGCCACCACTTCGTCCGCGTTGATCATCACCTCACGCACGGTGATGCTCAGGTACTTGCCACCGGTACTGTACTTGCGCAACAGCTCGGCCTCGGGAGGGAAAAGGGCCTGTACCCGTTCCAATCGCCCGGGCTCGGGCTCGAAGATGAGCTTGAACATGTAGACGCTGGGCCAATCATGCACCTTGTCGAGGCTCTGGCGCAATCGTTCCTTGGTCTCCTGGTTGAGCATGGCGCTCAAAGGTACCCCGACAGGTCACTGTCCGATCCGTGGACGTGCCATCCCGTCCCGGGATCGGAAGGGAACCCGACCTGCATGAACTTTGCGCCACGCTGCGTGTACGGCGCATCGTATGACCGGCATGACCCTGACTCCTTCCCACGCGGTGACCTTTCTGGCCCTGTTCCTGCCAGCACTTGTGCTGCAGGCCCAGAACGTCCCGTCCACCAGCGGCGATGCGGCACCCGTTGGTCAAATGGCTCCGGCGCGGGACGGATGGCAGGGAGCGTGGTCAACAACGGACGCCCGCCGGGCCGCCGAGACCTGGAAAGCGCTGAGCGAAGCCCGACCGTCGGATGTGAACGCCCAGTTCAACTGGTTCCGCAGCGAGCGCAATGCACGCTTGGGGAGCAACAACGGACGCCTGCAGGAGAAGGACAACATCCAACTGGAGACCATCGCCGGACGGATACGCAACGCGGCACCGGGCAGCTTCGAACAGCACTTGGCGAGCTACTACCTGGCTTTCCCCGGGCCGGAGGCGTTCACCGAACTGGATGCGGCCCATGCCACTGGAGCCGGACGCACCGAGTTGATCCTGCCCATGCTCACCCGGGCGAACCTCAGTGGCGACAAGGCGGCGCAGGACCATTGGAGCGCGCAGCTTGAACAACGTGGCGGCTTGTCCCCGGCCCTCGCGGATGTGGCGAGCGACCTGCTCCTGAGCACGGGCGAGGGCGGCATCCTTTTCACCAATGGCGATATGGACGGCGCGCCCGCCCTGATGCTGCAACGCCTGCACGATCAGCGACGGGACGTGCTGCTGGTGGACCAACGCCTGCTGAACGATATGGGCTACCGCCAGCGCATCTGGAAGGAGGCGAAGGCCACCGGTCCAGTGCCCGCCGCCGGGCCGGCCTTCGCGAGGGCGCTTTCCACGGCTACCGAACGTCCGGTGTTTTTGGCATTGAGCCTGGACCGTTCCTGGTTCGATGCATTCCCGGAGGGCTTGTACACCTCGGGGATCGCCTTCGCCGTGGGCGGAACACCGCCCGATGGGCGGAGCTTGGCCGAGCGATGGGACCGCATGAAGAAGACCACGGCCGCGGGACCGCTGAGCCGCAACTACCTCTTACCGGGATCAGTACTTCTGCAACAGTACCGATCCAATGGCGACGAGGCGCACGCATCGCGATTGGAGCATGAGTTGCGCGGCCTGGCGACACGGCTTGGCGCCACGCAGGACCTGATCAAAGCCGGGGTATTCACCCACTGAACAATGGGGTTGCTCCGCACCGATCACCAGGCACAGAGCGACGAGCGACTGATGGAGTTGATCGTACGCGGGGATGAGCGCGCGTTCGGAGCGTTGTACGACCGGTATCAGCGCAAGCTCATCAGCTACTTCGCGCGCATGCTGTGGAACGATCGGGAACGGGCGCAGGACCTGCTGCAGGAGCTCTTCACCAGGATCGCGCGGCAGCCCGGGAGCTACGATCCCGCGCGCCCGTTCAGGACATGGTTGTACAGCGTGGCCAACAACATGTGCAAGAACGAGTATCGCCACGAAGCGGTGCGCAAGGCTGCCGTGCCGCACCTGCGGGCCGGGTACAACGGCACCGTGGACGCGACACACGGCGATGCGGTGGACCGCGAGCGTTTCCGCGAGCGCCTGGACGCCGAACTGGACCGTTTGGACCCCGACCAGAAGGCCACCTTCGTGATGCGCTACCACGAGGACATGGCCATCAAGGAGATCGCCATCGCCTTCGGCATCTCCGAGGGCACGGTGAAGTCGCGCCTGTTCTACACCCTGAAAAAACTGGCCGAACGCTTGAAGGAGTTCGGCCCCAACGCAACGATCCGCCATGGAACCGCGTGAACGATACCAGCCCGAGGATATTGAAGCCCTGCTGCACGAGCGCGGTTTCGACGAGCTGCTGGACGAGGAGCGGGCCTTCGTGTTGCGCCACCTGAGCGGCCGCGACGAGTACGAAGCCATGCGTTCCCTGCTCCAGCACACCCACGACGACCGTACGCATACAGCCACCGTGGAGGCCGAACCGCACGTTCGTGCGCACCTGATGGACGTGTTCCGTGCGGAGCAGCGGCCCCAATGGCGCATCTGGCTGAACGGCGTGGGTGCCTGGTTGCTGCCCCGGAACCTCGGCGGGATCTGGCGTCCGGCACTGGCCTTCGGTACCGTGGTCGCTGCGGTGTGGTTCACCGTACGGGAATCAATGCCGGTGCTGGAACCCCGCCAGCAACTGGCCGAGGTGAAGGTCCAAGAAGCGGCAAAACCCGCTACAGGTACGCCCGAGCCCATCACCACGCCCACCCCTGCACAAGTGGGAACGCATCAGGCAGCCGGTGCGGACGAAGCCGGGACGGCCTCATCCAACATGAAAAGCATCACTGCGGACAATGACGGATCGCAGAACGCCGCGGTCGCAAAAGCCACTCCTCCCCCGACCCCGGCCATCGTTACGGTGAACCAAGAGCAGTTGAGCAATGAGGTGGCGGCCAATGCGGCCGTTGCAGAGGATCACGACCGCCGGGCGAATGCCATGGACAGTGCCATCACGAGTTCCGGTGCTACCGGCCATGAGGTCACGGAGAAAGAACTGGCCCGCAACATGTCGGTAGCGGGCGTGAGCGAGGAGCAGGTGCGTACCAAGGAGGAGGACATGGGCAAACGTGGATCCCGGGCGAGAACGGTATCGGCCTCCAAGCAAAAGGTGGATCAGGGCAACGCAGCATCCACGGAGGCGAGCGCCTATGTGGGCCTGTTACGCGCGGCCTGGTAACGGAGACCGGAAGCCGGGTGCCGGTTGACCCGCGATCACCGACGGACCTTCCCGGTCCTGCTCAGGCCACCCCTCCCCCCGGTTCTTCCGGCTCCGCAATGATCTCGATGCGCTCGGTGATGAGTTGCCGAGTGGGCAGAAGCACCAGACGGTCGTGCGTTCGGATGGTGATCGAGATGCTGTCGATCTTCTCGATCACGCCTTCGTCGTTGCCCACCCGCACCCGCATGCCGGGCTTGAAGCGGTCCTTTCCATAGTAGCTACCGAGGATGTTGGAGAGCACATCGCGGGCCGCATGACCGTAGGCGATACCAAAGGCCAATAAGATACCGGCCATCACGACAAGGATATTGCTGGTGATGAGCGTGGTATCCACACCGGCCACGTTCAGCGCCGTGATGGTGGTGAACAGGACGATGCAGCCACCGAGCAGGCCTGCCACCATTTTGGCACCACCCAGCCCCACACTCTCCATCACGGTGCTCACCTGGCTCTTCACCTTGTCCGCACCCCAGAGCCCGCCGATGAAGATGGCCAGCGCCGTGGCCAGTGTGGGCAGATATCCGAAGAAGCGGTCAATGGCGTTCGACAGGCCTTCCATGTGCATCACCTCGGCGGCGGCAACGATGAAGATGAGCATGGCCAGTCCGTAGGCAAGGCCCGCAAGCAGCACGCTCACCTTCTTCACGCCCACCTTGGCCAGGACCTGGCTCAGGCCGGTCCGCTCAGCCACCTTGTCCACCCCCGCTTTTTGGGTTACGTTCTTCACGATGGCGCGCAACAGCTTGGCAACGAGCCAGCCGAGGAGCAGCACGATGAGACCGCTCGCGATGGAAGGCAATTGGGCGATGATGCCACCGAGGTAGGTCTCGAATGAGCGGAGCAGGGTGTCCTTCAGTCCTGTAAGGTCCATGTGGGAGGATGTGGATCAGTTCTTCTTTTTGGGTGCGCCCGTCTCGGGATCGATGAGGCGGACCTTGTCGAACGCGCTGACCGGGAGGTCCGCGACGAACAGCTGTACGAAACGCAGGATGAGCATCACGAACTTCACGCTGCCCATCACATCCTTCTTCAAGGACTCGGGCGGCTGATCAGTGGGCCGGATGATCTTGAACGGGTTGTCGCTCATGGTTCGTCCGGATAAAGTTCATGGTACTTGGCGATGGCCCGCTCACGTGCGCGCATCAGGCGCATCTTCACCGCACTCTCGCCGATGCCGAGGGTGGCCATCATGTCGGTGACGGGCAGTTCGTCCTCGTACTTCATCAAGAGGACCCCGCGGTCCATGGCATCCAGTTGTTCGAGCACATGGTCCAGCCGTTCAGCCCGCAAGCCCAGCAGGGCGGCTTCGCTGGTCGTATCTGTGGGCAGGCCCTCCTGTGTGCGTTCATCGATATCCTCCTCGCGGTGCCGCTGGTTCTTGCGCAGGGTATCCAGACAGTAATTGTACGTGACGCTGTACACCCAGGTGCCGAATTTGCTCCGATGGTCGAACTTGCTCAGACTGACGAAGATCTTCAGAAAGATGTCGTGCGTAAGATCCTTGGCCAGGTCCCGGTCGCGCGTCATCCCTACGCACTTCTGGTACACCTTGGTGGAATAGCGATCGTAGAGCACGGCAAAGCGGTCAGCGTCCATCTCCTTCTGGAGCAGGGACACCAATTCCTCGTCGGTACGCGAGAGATCTTTCTTGGCCCTGCTTTTGAACAACCGGGTGGACAGTTGACGGTTTTGCGACGAGCAGGACCTGCGCAGGTCACCCCGAAATAGCCGGGCCTTCTGGTCGGGCCACCTGGTCGGGAACCGCGCAAGCCATTCGGAGAGAACTCGTGGACGCTACTGGATTCGAACCAGTGACCCCTACTCTGTCAAAGTAGTGCTCTGAACCAGCTGAGCTAAGCGTCCAATACGGCAGAACGGGGCGCGAATGTAGTCCAGTCGACCCATCTGGTTGATGACGGATCAAACCCGGTCGGCAAGACCAAAAGGCCGGACACGGAAGGCGGTTGTCGCCTCGTGGCGGTTCCTGCCCGATCGTGGAACTTCGCGCGCCATGACCCGCGCCTTGATCGTTCTGTCCCTGTTGCTCTTGGCAGGCGTGCGCCTCACGGGTCAGACTTGTTTCACCGTGAGCGGGCCCGACGGTAGGGCGGTGCGTGAGGGCACGGTACAGTGCATCGGCCAGGTCCACACGCAGGCCATCGACTCGCTTGGCGGGGTTTGTGTCCAGTGGCCTTGCGACTCCATGCGGATCGTTGTGGGCGGGTTCGCCCCACGAACGCTCAGCCTCGAAGAGGCCCGGATCATGGGCGTGGTGTTCCTGGACCAGCCGACAGGCGAATTGAATGAGGTGGTGGTGGAGCCGTGGCCACGCGAGCGCGACCGGCATGCCCTGGCCTCCACCGCCGTTCTGGACAGCACGCTTACCGCGGACTTTGAGCGCTCCTCACTTCGTGGGTCGGCCCAATGGGCACCGGGAGTGCAATGGGACGAGCGTGGGCATGGCGGCAGCCCCCGCCTGAGCATCCGGGGCAGCATGGCCCGTTCGGTGTACGGCACCCGCGGAGTGAAGGCGTATTGGGGTCCGTTCCCCATCACCCTGGCGGACGGCAGCACGCCCATCGAACTGTTGGATCCCCTGCTTGTGGGATCCCTGGACATCGGGCGCAGCGTAGGGAACCCGAATTATGGAAGTGCCCCCAGTGGCCTGGTGCTGGCTGGCGGACCGTTCCGCGAGGGCCCGGGCATCGATGCCATGGTGGAGGCGACGGGGGGCTCGTTCGGGTATTATCGACTGGGGGCCTTGGGTCGCACCAACAAGAACGGCACAAGTCTCACGGTCGGCGTGGTACACCAGCGCAACACCGGATACCGCCAGCAGGAATCCTCCGCACGCGACCAGGTCTTCCTGACCGCGGCATACAGGTACAAGCGCACCTCCACACGGGTATTCGCCACCTGGCAGAACGCGGGCTGGGACCTGCCGGGCAGCGTGGACGAGCAGACCATGATGAGCGCACCTCGCACCGCGAACCCGTATTCGATCCTGGTGGATGCGCACATCGAAAAGCAACAGCTCATGACCGGTGTGTCCAACGAGTTGAGGCTGGGCGGCATCACCGTACGCACGGGCGTGCATGGCCAGATGATCGACAAGACGAACCCGTACGGCACCAGCCCCCTGAACTGCGGGTACAAAGAGGAGACCGCCCGTGCGCTGGGGGCCCGGCTCACCATCGGCGCCGACCGGCTCTTCACGCTTCCCCTGGCCTGGAACATCGGCCTGGAAGCGTTGAGCGAGCGTGACCACTTGCGCGAGTTATACTATACGAACGGGATCAAGGGAGACATCAAGCTGAACGGCGACACGCGGATCTCCAACCTGAACGCCTTCGCCACCACGGTCGCCCGGCTGGGGCGGACCACCACCTTGCATGCAGGCGTGGGTCTGGAGCGCACCGGCTACGACCATACGGATGAGATGCGGCGTACACGCGCCGAACGGGAGACATCTCCGGTCGTGCTGCCCTACAGCGGGGTGGAACAGGACATCGGTCAGGGTTATCGGCTGCGGCTGCGCTACGCCGAAAGCATCAGCCGGGCCACCGTGTGGGAACTGCTGGGGGCCGATGGAACGCTGTCGGACCAGCTGCGTGGTGAGCGGGTACGCGAATGGGAACTCGGTGCGGACAATGCGGGGAGCGGCGGTCCGGTGCGTGCGGATGTGAGCCTTTACCACCGCCTGGTGAAGGACATGATCACCCAGCGACCCGGGTACAACGATGGTCCCGCCATCTACGACAACGCGGACCAGGCGAGCATCATGGGCATGGAACTTCTGGTGAACGGCCCGGTGATCACGCGCGAACGGGCACGGATGGAAGTGTTGGGGACATGCACGGTCAGCGCAAGCGATCTGCGGAACAACGGCCAAAGTGAAGGGGACATCCCCGGAGTACCACTCCTGATGGCCGGGCTGCTCGTGCGTACGGACGGGATCCTGCTGCGGGGTCTGGGCCTGGAGGCCGGCGCCCGAATGACCAGCGGCATGGCCACCGGTGGTGCGGCGACCGATCCCACGCATGTGGAGCACTTGCGTGTCTCGTGGCGCACCCCGCAGCGCGCGATGGGCCTCTCGGTTTTCGTCCATGTGGAGAACCTGCTCGACACGCGCTATTCGGGGTGGATCACCACGAACGCCCCGGGAGGCCGCTACTACAACCCGGCGCCTGCCCGCAGTGTCTTTTTCGGCGTGCGGCTTCATCTCGCCAGTGGGCCAGTGCATTCATCAGATACCTGAACAACAGGATATCACTCCCGCTTGTCCGGATCATGTGGTGGGCCGTGATCCCCGGGCAAATGAGTTCCGTCAGCCGCACCTCAACCGGCCTGCGATACCTTGTGCCGCAACAGCGACCCTGTCTTCCCCAAAAGCGGAGGACACGCATTGAACGAACCATGGACGGCACCGTGCTCATGCTGTTGATCGGCCTGGTGGCCTTCGCGTACGCCATGGTGGGGCACGGGGGTGCGAGCGGTTATCTGGCCTTGCTGGCCATCGTGGGCATGAGCGTTCCGATGGCGAAGTCCTCGGCCCTCATCATCAACCTGTTCGTCAGCGGGATCTCCTTCGCGCAATACGCACGGGCAGGGCATTTCCGGTGGCGCGTGTTCTGGCCATTCGCCCTGGCCTCGGTTCCCATGGCATGGCTGGGTGCGGGGATCGATATCGAACCGCTGCTCTACAAACGGATCCTCGCCGTATGCCTGCTCCTGGCCGTCCTCCGCATGTTCGGCTTCTTCGGCAAGGGTGGAGAGGCGGAACGGGCCGCTCCCCTGCCCCTGGCGCTCATGATCGGTGCCGTCCTCGGCCTCGTATCGGGAATGATCGGCATCGGGGGGGGCATCCTGCTCAGCCCTGTCCTACTGTTAATGAGGTATGCGGACACCAAGGTGACCGCCTGTACCTCGGCGCTCTTCATCCTGGTGAACAGTGCGGCGGGCCTTGCCGGCACCTCGGAACTGGGCGCCGTGCTCACACCGACCCTCGCTGCATGGGTGGCCGCAGCGCTGATCGGGGGACTTGCCGGGGCGTACATCGGCGCGATCATGCTTCAGCCCGTGCGCCTGCGGCAGGCGCTGGGCGTGGTGCTCCTGCTGGCATGCTTCAAGCTGTGGTTGCCATGAAACGGGCCTGGCAGGGCCGATCGTGGATCCCGGCACGGAATGATGGACGGACCTCCCGACCTTTGGCCCGGGACACAAGACCTTGCGCAGGCATGGCCGCCCCGTTGCGCGAGCGCGGACGGCGGCGCACACCCTCATCCTCGACCAGCGACCAATGAACGCGAAGATCACCCATAAGAAGCGGGACATTTTCATGGAAGGTCCGATCCCCGCATCCTTCATCGCGGAGAGCATCGCGAAGCACGCCACACGCACCGACATCGGTGCCCATGAGTTGTTCCTGGGCCAGGTACGGGCCGACCGGACCGGGGAAAAGCAGGTGGAGGCGATCGAATACACCTCGTACCGGGACATGGCCAACGAACAGATGTCCGTCATCCGCGAGGAGGCCTTTGCCCGATGGCCGGAAATGACCTGCCTTCATGTGTACCACAGTCAGGGGATCGTACCCGCGGGTGCGCTGTGCTTCATGGTACTGGCCAGTACACCGCACCGGCAGCAGGTGCGGGAAGCCGTAGCCTACGTGACCGATGAAGTGAAGAAACGACTGCCCATCTTCGGCAGGGAGGTCATGGCCGATGGCGGCCACCAGTGGAAACAAAATTCTTGAAGGCGGCCCATGCTCCGCTCCGACCCATGATCGATATCACCCACAAGCCCACCACGCTCCGCGAAGCCACGGCCGAGGCGACCGTTATGGTCAGTCTTCCGGAGACCATGATCGCCGTGAAAGAGAGGCGTGTTCCAAAGGGTGATGTGCTGGAAGCCGCCCGCGTTGCCGCCTTGTTCGCGGTGAAGCGTACCGCGGACATGATCCCCGACTGCCATCCACTTCCTGTGGAATTCACGGCGGTCGCTTTTGAAACCGGTCCGACATCCATTCGGGTAACCGTGAGCGTGAAGACCATTTACCGCACCGGTGCCGAGGTGGAAGCCATGCACGGCGCGAGCGTGGCGGCGCTCACCGTGTACGACATGCTGAAGCCCATCGACAAGGGCATCACCATCGAGCGCATCGGCCTGGTGGAGAAGAGCGGCGGCAAGAGCGATTGGAACGACCGGTTCGAGAAGGCTCCCCGTGCTGCGGTATTGGTGATCAGCGACGGTGTTTCAGCGGGGAAGAAGGAGGACAAGGCCGGTGCAGCGATCGCCAGGCGATTGGAAAAGCTTGGTGTGGAGGTCGCCTTGCGATCGGTACTGCCCGACGAACCGGCGCAAGTGGCATCACAGGTGAAGGAGTGGGCGCAAGGGAATATCGACCTCATCCTCACCACGGGAGGCACAGGGCTATCGCCGCGCGACCGCACACCCGAAGCCATCGCACCGATCCTCGATCGCGAAGTGCCGGGGATCATGGAGGCCGCGCGGTATTACGGCCAGGAACGCATGCCCCGGGCCATGATGAGCCGGGGGGTGGCGGGTATGATCGGCCGTACCCTGGTGATCACGTTGCCAGGATCGACACGCGGGGCCGAAGAGACCATGGACGCGCTCTTCCCCTTCGTGCTGCACGTGATCAAGGTGCAGGAGCTCGCGTTCCGGCACGGGATGTAGCCTTGCCCATTGGGGCGGTTCCCGCAGCCCGAAGTGGCCGGTGCGCCTGTATCCGGAGGAGATGTGGGTCCCTTTCCCCAACGCGGGGATCCATTCCGCGCACATCCGCCTCAAGGGTTGACCCATCGCGCCATCTTTGCGCCCCCCTATCCCGATCCATGGCCCGTTCCAAAAGCCCGCTGCCCATCTGGGAGAACATCGCCGTGACCGGCTGGGGCGCCAATGGCAAGGCGCTCGCCAAAGTAGACGGACTGGTGGTCTTCATCACGGGAGCGGTACCCGGTGACACGGCCGATCTGCGCATCACCAAAAAGAAAAGCAGTTATGCCGAGGCCGAGGCCATCCGGATCAACATCCCGGGGCCGGACCGCGTTGAGCCCGTATGCGCCCATTTCGGAACGTGCGGCGGCTGCAAATGGCAGGACCTCCGCTATGAAAAACAACTCGAATACAAGCAACAACAGGTAGTGGACAACCTGGTGCGGCTTGGCGGTCTCGAGTTGCCATCCATTGCACCCATCCTGGCTTCGCCACGTGTTACCCACTACCGGAACAAGCTGGAATTCGCGGGCAGCGCGCACCGCTGGTTCACCCATGCGGAATTGCGCACGCTCGGGGAGATCACCGACCGCACCGCGCTGGGCTTCCACATTCCCGGCCGGTTCGACAAGGTGATGCACGTGGACACCTGCCACCTGCAGCCCGAACCCAGCAACAGCATCCGCTTGTTCATCCACGAGCGAGCGCGTGCCCTGGGCCTGCCCTACTACGCCATCCGAGAGAACACCGGAGGCCTGCGTACCGTGCTCATCCGCACGACAACCACGGGCGAAACGATGACGCTGGTATCGTTCGGGCAGGAAGATGCGCGCAACGAGCAACTGCTGGCCGCTGTACACGAGCGCTTTCCCGACATCACCTCGCTGCTCTGGACGATCAACACCAAGAAGAACGACACCATCTGGGACCTGGACATCCGCGTTTTCCACGGCAAGGACCACATCACCGAGGCGCTGCCCGACCCCGGCCTCACCGACCTGCGGTTCCGCATCGGCGCGAAGAGCTTTTTCCAGACCAATCCCGAGCAGATGCGGGCGATGTACGTGGAGGCACGGGACCAGGCCGGGCTCACGGGCCACGAGCGCGTGTACGACCTCTACTGTGGTGCGGGTACGATCAGCCTGTTCGCCGCGCGGCATTGCAAGGAGGTCATCGGCGCCGAGATCGTTCCTGAGGCGGTGGCCGATGCCCGGATGAACGCGGAATTGAACGGCATCCGCAACGTACGCTTCGAAGCCGGCGACCTGCGCCACCTGCTGGACGCTTCGTTCATCGAGCGCAACGGTGAACCCGACGTGCTCATCACCGATCCGCCCCGGGCGGGCATGCACGAGGATGTGGTGGCGCGCATCCTGGAGATGGCACCACCGCGGATCGTGTACGTGAGCTGCAACCCCGCCACACAGGCACGCGACCTGGCCATGCTGAAGGACCGGTATCGTATTTCGCACGTGCGTCCGGTGGACATGTTCCCGCATACCTACCATGTGGAGAACATCGTTCGGTTGGACAGGCGATGACCAACCGTTCGTCACGGCTCCAACCTCCTTGACATCGGTGCATGATGCGGAAGGTGCGACCGGTCATGGGCGGACCTTGTGGCACGGTTCCGCGGAATTCACGAGCTTCACCCGCTGAACGTTGTCATGCGGCCCGCCCCGATCACCGTCCTCGAGTATCTCGACCGCTTGCCCGAGGAACGGCAGCAGCCCATGGCATGGATCCGCCAATTGATCCGCAAACACTGGCCGAGGATCAAGGAGGACATGGCCAATGGCTTCCCGACCTATCACATGGGTGGTCAGGCCTTGTTCGCGGTATCGAACCAGAAGAACCACATCACGTTCTATGTACTGCCACCCGGCCTGCTCAGCGTTTTCAACCAGGACCTGCGCACCAGGAACCGGGGCAAGAGTTGTGTGCGCTTCCGCAAGCTGCACGATGAGGACCTGGAATTGATCGATCGGATGGTGCTGTACGTTGGCACCATATTCGCGCTGGAACCGCAGGGCGCCAGGAAGGTCGAGCGTGTATGACGCACCGGCGCCGGCCCAGGTAACCTCGCGCCCGCTGCAGCACTCCGGGCATGCGCCCCGTTCCGAACAGGCCCGTGAACGATCACATCCTGCGGTACCACCCTTTGATCCGTTCACGGTCGAGCACCTGCTGCCAACCGGGTCCGAAGGCGTGATCCCACATGTGCGGTAGTGCATAGGCCACCTCGGCCATCGCGCTGATGGTCTCTTCGCTCCAATCCTTGGCCAGCCCCTGGGGCAATGAGATGCCACGCTCCTTCACCATGCCCTTGAACTCCTGCACATGAGCACCATAGACATCCTCCAGTTGATTGAATGCGATGCAGTTCGCGTAGCAGTGGTGGATCTCCAGCACCTTGCCCAAACCGTAGCTCAACGCGTGGCAAACGCCCACCTCGCTGTACGTCAGGCTGAGCCCACCCATGTAGCTGGCCACCATCAGCAGCTCATCGCTCTTCGGGTCCTTGCGATCCAGCCTCAGGTACA
The DNA here is from genome assembly GCA_018267155.1 of Bacteroidota bacterium. Classification (GTDB taxonomy): domain Bacteria; phylum Bacteroidota; class Bacteroidia; order Flavobacteriales_F; family PHOS-HE28; genus PHOS-HE28. The sequence continues at coordinate 74,051 of JAFDZE010000054.1, read as the reverse complement.
CCTCCCGGCACATCTCAAGGCTTTTTTCGCTGTACGCCTCGGCGAAGGTGTTCTTCTTGGTGCCGGTGATGGCCTCCACGCTGTGGATGTACGTGTCCATGCCGGTGTAGAACCACTGATCATCGGGCACGGTGGCGATGAGGTCAGGGTCGAGCACGATCTGATCGAAGACGGTCCAGTCGCATTTGAGCCCGAGCTTTTTCACCGGGCCGGTGAGGACGGCGGTCATGCTCACCTCCGCACCGGTACCGCTAATGGTGGGCACGCCGCAGTGGTAGATACCGGGCTTCTTGATCAGGTTGAGGCCCTGGTATTGCACGCTGCTCCCCTCATTCGTGAACATCAGAGAAAGTGCTTTGGCCACGTCCATCACGTTGCCCCCACCGATACCGACGAGGCCGGCAGGCAGCCCACGCCGAGCCAGCAAATCATCGCGCAGGGCATCGATCTGTCCGGTGGACGGCTCCTTGGCGGTACTGCAGAACAGGACCTCGTCGCCGGGAAGGGCCGGGATGCGCGCCAGGAATGCGCTGTTGTTCTGGAAGTAGTGGTCCACCAGGAACACCATGTACCCATTGCCCGCGCCCCGTTGCGGATCGATGATCTCGCCGAGTTTGCCGAAGGAGCCACGGCCGTACGCTGTCCTGGTAACGGACTTGAAGTTGCGGAACAGGTTCATTGATCAGTGGATCATGGTATCAGTGGATGGCGGGTCGGGGCGCCGGATGGGCGGTACAAAGGAAAGACCGGCCGGTGGAAGATGTACCGTGCGGACCATGACCTGGAGTTTGGACCTCGGGCAGGATGCCGGTGACCCGGGAAGGTTACTGGAAGCCGGTGGCTTTGTTCGTTCCGGGTCGATGCTCACCGGCAGGATGCCGGTGGCCCAGGATGATCGCAGGCAGGACGCCGGTGGCCCGAGGTCAGTTCAACTGCATGGGCACTTCCATCAGGAGCAGTTCGGCGTCCTGGCTGTTGGCCTCGATGGTCAGTGCTGCGGCATCCCACACGCCGAGGCCATCGCGCTCGTTCAACGCGGTGTCATTGACGGTGATATCGCCTTTGATGACGAAGGCGTATACCCCGTTGCGCCTGTCCTTCAGGTCGTAGCTCAATTTGAAGTCCTTGTCGAAGGTACCCATGTGGAACCAAGCATTCTGGTGGATCCACACACCCGCGTCGTCGGCCCTGGGTGAGAGGATCTGTTGGAGGCTGTTGCGGCGGTCCTTCACATCGAAGCTCATCTGATCGTAGCGGGGCGTCACTCCACGCTTGTTGGGGAACAGCCAGATCTGCAGCAGCCGCAGTTCCTCATCCTGCAGGTGATTGAACTCGCTGTGCGTAACGCCCGTGCCGGCGCTCATCACCTGCACCTCGCCGGGACTGATGGTACCACTGCTGCCCATGCTGTCCTTGTGGGCCACGGTACCGCTGAGCGGGATGGTGATGATCTCCATGTTGTCGTGCGGGTGCGTACCGAAGCCCATGCCGGCGGCGATGCGGTCGTCGTTGAGCACGCGCAGTACACCGAAGTGCATGCGTTGGGGGTCGTAGTAATTGGCGAAGCTGAAGGTGTGCTTGGCCTTGAGCCAGCCGTGATCGGCACCGCCCCTGGTGGCGGCCTTGTGCAAGACGGTGTTTGCCATGATGCGGGGTGTTGGGGAGGGCAAGTGGTTGAAGCCGACAACGTCGAGCGGGCGCAGTTCATCGATCCCGTTCTCCACCAGGTCGGCGAGCAAGGGGCTGGCAGCCAGCATACCCGTGCCCAGCAGGCCTTTCCGGAGGAAGTCTTTGCGATCCATGGTGCGTTGACGTTGATGGCACAAAGGTCCGCGACCGCAGGGGGCCAAGCATTGAACCAGGACAAGAAAACCAGGCGGCCGATGGATGGCCATACCGGTTTTCAGGGAAGCCATCGAGAAGCGACGACACCCAGGTCCTGTGGGTTGTGGACCACCCGGAGCCTTCCGGTCATCCGCCCTATTCGCACTCGGGATCTCCCATCCCCCCACATGGTCGGGTATCCGGTCGCGGATCCCGGCTCTCACCGTGGATCTGAGCTGAATATATGGCCGATGCCACCAGGGATCAGACGCGCGAGCGCGGTACTTGGCTCTTTACGGAGCATGTTCGGAGATCCTGATGGGGAGGGTCATGGAAAGGATCCGGTGTGTCATCCACGCGTCGCTGAACAACGCATCATTTCAACTTGTCCTTGACGTATGTATGGCCATACATACGTTCTCTAGGGCCAGGAGATAACTGGGTTCTCGAGAACGATCCGTACGGGGCCATCCTTTGTCAGGTACTACCACAGCTTGACGTATGTATGGCCATACATATGTTCTGCACATGTCTACTGTGCTCCGGGCTCTCGAGCATGAGCCGTGCGAGTCCCAGTGCACCCAGGTGCTCTTATACCCCGACGTATGCATGGCCATACATACGTTCTGCTACCGACTTGCGGAAAGCCGGTCCCCCGAGCCTGATCCGTACGGATCCGCCCTTCGCCAAGTGCTATCATAGCCTGATGTATGTATGGCCATACATACGTTCGACCGCCACACTCCAGCGACCACCCTCCCGGACATTATCCTTCATGCCCTGCACGATGTTTCCTGCTCGGCCCGCACACCTGTCAGGGCACGGAAAGGCGCGGGGCCGATCAGCCCTTGAAGAGCGCTTCCACGAACGCGCGCTTGTCGAACACCTGCAGATGGTCCATACCCTCACCCACCCCGAGGTACTTGATGGGGATGCTGAACTGGTCGCTGATGCCGATGGCCACGCCGCCCTTGGCGGTCCCATCGATCTTGGTGAGCGCCAATGCGGTGACGTCGGTAGCTAAGGTGAACTGTCGGGCCTGCTCGATGGCGTTCTGGCCGGTGCTGGCATCCAGGACGAGCAGGACCTCGTGGGGCGCATCGGGCACCACTTTGCGCATCACATTGCGCACCTTGGTCAACTCGTTCATCAGGCTGGTCTTGTTGTGCAGGCGGCCGGCGGTATCGATAATGACCACCTCGGCACCCCTGGCCTTGGCGCTCTCCACAGTGTCGTAGGCCACGGCAGCGGGGTCGGCGCCCATGCCTTGCTGCACCAGCGGAACGCCGACCCGTTCGCTCCAGATGCGCAACTGGTCCACGGCGGCGGCCCGGAACGTATCGGCCGCACCGAGCAGCACGCTCCTGCCCTCCTTCTTGAACGCGTGGGCCAGCTTGCCGATGGTGGTCGTCTTGCCCACACCATTCACGCCAACCACCATGATCACGTACGGCTTGATGGCGGGGTCAACGGGTGCTGGATCCTTCATCAACGCCGCGATCTCGTCGCGCAGGATGCCGTTGAGTTCGGCCGTGCCCACGTACTTGTCGCGCTTCACCCGCTCCTGGATACGGCCGATGATGCGCAACGTGGTCTCCACGCCCACATCGCTCTGCACCAGTGTTTCCTCCAACTGGTCCAGTACCTCATCGTCCACCTGGCTCTTGCCGGCCACGGCGCGGGCGATGCGGCCCAAGAAGCCTTCGCGCGAGCGCTGCAGCCCACTGTCGAGCGCTTCTTTCTCGGCCGCTTCCTCCTTGGCCTCTTTCTTCTTGCCGAACAGTCCGAAGAATGCCATGGGCTACGGGAATTCGGGATGTACCGGGGTCAAGGCGTGCGAAAGGCTTCCCTCCTCGCGGCGGAAAGCCTTCACGACAGGGATATGATCACTTCTTGCCGGAGAGGGCCTTATCGGCATCTTCCTGCGACATGATCTGCTCGGCGAACGCGTAACCACCCGTGCGGTCGTTCTTCACCATGCGGATCACCTTGACGAACACCTTGGCGTCCGCTTTCTTCAGGGTAGCAACTACCTTCTTTGCCATGACTTATGCGCTTAATAGCTGGTTGTTGTGCGCGGAGGCGCGGCTTACTTGATCTCCTTGTGAACGGTCATACGGCGCAGGATGGGATTGTACTTCTTCAACTCCAAACGCTCGTTGGTGTTCTTGCGGTTCTTGGTGGTGACGTAGCGGCTGGTGCCGGGCTGGCCGGACGCCTTGTGCTCGGTACACTCCATGATCACCTGTACGCGGTTGCCTTTCTTGGCCATTGTTCAATCGCCGTAGCCCGGCGAAGGCGTTGTTCAGCGTGTTGCGGGGTTCAGGCCTTGTAGAAGCCTTTGGCTTGGGCCCGCTTGAGGGCTTCGGCCAGGCCGATCTTGTTGATGGTGCGCATGCCGTTCACACTCACACGCAGGGTCACCCAGCGCTTTTCGGCTTCCAGGTAATACTTGCGATCCTGCAGATTGGGCGCGAATGTGCGCTTGGTCTTCACGTTGGAGTGGCTCACACTGTGGCCACCCATCACCTTTTTGCCGGTGATCTGACAGATACGGGACATGGCTTTCCGGATTCGGGGCGCGAATATGCGGAAAAATTCCGGTCGGTTCATCCAGGAAGAAATCATCATGCGCAGGGGTGCGGGTGCGTGGCCGACTGTACGTTGGCCCGGATACGGCTGTTCCCCCATCGGCTCCTCCCCTTGTCACTACCTGAGCATCAGCCGTTTGCGCAGCATGTTCAAGCCGCTCATGGCCGCCCGTTCGATCACCAGCTCGCGACTGCCGGGAAAGTTGCCCAACTTGGCCGAAACGCCGTCGGGGCCGGCCACGGCAAGCCAGACCGTTCCCACGGGCTTGTCGGGCGTGCCCCCATCGGGACCGGCGATGCCTGTGGTGGCAATAGCCCAATCGCTCCGCAAAGCGGCACGCACCCCTTGGGCCATGCGCTCGGCCACGGGTCGGCTCACCGCGCCATTCAGTTCGAGCATATCGCTGGGGATGCCCAACTCCTCCATTTTCACGGCATTCGCGTAGCTGACCACTCCACCGATGTAATAGTTCGAGCTGCCGGGGATGGCGGTGATCAGGTGGCTCAAGTAGCCACCCGTACAGCTTTCTGCAAGAGCGAGCGTCTGTCCACGCTCCTTCAGCTGCTGGCCCACGGCTTGGCCCAAGGTACCCGTACCCTCCCCGAAGATCAGCTCCGGAATGAGCCGGTAAAGCGCCTCGGCCTGCCGGTCCACGCGCTGGCGCGCTTCGGCCGCATCGGCATTGGCGTACGCTGAAAGTCGAAGGCGGAGCATGCCCGGTGATGGCAGATAGGCCAGTTTGATCCCATCCGCGGCCAGACTGTTCTCCCACGCTTCAATGAGCCGGGCGACCTGGCTCTCGCCCATACCGGCCGTCAGGATGGTCCGATGAACGATCGCGGGCGGGCGGAAGCATTCGCGCAGCTTGTGCAGGCCATGGTCGCCCATGATGGCACGCATCTCATAGGGCACTCCGGGCATGCTGAGGAAGACCCTCTCGGGCCGGCCTTCATTGGTGGTGGTCCCTACGTTCGTTTCCGGCAGAAGCGGGATCTGGAACCACATACCGCTCGCCGTGCCCCGGCTGTTGGGCAGGATGGTGCAACTTTCCGGCAGATCGGCCTGGGCACGGTTGGCATCGAGTACCTCGGCCGCAGAGCGCCCCATCCGCAGGAAGAGGTCTTCGATGTGGCGTTCCACCTCGGGCCGGTGAACCAAGCGGGTTCCAAAAAACTCGCAGAGCACCTGCTTGGTCAGGTCGTCCCTGGTAGGGCCCAGGCCGCCTGTAATGAGGACGATATCGGCGACCGCGGAGCCCAGCGCCTCCAGGATAGCCGATCGGTCGTCGGCAATGGCACGCACACGCACGGTGCGGATGCCGATCAAGGCCAGCTCGCCGCCGAGCCAGCCCGAATTGGTGTCCACGGTCTGTCCGATCAGGATCTCATCCCCGATCGCGATGATCTCGGCGGTTACCTCTTTCATCCTGGTTGCAAGCGCACAAAAATGAGGTGTACGGAGCGCCCCGGACCCGTGGGCAAGGGATCTTTCTTGCGATATTGGCGGCCCGGCCCCACCTTCACGGCCTGAACACCATCGTCCCATGTCCATCACCCCGGCCAAACTCGCCTCCGTTTACAAGGAACTCCGCAGCGAACTCGGTGGCTTCCAAAGCGACTACTTCGGCCTGCTGTACCTGGAATCGGAACTGCAACTCTCCCGCGAAGAGGCGGCCAAGCAGATCGCCTTCGGCCCGCACGACCACGGCATCGACGGGTTCCACCTGGACGCCAAGAAGCGCACGCTCAACCTGTACATCTTCCGGCACACCCGCCAGCACGACCAGTTCCGCACGGGCTACGATGCCTTGATCAGCGACGGGCTGGACGAGTTGTTCGGCACTGCGGCTCCCGATGAGGAGATGATGCGGCTGCTGAAGAAGCGGTTGAAGGAAGAAGCCAAGAGCATCGAGCGCGTGGTGTTCCAGTTCATCTTCTTGGGCGACCCGGCCGAAGCCGAACGAAGCACGGTGCTGGACAAATTGCGCGAGGACCTGGAGAACAAGCAGCACCTGATCAACGAATACTTCGGGGGCCGCCGCGTGGCCATGGTGGTGGTGTACCGCAGCAGCACGGGCCGCAGCAGCGAAGCCCGTGAGCACCGCACGCGCGAGTTCAACCTGGCCATGGACAGCGTTCTTGAGGCCAGTGGTCCGGGCAGTGAGACCATGCATGTGGGCTTCATGCGGCTGTGGGACCTGCACCAGATGCACAAGGCCATGGGCGACCGCTTCTTCGAGCGCAACATCCGCTATGGCATGCCGGACACCAGCCCCGCCAACCGGGCCATGGAAAAGGCCTTCAAGCAGATGCTGGTGGACCAGAGCGTGGATGCCAGCCGCTTCCTGTTCGACCACAACGGCGTCACCTTCAGTTGCGAGAAATTCAGCCAGAACGGAGGAGGTGAGGTGACCATCCTGGAGCCACGTTTGCTGAACGGCGCACAGACCATTACCACCATCGGCCGATTCCTGGTGAAGCACGAGGACCATCCGGACATCAATCGGGTGAAGGAGCGCTTGAAGAAGATCCGGGTGCTGGCCAAAGTGGTGAGCGATGCCACGGACAACTTCGTGGTGAGCGTCACCATCAACAACAACCGCCAGACGCCCATACAGCCGTGGAACCTGCGGGCCAACGACCTGATCCAGCTGCAACTGCAGGACCGCTTCCGTGAATTGGGCATATTTTACGAACGGCAGGAGCGCAGCTTCGAAGGGCACACGGCCGAGGAGCTGGAAGAACTCGGCATCGTGGAGAGCAAGGCCATCGGCCTGCTGAAACTGGCGCAGACCTTCCTGGCGAGCGAGGGCGAGATCGACAAGATGCGCAGCATGCGCACGGCCTTCGAGGACGACAAGGTGTACGAGCAGATGTTCAGCGCGGCCCGGTTGAACACCGATCCCAAGCGGATCGTACTGTGCTACAAGAGCCAGGAGCGGTTGGGGCGCATGACGCGTGAGATCGTGGAGAAGGGATCCACCAAGTACGCCTTCCTGCCCAAGGCGCGGCTGCTGCTCTTCGCCCTGATGTGCCAAGCGCTGCTGAACGAGAACAACGCGGACAAGCTGGCCGAGGAGCACGGCAAGGACATGGTGCTGAGCGCGGACTATACCAAGTTGCTGTACAACCTGGCCAGCGCCAAGTGCCGCCCCATCCTCAGCGAGCTGATCGCACTACCGCAGTACGCCGACAAAGTGGCCGAGGACCGGTACGACTTCCTGCGCACGCACTCAGCATTCAGGCATGCCATGAAGATCGCCGAAGCGCGGTACGGGTGGAGCACGAAGCGGCTGCGCTGAACGCGAGAGAAGGACCGATGAGTGGCGATCCGATGTCGACGGATGGCCACACAAAAAAACAAAGCCCCCCGGGAACCTCCGGAGGGCTTGTCCTTCTAAGAGTAGCGCGGGGGAGACTTGAACTCCCGACCTCATGATTATGAATCATGCGCTCTAACCAGCTGAGCTACCGCGCCAAAATTCGGGGCGCGAATATAGTCCGGTGGGTACATGGCGAAAAATCGGGATGGGGACGTGGTGCACGAACAGCACCCCCGAAAAGGGGAATGCCCGACATTTGGAAAAAGGTGGGGATCGGACCACCTTTGACAACAGAACGCATCTTCACCATGAGAACACCCCATACCCTCTCCCGCTTCGTCATCCTCGGCCTGTTCTTCTTGGGCCTGCTTGGGCCGTTCCTGGGCCATGCGGCCCAAGTGGACGAAACCGTTTCGCGCCAGGTGGCGCACACTTTTATTGCGGCGCGCTCGGGTCCCTTCGCGGGGCTGCGCGCCGAGGATCTTGTGCTGGTGCGCAGCGTGGGCAGCACCTCCACCCTGACGGGACCTGCAGCCGTGTACTTCCGCATTTACAACGCAGGGACCGACGGCTTCGTGATCGTCGCTGGTGATGATGCCATCACCCCTGTACTGGGCTATTCCACCGAAGGCGCCATCACAGGTGAAGAAGTACCGTACAGTGTGGCCAAGTGGTTCGACTTCTATAAAGGACAGATCCAAGAGCACCTGAACGCGGGCGCGGAGATCTATCCACAAGTGGCCGAAGCGTGGTCGCGCCTGCTGAGCGGCGATGCGCAAGCCGGGGGCGACCGCGCGGTGAACCCCCTGTGCCAGACCACGTGGGACCAGCCCGCACCGTACAACGCGCAGTGCCCCGGCGGGTCCTTGACCGGGTGCGTGGCCACCGCAATGGCCCAGGTGATGAAGTATCACAACCACCCCGCGCAAGGCCAAGGCTTCCACAGCTATACCGCACCGAACTATGGCACGCTTTCGGCCAACTTCGGCAGTACCACCTACAACTGGGGCAGCATGCCCAACAACGTGACCAGCGCGAACAGCGCCGTGGCCACCCTGATGTACCACTGTGGCGTGGGCGTGGACATGCAATACAGCCCCAACCTCAGCGGTGCCTGGGTGTTGCAATCGCACAGCCCCTCCACCGACCACAATACGGAGTACGCCATGAAGACGTACTTCGGCTATGGTACGGACATGCAGGGGGTGTACCGGGATCAGAACTCGTTGCAGAATTGGAACAACATGCTGAAGGCGGAACTGGATGCCAGCCGCCCGATCATATACGCCGGCTTCGGTCAGGGGGGCGGTCACTGTTTCGTGTGTGACGGGTACGACAACAACAGCTTCTTCCATTTCAACTGGGGATGGAGCGGCGCATATGATGGGTTCTTCGCGATGGATGCGCTGAACCCGACAGGACAGGGATCCGGTGGAGGAAGCGGCGCGTA
>JAFDZE010000054.1:27374-64761 GCA_018267155.1 Bacteroidota bacterium | reverse complement strand
CCACCACCATCGGGTTCGCGCAACCGTTCACGGTATCCACCAACATCCTGAACAACGGGACCACGGACTTCAACGGTGATTATGCCGTGGCCGCGTTCGATGCGTCGAGCAACTTCTACGGCTTCGTGCAGACGTACACTGGTCAGCAGTTGCAGGCGGGCTACGTGTACAACCAGGACATCGTGTTCTCGACCAATGGATTGGTCACCATGGTACCGGGCACGTATTACCTGGGCGTCCTGTTCCGCCCCACGGGTGGTGAGTGGACCGCGGTGGGCAACAACAGCGGGTACACCAATTTCACCCAGGTAACGGTAGTTTATTCGAACGACATCGAGGTGTACGCGGCCATCACCCCATCGCCGGGCAACAGCGTGGCCCAGGGAACGCAACTGTCCGTCAACCTGAACATCGCCAACGCCGGGGCCAACACCTTCATCGGCCAGTACGGGGTGGCGCTGTACGATCTGGAAGGCAACTGGGTGCAGGACATCGGCACGATCGACGAGACCCAAGGGTTGCCCAGCGGCTACGCCTACAACCCGCCCTACCTCACATTCGGTCCGGCCACGGTCACCGTTCCTCCCGGAACCTACCTGCTGGCCTGCCAGCACAATCCCAACAACAGCGGCTGGCAATTGAGCGGGGCCAGCTACTTCCAGAACCCGATCTTCATCACCGTGACCGGTGCCAGCATACAGCCCGATCCGTACGAGGTGAACAACACCGCCGCCACAGCGTATTCGCTGCCGGTGAACTTCTCGGGAAACACGGCCTCCACGGGCACTCCGGGCTCCAACCTGCACGTGAACACCGATATGGACTTCTACAAGGTGAACCTGGCGGGTGGCTACGACTACACCATCACGGCACGGCTGCACGACTCGTACAACAGCGGCAATGGCAACACCTACACCATGGACGGGGTCTTCTCCGTCTCGGACAATGGAACGGACTGGTCCCAGGCCGTGGATGACGTGATGGCCGGGGACATCCTGTTCCAAGGCGGTGGAACGCTCTACTTCCAGGTGGCTCCCTACTTCGCCGGTCAGGTGGGCACCTATCTGCTGAGCATGGACATTCAGCGTGCCCCGAGCACAGGCATCGCCGCGCCGGACCTGCTCACGGGGATCAGCGCTTGGCCCAATCCCGCACGCGACCGGTTGACCATTGATATGCACGGCATCCCCACCGATCGCGCCGAACTGCGCGATGCGCAGGGCAGACTGGTCGCCACGCTGTTCTCCGGCACCAGCATCACCGGTACGTACACCGCCGACATCAGTGGCGTGACCACAGGCACCTACATGCTGCGGCTGTCCACGGAGAAGGGCATGCACACCGAGCGCATCATTGTAGCCCGATGAGGACCGCCCTTCCCCTTGTTGTGCTCATGGCCGGCCTGGCCGCGTGTTGCGGCAAAAAGCATGCAGCCGGTCAAAAGGACACCACCACGGAAGGCCAGGTGGCCACCTCATCGCCACGCGTGCTCGTGTACCGGACCAAGGAAGACCATGCGGACCATGTGCCCGTACTTCTTTCTGCGGATCATTCACGCATCATCTCATACCCGCACCCCTCGGACCTGAAGACGGCGAACGGCCTGCCCGTGCCAACGCCCGTGGGTCAGGGCTATCTGCTGGACAACCGGGGCATCAGCAAGGATGTGGCCTACTTGGGCATGTCCTGGGCCGAGTATGCCGCATTGCCCGAAGCCCCGTCCATGGAGAAGCTGAATGCCCTGATCATCGACCGCGACCCGCTGACCGAGCTATGGGAGGGCGACCACCGTGCGAACCTGAAAGATCCGGTGAAGGAGGTATCTGCCTGGGTGGAGGCGGGTGAGTTGGACAAGCACTGCAAACGGTTGAAGTGACCCCCTTTCGTCAACCGGCACGAACGGGCATCCGGCAACGGGTGCCCGTTGTCGTTGATGGTCTCAGCCCAGCACTTCCTTCACCTTGGCACCGATGGTGGCCGGGCTGTCCACCACGTGGATGCCGCATTCGCGCATCACCTTCTTCTTGGCGGCGGCGCTCTCATCGGCTCCGCTCACAATGGCGCCCGCGTGCCCCATGGTCCGGCCCTTCGGCGCGGTCTCCCCGGCGATGAAGCCGATCACGGGTTTCTTCACGTTCTCCTTGATCCACTTGGCGGCGCGGATCTCCAGGTCCCCCCCGATCTCGCCGATCATCACGATGGCCTTGGTCTCGGGGTCGTTGGCGAACAACCGGATGGCCTCCAGCGTGGTGGTCCCGATGATCGGGTCGCCACCGATCCCGATGGCCGTAGTGATGCCGAGGCCGGCCTTCACCACTTGATCGGCCGCCTCGTAGGTGAGCGTACCGGACTTCGACACGATGCCAACCCCGCCCTTCTTGAACACGAAGCCCGGCATGATGCCGACCTTGCATTCATCAGCGGTGATCACGCCCGGGCAATTGGGGCCGATGAGCACGCAGTCCTTCCCCCGGATGTACTCGCGCGCGGCCACCATGTCCTTCACGGGGATGCCCTCGGTGATGCACACGATCACCTTGATGCCCGCATCGGCGGCTTCCATGATGGCGTCAGCGGCGAATGGCGGCGGAACGAAGATGATGCTCACGTCGGCGCCGGTGGCCACAACGGCATCATTGACGGTCTCGAAAACGGGGCGATCCAGATGCGACTGTCCACCCTTGCCGGGTGTAACGCCACCGACCACCCGGGTCCCGTACTCGATCATCTGTTCAGCGTGAAAGGTGCCCTCACTGCCTGTGAAACCCTGTACAATGACCTTGCTGTTCTTGTTGACGAGTACGCTCATGGTGTGATGTGATCGGCGGCGAAACTAATCGGCGGGGCGGGAAGCGGGATCCAGCGCCTTGTACCCCGTGCGCAGGTACCGGAACACCAGCGTCAAAGCCCCCAGCATGATAGTGCCGCCCACCACGAACGGCAGGCCTTTGCCGAGCGGATAGAGCAGGCCCGAGAGCATCGGCCCCAGCACCCGGCCCAGCGAACCGAAGCCCATGTTCTGCCCCAGCACTTCACCCTGCTCATGTGGATCGGCCTGCCGACTGAGGATCGAGATCAGGCTGGGATTCAGGCAGGCATTGCCCACGGAGATCAGGATCATGGGTACCATGCTGTACAACACAAAGAGCTGGTCCAGCGCCTGATGCAAGGGTTGTCCATCGGGTCCCATGGGCATGCTGGCGCGCAGGCCCAACGGCACGAAGGGGATCAGCACGAGGCCCGTGCCCACCAGGATGGGACCTCGAACCATCATCTTGCGCTCGCCCCACCAGCGCTGGAACAGGCCGACCAGTGCGCCTTGCGAGATGGCCGAGAGCACCCCGACTATGGAAAAGAGAAAGCCCACCTGGTCCACATCCAGGTGATAACGCTGCTGCCACAGGAAAGCGATGCTCACATTCATCATGCTGAAGGCCGTGATGTACACGAACCCGATGATGAAGATGTCGCGGAAGCGCAGGTCGCGCAGCGATGCGAAGGTGCTGGCGATGGGTTTGAAATTGATCCGTCGGGCATGATCCCGGCCACCCAGCGATTCGGGCAGGGCGAAGACCACGCCCAGGAGGTTCAGTGCGCATAAGGCCATGGCGAAGAGGCCCACACCACGGATCCCGCCGTGGTGGTGGAAAATATACCCCCCGATGAAGGGCCCGAAGGCGAAGGCGATGCCGAACGAGGCGCCCACGATGAGGCCGATGCGCCTGGCGCGGTCCCGGGGCTCGGTCATGTCGCTGACATAGGCCTGTGCCGCAGCGATATTGCCGCTGCCGACGCCGGTGAGAATGCGGGAGACGAAGAGCCAGAACACGCTGTCCGCGTACGCGAAAACCAGATAACTCAGGGCGCTGATGACCACCGAGGACATGATCACCGGTCGGCGGCCGTAGCGATCACTGATGCTGCCCCACACCGGGGAGCACAGGAAGACCATTGCGCTGAACACGGCGGAGGACATGATCACCACCAGGTCGGAAGCCCCCACGCGCTCCCCGAAATAGGGCATTACCGGAATGAAGAGCGTAAAGCCCAGCAGATCGATGAAGATCGTGAGCCAGAGGGTGGCCAGGCGGCGGTCCATTCCAATTATACCGGGCCCGGGATCTCATGTTGGTACGGGCCGGGGCGTGGCGGGCGCGAAACTATCAGGCGATCGGATCCTCGACCGGGGCCTTCTTCGGAACGTACGGTCGGATGATGAGCCGGATCGTGTTCTTCCAACTCAGGTACTTCCACGCCCAATTGAAAAGTACCACGACACGATTGCGGAAGCCCACGAGGGCCATCAGATGGACGAACATCCACGTGAGCCACGCCACGATTCCACCGAAATGAAAACGGCCCAGATCCACCACCGCCTTGTACCGGCCAATGGTGGCCATGCTGCCCTTGTCCCTGTACGTGAATGGACGCATCGGCCGACCCTTCGCCCGGCGGACCAGGTTCTCCGCCAGCGTCCTCGCCTGCTGAACGGCTGCTGGGGCCACTTGCGGATGGCCTCGCTCCCAACTACCCTCGCGCATCAGCGCCACATCGCCCAAGGCGAACACGTCGGGAACCCCCTCGATCTGGTTGAAACGGTCCACCCTGTAGCGGCTGGCAGCGATATCGGCACCGGCCTCGAGACCGGGGATGAGACGCCCCTTCACCCCGGCGGCCCAGATGAGCGTGTTGCTCTCCATGGTACTGCCATCCTGAAAGGTGATCATCCGTCCATCAAATCCGGTGACGCGCGCACGGAAGCGGACCTCCACCCCCAGCTCGCGGAGATAACGGAGCGCGTTGGCACTGCTCTGTTCGGAGAAATGGGCCAGTACACGATCGTTGCTGTCCACCAGCCAGATGCGCATCCGATCACTATGCAGTTCGCGGTATTCACGCTTGAGCACCGTGTTCTTGATCTCGGCCAGCGCACCGGCCAGCTCAACACCGGTGGGACCCGCACCCACGATGGTGAAATTGAGGCAGCGTCGTTGATCCGTTTCGTCCTGCGCGTACAGCGCCGCTTCGAAATCCTGGAGGAAGTCGCTGCGGATGTCGAGCGCCTGACTGATACTCTTCAACCGCATCGCACCGGATCCAATGGCGGAGTTGCCGAAGAAGTTGGTGCGACTTCCGGTGGCCAGTACCAGGATGTCGTAGGGGAACTCCCCATGATCGGTGATCACCACCTTGCGAACGGGATCCACTGCGGTCGCACACGCCATACGAAAGGCCACGTTGCGCATGGGCGCCACGGTACGGCGGAACGGGTGCGCGATACTGTCGGCGCTCAGGCTGGCCGTTGCGACCTGGTACAGCAGCGGATGAAAGCAGTGGTGGTTCTGCTTGTCGAGCAGCAGCACCTTGTACGGCTTTCCATCCAGTTGCTGAATGAGTTCAAGCCCGGCGAAGCCCCCACCCACCACCACCACCAGAGGGAGATCAAGGTCATCGTAAGCTATCCTAACCGCGGTGGACATGGTGGCACCGCAAAGATCGGCACGGATCACGCGCCGTGCATTCCTTTGCGGAACGGGGCAAAGCAAACTCCCGTCCCAACACGGATGAAGCAGAAGATCGGCGTTCTGGGCACTGGCATGGTAGGCCAGGTGCTCGCCACGGGTTTCCTCGATCATGGCCACGACGTGATGATCGGAACGCGGACCCCGCAGAAGCTCGAGGAGTGGTTGGACAAGAATCCGACGGGCCGTGTCGGGGGGCACCGGGAGACCGGGGCCTGGGCCGACCTGCTGGTTCTGGCCGCCAAGGGTTCGGCCGCAGAAACCGTGGTGCGCTTGCTGGACAGCAAGGATGTGCAGGGCAAGATCATCATCGACGCCACGAACCCCTTGGCCGATGCGCCACCGGAGAACGGCGTGCTCAAGTACTTCACCTCACTGGAGAACAGCCTGATGGAGCAATTGCAAGCCGCTCAACCCGGCGCACGCTTCGTGAAAGCCTTCAACAGCGTGGGCAATGCGTACATGGTGGATCCCAAATTCGAAGAGGGCCGTCCAACCATGTTCATTTGCGGCAACGATGCCGAGGCGAAGGGCACGGTGGCCGCCCTGTTGAACAGCTTCGGCTGGGATGCCGAGGATATGGGCGGTGTGGAGGCCGCTCGTGCGATCGAGCCGCTCTGCATGTTATGGTGCCTGCCGGGCTTCACACGGAACCAGTGGAGCCATGCGTTCAAGCTGCTCAAGCGATAGGCCCGGCCAACAGAACTCCATCGGGCACGGCATGGGGCCGTGCCACAGCGGGGGTTAACCGATGGGCAGGAAGTTCTCGGCGATCATGCAGCGCACACTGCCCCCTCCCACCCGTTCGATCACCGGGACCGGCACAGGCACGAACTGGGCATGCTTCTCCAGGGAAACCCGTTGATCAGGCTTCAGGGCATGAAAAGCCGATTCAGAGAGGAAAATGAAGGAGCCCTTGTTCGATCGCAACTCCAGGATATTTCCGCAGAAGGCATGCATCTGGGCCAAGGTGATCGGAACGATCTCGCGTTCCGAACGGTCCAACTCGGCCCAGAGGTCATCCCGATCCACCGGATACGGCAAGGCCTCCATGCAGACCAGGGCGAACCTCTCGGCGATGCTCATCATCACGTTGGTGTGGTAGACGGGCGCCCCGGCCAGGGTGCCATCCATGGTGGCGTGGAAGGTGACCGGTGAAGCGTTCATGCCACCACACCACAGGTTGATCCCGCGTTCGGAAGTGCGTGGGCCGAGCGCGGCATAAGCGATGTTGCGCGTGCGGTCAAGGACCAGGCTGCCGGTGCCTTCCAGGAATTTTTCACCGTGCTCCAGCGGCGAGAGGTCCATCAGTTTGCGCACCACGAATCCTTCGCGTTTGAGCGTGAGGTCAAAGGCGGGATCCCGTTCGGTACGTCGGCTCGGTGCGCACATGGAGTAGAGCACCAACGTGCCGTCGGCGTGCGTGCTGAACCAATTGTTGGGAAAAACCGCGTTGGGCGCCTTGGGGTCGAACGGGTCGAGAACCGTGATACCGATGCCACATCGGTCGAGCGCCGAGATCAAGCCATCAAACTCCTCTTCGGCGCGGAAGCGGATATCCGCATCGGCCGAGAACCGCTGGAACCCATTGGTGGCGGCTGTTGCTTGATCAAAGCCGAAGCCCGACGGCCGGACCAGGATGACCTCCGATGCGGCTTGGACACCCGGATGGGCTGATACAGCTTCGTGATCGTTCATTTACCCGGATCGTGGATCAGCGGTTGCGCAGGATGGGGAACAGCGGTTCAAGCACCGTGAGCACAGCCTCGGCCATGGCATTGTTGGTATCCAAGGCCGGGTTGATCTCCACCACATCCAGGGTAGCGGTCTTCGCGTCAACACATAATCCCGTAAGCAGGGTGCGGACTTCCGGCAGTGATAGTCCACCCGGAACAGGCGTACCGGTACCCACGCTGATCGAGGGATCCAGGCTGTCCACGTCAAAGCTCACATGGATCCGTTCGCATGCCGTGAGGTGGGCCAAGGTCTCCGCCACCACCTGGTCAGCACCGCGCTGGCGCAGCTCGTCCACAGTTATGACTTTGATCCCGTGCTCCCTGATGATCGCCGCCTCCTCGGGTTCGTAGTCGCGTAAGCCGATGAACACCAGGTCGGAAGGCAGGAGCTTGGGGCCGCTCATGCCGATCTTCCGCAAGCGGTCCCATGTATCCAGGGTGAAAACCCGCGGTTTGTTGCGGCCTTTCTTCTCGATGTTCATCAACAACGCGAGCGGCATGCCATGCACATTGCCACTGGGGGTGGTCCATGGGCTGTGCAGATCCGCATGCGCATCGATCCAGACCACTCCGAGGCGCTCATGCGGAAAGGCCATTTTGGTACCGCTGATCGAGCCGATCGCTATTGAATGATCGCCTCCGATAACCATAGGGAATATGTTGCTACGCAGGAACTTGTACACCTCATACGCCAAGTCTGATTCAAAGCGGATAAGCCCATCGATGTGATGAGCGTTCGGCGAGCTGTCGTCCTCGTACAGCACATCATTCTCGTCGCGAAGGATGCTCTCCTCGGCATGGCCGAACAGGTCGCTGCCGTTCTTCCAAGCGGCCACCCGCAAAGCGCTCATGCCCATGCTGGCACCTCGTTTTCCGGCGCCGATCTCGCTGGCCGCCTCGATCAATCGAACATCCATTGGAATACGGGGTTGGAACGCTGCGAAGGTAACCGGGGGACCTCAGGGGCGCCAAGGACAGTTGACCAGGAGACGAGGCGCATTCGACCATTGGGGCGGTTGATCGCGACCTCTCGGTGGCGACTGCTTGAAGGGACGGCAAGCCATAGGCGGCACCATGTGCAGCCGGCGCGGTTCCGCCGTCACCCGGTCCCTCCCGGGTCCAGGCATCCGACCGGACACGGACCCGCAGGATAGCTTTGCGGCCCGGTCACCATGCACCTGATACCGGCCAACACCATGTACCGCCGCACCCGGATCGGCCGCTTGCGCCAGCCCTTCAATGCCCTGCTCGGCGCGCAGGCCACCGGAGGTGTATTGCTATTCATGGCCGTGGTGGTGGCGATGTTCTGGGCCAACTCGCCATGGGGCACCGGTTACCACCACCTGTGGGAGAACCGGATCGTGTTGGGATCCGACCAATGGCGCTTCGACATGTCCCTGCACCATTGGATCAACGATGGTCTCATGGCCATCTTTTTCTTCGTGGTAGGTCTGGAGCTCAAACGCGAGATGCTGGCCGGTGAGCTCTCCCGGCCGCAGGACGCGATGCTTCCCATCGCAGCCGCACTGGGTGGTATGGTCGTACCTGCGCTCATCTACTGGTTATGGAACCCATCGGGCCCGACCAGTACGGGCTGGGGCATTCCCATGGCCACGGACATCGCATTCGCCTTGGGTCTCATGGCCGTGCTGGGCAGGCGCGTGCCCGTGTCGCTCAAGGTCTTCCTGACCACCCTGGCGGTGGCTGATGACATGGGCGCCGTAGCCGTGATCGCGATCTTCTATCCGTCTTCGGCCATTTCGTTCGCTCATCTGGGCCTGGCGGCCCTGGTCCTGCTCGTCATGGTGGCGGGTAACAAGTTGGGCGTGCGCAGCATGTGGTTCTACGCGCTCCTCGGCATTGGCGGGGTGTGGACCGCCTTCCTGGCCAGCGGGGTGCATGCCACCATCGCCGGGGTCCTGGCCGCCTTCACCATTCCGGCCATACCCGCCATCCGGGAGGATGTGTTCGAACGGCTCATGCGCATACGTCTGTTCAGCTTCGCGCGGCACGACATCCCGGACAAGGGGATCCGCTCCACGGAACAATTGCTCGACCTGGAGGGCATGAACCGCCTGACGGACCATGCCGCCACACCACTCCAGAAGCTGGAACACACGTTGCACCCCGTGGTCACCTTCTTCGTTCTGCCCCTGTTCGCGCTGGCCAATGCGGGGGTCGAACTGCCGGGCGACATGGGCACGGCGTTCGGCTCTTCCATCGCGCTGGGCGTAACGTTCGGCCTTCTGCTGGGCAAACCGATCGGCGTGTTGCTGACATCCTTCCTCCTGGTGCGTTTCACCAAGGCCCGGTTGGGCAACGGGATCACCTGGCAACACATGATCGGTGCAGGCATCCTGGCGGGCATCGGCTTCACGATGTCCCTGTTCGTGAACGAACTGGCCTTCAACGACCCGCTGCTCCGCCAGGAAGCCAAGCTGGGGGTTTTGGGTGGATCCCTGCTGGCCGGGATCATCGGATATCTCGTGCTTGTTCGTGCACCCCAAAAAGCCGTTGACCGAACATGACCGGCCCACGCGGTTCCATCCGATTGCAAGCCTGGGTGCTGTTCATAGGCATGGCCATCATGGCCATCAAATTCCTTGCGTGGAGGCTCACCGGCAGCGATACGATCCTGAGCGATGCGCTGGAGAGCATCTTGAACGTGACGGCCGGCGCATTCGCCCTGTACAGCCTGTGGCTCACCGCGCGGCCACGTGACCGGGGCCATCCGTACGGCCATGGCAAGGTCGAATTCATCAGTGCGGGCATCGAGGGCGGGCTGGTGATGCTGACCGGTGTGGGCATCATCTGGCGTGCCGTCGGATCGCTGCTGGCCCAGCAAGGTCCGCACCATCTGGAAACGGGCATCCTGCTCACCGGCTCGGCGGGCGCGATCAACTTGATCATGGGCCTGGTCTTGCGCCGTCGGGGCCGTGCGGTACACTCCATCACCATGGAGGCCAGTGGCACCCACCTGTTGAGCGATGCATGGAGTACCGTGGCCATGGTATTCGGCCTGCTGCTCATCCGCTTCACGGACATCCACTGGCTGGACCAACTCTTCGCCATGATGTTCGCCATCTACATCATCTACACGGGGATCCGGGTCTTCCGCCGATCGGTGGCCGGCATCATGGACGAGTCCGACCCCGCATTGGAAAGTGAGGTGATCGCCGCTCTCGAGGTGGTGCGACAACCCCGGTGGATCGACCTGCACAACTTCCGTACGATCCGTTATGGACCTGCGTTGCACATCGATTGCCACGTGACCTTGCCATGGTACCTCAGCTTGGAGGAGGCCCACGCCGAGATCGTCTCCATGGGCGAGGTCGTTCGGGCGAGTTGTTCACGCGACGTGGAACTGTTCATGCACATGGACCCCTGCGTTCCCGGATCGTGCCCGATCTGCATACTGACCGAATGCCCCAAGCGACGCTCGCCGTTCATCAAGCGCGTGGAATGGACCCTGGACAGCGTTACGGCCGATAGCAAGCATAGCGCGGAGCAGACCTGAATGTTGCGGCTGTTCCACCGCAACACTTCCGACCGATTTGCATTTCATAATGCACCTGAAGATCGACGGCTGCTTTTCGCCGGGCGCCCCGCGGACCTGCGGGACGGTCAGGTCGGCATGTACCCTGGTCGAAGGGACAACTGGAGATGACCTGCTGAAAATGCTTCATCCCGCATGTGGGAAGTGCCTGCGGAACGGGCAATACCGGGCCGGTATGGTGGGATCGCCGCGCACTGGAAGTAAAGAAGCCCGCAGCGTGCGGGCCTCTTTTATGTCGCGGGTGGTAGACCGGGCTCGAACCGGCGACCTTCGGAACCACAATCCGACGCTCTAACCAACTGAGCTACAACCACCATTTCCGTTCACCAACGGGTGGATCGGGCCGCAAATATAGCCGGTACGTGCATGCACGTTACTTTGCCGTTGGATGCATGTGCTGGTTCTTCCCAAATGGTACCCGGGCCGGAACGACCCGCAATTGGGTGACTTCGTTCGCAAGCAGATGCTCGCTACCTCCGCTGTCCTCAACGGGCGGAATGACCGGCTGAGCGTCGTTTTCGCGGTGCCTATTCCTGGTCTGGAACAACTCGGGATACAGGAGCTGAAAACAGGCGACGGAGCATGGGAACTGCACTGTTATTACCGACCGAGCAGCAGCCGCCTCCTCCCCGTGCGCAAGCTGGTGAACCTGTGGCGATACTGGAAGGCTGCGCGCAACGGGATCCGAAGGGTGATCCGCGAACGGGGCAACCCGGACCTTGTGCATGTTCACATCCTCGTACGCCCGGCGTTGCTGGCCTGGTGGTTCCAGCAATGGCACGGCACACCCTTCATCCTGAGCGAGCAGAGCAGCGAATACCTGGACGGGACCTGGGACGGCAAGAGCGCATGGTTCAAGGCGATAAACTACTTCCTGTTCCGGCGTGCGGCCGCGATCACCGCCGTGAGCACGCACTTGGGCGATGGCATGCGCCAACGCGGCCTCTGTTCAACATTCGACGTGGTGCCCAACACCGTGCCGGGCACCGATCGGCCATTGCCACCTGCCGGGCCATCCACCAGCTTCATGATGGTGGCCGACCTGGTGGATCGTATCAAGAATGTGAGCGGCGTGTTGCGGGCCCTGAGAACCGGTCGCGAAGCGGGCCTCGACCTGCGCCTGGACGTGATCGGCGATGGCCCGGACATGAGTGCATTGCGTAGCACCGCCATGGACCTTGGTCTCAATGGCAACGTGCGCTGGCTGGGGCGCATCAGCAACGCCGAAGTGTTGGACCACATGGCCGGAACGGGCACCGTGATCGTCAACAGCAACGTGGAGACCTTCAGCGTGGTAACGGGGGAAGCGCTCGCCATGGGGAAACCCGTGATCGCCACGCGATGCGGTGGCCCGCAGGGCTTCATCACCCCGGAGAACGGTGTGTTGGTCGACCCGGGTGATGATCGCGCGCTTGCGGCGGCCATGATCGCCAGAGCCAAGGAAGAACACCCGTACGAAGCTGCGGCCATCCGACACACGGTGAACGAACGCTTCAGTCCGGCCGCTGTGGGAGCGAGCTTCGTGGACATATACCAACGTGTGCTGGGCCATGGCTGAAGAGCTGCGGTTGGGCATCATGTGTGGAAGCACCTTGGAACGGTGGCAGGCCGAAGCACTGCGCCAGGCGCTCGCTGTGGAGGGTGTACGGCCGGTCGTGGTCATCACGCAGCCGGAGCAGGCGGAAGGGAAGCCGGGCTTCCAGCACGCGCTCTGGCGGTGGTACGTCCGCAAGCGGCTGATGAGCGGGGTACTGGCCCCCGTGTCCCTGCCTGACGAGTTGGCTACGCTACCGCGCATCCACGCGTCGGGAAACATCACGGCCATCCGCACCCATGCACCGGATGTGATCCTGTGCTTCGGCGCTCGTGCGTTGCCGGATGACCTGATCGCGTTACCCAGGAACGGTGTGTGGGCATTGCATGCCGGGGATCCGGAAAGTTACCCGGGGAGCATACCTGGTTTCTGGGAGATGCATCACCACGAGCCGGTGATGGGCGTGGCGCTCCTGCGTCTCGGCGGGAGCCAAGGTCCTGATCGCGTTCTGGAGCAGGGCTGGTTCCGCACCGCGGGGCATTCGCTGCCCGCCCTGTTGGAGCATGTACTGCCCCATGCCGCGGACTGGATGGCACGGACATGCCGGAGCATCCGGAGCGGACGGTCAAAAGCGGAAGGCACTCCGCTGGTGGCCTCGGACAAGGCACACGTGGAGCCGGGCAATGCGGAGATGCTCTCCTTTCTTGTCGCAGGGCACCGGGAGGTCCGGCACATCCCGCAACACGAGT
Organism: Bacteroidota bacterium; assembly: GCA_018267155.1. Lineage (GTDB taxonomy): Bacteria > Bacteroidota > Bacteroidia > Flavobacteriales_F > PHOS-HE28 > PHOS-HE28. Next base: position 51,664 of record JAFDZE010000054.1, on the reverse strand, counting down.
GGAATATCGGCATCCTGTACGCGCCCATCACGACCCTGCTCACCGAACGGCCCAGCCTCAACGTGCGCTGGCTCCCCGCACCGGGTCCCGGCCAATCGCGTGAAACACCCGCCGGCCATGTGGTGGACGACCGGTTGAACGTGCTCTATTGCAAGCGGAACGCGACCGGCAATGGCGTCATCAGCCGATTGAGGCCCAAGCGCGACAATGTGCTCAAGCGCTCGCGCACCATGCTGGAGAACGAGCACGACCTGTCGTACCCGTGCGTGATCCAGCACAACGGGCAGATCCTCGTACTGCCCGGAAGTTCGGCCGGTCGGCTCGATCTGTACCGCGTTGACGAGGCGAACGAAGCATTGGAATTCGTCCGGACGATATTGGACGAACCGCTGTGCGCACCTACCCTGTTCCAGCACCATGGCCGATGGTGGCTCTTCGGAACGTCGCCCAGCAAGCCGGACACCCATTTGCACATTTTCCATTCACCGGACATTGAAGGGCCGTGGCTGCCTCACACCGGCAATCCCGTAAAAATGGATGTACGCAGCGCCCGACCGGCCGGAACCCCGTTCATCCACCAAGGAGTATTGTACAGACCGGCCGCTGACGACAGCGAAGGGCCCGGCCACAGCGTGGCCCTCATGCGCATCCTGGAACTCAGCCCCACCAGCTTCCGAGAAGAACGGGTACGCACCATTGGCCCGATCAAAGGCTCGGCCTGGTCCCACGGCACCGGTATGTTGAACCCCGTGGACGGAATGACGCTGGTGGCCGGCCGTCGGCCCATGCCTCCGGTTCGTGGCAGCAAGGGCAGGAAGCAACGGTCAAGCTCCAGCGGGAAACACCGCGACCGATCACCGGATCGCGACCAGGAACTGGAAGACGAGGACGATCGATGATGCTGAAGCACGCCACCGGCACCGTGCTCGCGCGGCTGTTCATCACCGGCATGAACCTCTTGGTGATGATGCTGGCGGGCCATGCGCTGGGAGCCGAAGGACTCGGTACCATCGGGCTCATCGTACTGGGCATCACCCTCGTGATGCTGCCGGCCAACCTGATCGGTGGTGGCGCGATGGTATACCTGGTCCCCCGGGTGCCCTTGGGGCGCCTGCTTCCACCGGCATACGTGTGCGCAATGGTGAGCGCGGCGGGATCGTATCTCGTTTTGCGCAAGGTCCCCCTGGTTCCGGACGGCTTTGAAGGGCACGTGTGCGCGCTCGCGTGCATCCAGGCCGTGTACAGTGCGCACTTCGGCGTACTGCTGGGCAGGGAGCGGATCGCTGCGCACAATGCGATCAATGCCATCCACAGCGTGGTCCTGCTGTCCGCCTTCGCCCTGTTGCTCAGGTTCCGGAACGGGTCGGATGCACTTGCCTATGTGTACGCCTGCTACGCCGCGTTCACGCTCAGTGCCGTGTTGAGCTCCGCAGCCATGGGACGGTCAGTTCCGGTGAAGCTCACCAACCGGCACGATGTAGCGCGCATGCTGCTCCGTCAGGGTTTCTGGGTGCAAGGAGCCAACGGGTTGCAACTCATGAACTACCGGCTGGCATACTGGATCGTGGAGCACACACTGGGCCGTGCCGCGTTGGGCATGTACAGCGTGGGCACCCAGTTGGCGGAAAGCGCCTGGATCGCCCCACGAAGCCTCGGCATGGTGCTGGTGAGTCGCGTGAGCAATCTGGAGGAAGTGGCGCGTCAGCGCGACCTCACCCTGCTCACAGCGAAAGCGGCGGTGGGCGTGGCGCTCGGGGTCATTCTGGTGCTCGCCATGCTTCCGGACACTGTTTTCGGGATCATTTTCGGCAAGGGGATCACCGGATTGCGGCCCATCGTCCTGCTGCTGGCACCGGGCATCCTGAGCATGTCCGCCTCCCAAGCGTTCAGCCACTACTTCAGCGGCAAGGGTCAGAACCGGCACAACCTGGTCGGATCGGGGCTGGGCATGTTCATCACGGCCGGGCTCGGCTGGTGGGCCATCCAGCACTGGGGCTTGAAGGGTGCCGCACTGACCGCATCGCTGGCCTATACCACCAGCCTGCTGTATCAATGGGCCGTTTTCTCGCGGCGCCATGCCGTGTCGTGGCACGCGCTTCGGCCCACTCGCGCCGATATGGACCGGTTGTCCGGGCTGCTCCGGATGAAGAGTCGGCCGCACCAGGAACGCTCATGACCGTCCATTGCGGAGCCGACCATCCGTACGAACGTCCTGCCCCGACCGCAGGGATACGCGCCGATCATCCGTCCCTGCGTAGCTTGCCCTCGTGATCCGTTCCCTGCTCCTCCTCGGCTCGATCGGGCTGACCAAGGTGCTCCTTGCCCAAGGTTTCCAGAACAATTACGGTGCGGGCAAATTCGAGGAGGGCGTAGCGGTGACGAGCGACGGCAACGCGATCACCACGATCGTACGCCACTACCGTGAGGGATACGGCCATGGACTGCAACTACTCCGCACATCCCTCACCGGGACCAACCCGATCACGATCGATGTGCCCCTGCCGGGTGCGGTCTTCCCCCAGCATGCCGTCCCGGCCGAAGGTGGCGATCTGGTGGTATGCGGATCGATCATACCCAGCGGCCGGTACGATCAAGACGCGCTGCTCGTCCGCATCAGTGCGGTTGGTACACTCCTGTGGCTTTGGACCAGCAACGATGCCGACGGGAACGAGGAATTCCTGTCCATTGATGCGTTGGAGGACGGCTGGGCCGTGGGCGGGGAATGGCGGCACGGTGCCGACAGCGATGGTCTGCTGGCGCGATTCACCAGCAACGGCGAACCCAGCTGGCAGCAGCACTACGGTTCCGCCAACGATGAGCGGGCCACCGGGGTGGCGCATGATGCGGGCGGACTGGTGATCGTGGGCAGCAACACCTTTCCGGTAGGCAACAGCCAGTTTGACCACGATGCCTGGGCGATCCGCACCGACCTGGACGGGAACCAGCAATGGCAGATCACACTGGGTGGCGCTGGCGAGGACCAGGCCTCGGATGTGGCCGCATCGGGCAATGGATCCTTCGTTTGGGCGGGGCATACGCGCACGTGGCCGCTCGACGACACCACGGCCAATGGCGAACGGTTGGCGCACGCCTGGCTGGTGGCGATCGACCTGTTCGGGGATACGCTGTGGACACGCACCTTCGGAGACATCACCTTCAACCGATATGCTGGCACCATCACGGTTCTGCCCGATGGAGGGGACCTTCTTGTGGCCGGCGCATACGGGAGCGGGCATCGCTCCGAAGCCTTGGTCATGCGCACCGGGCCGACGGGCGACCTCCAATGGGAACGCACGTACACCGTGCAGCGCAGTTCACTTATCCGAGCGCTGACATCCCTGCCCGATGGTGGCTTCGCAGCAGCCGGCAAGTGTACCGGCCCTCAGGGAGGTCAAACCCTGCTTATGCGCAAGAACGGGAACGGGCAATGAGCCCGGAGCGAGGCGGCCAGCACATGGGAGTGGTGTGTTCGGCACGAGGAACGGCAAGGTGGGCCGGGAGCGCGGGCCTATCTTTGGGAGCATGATCCGCACCACCATCCTGTGCTGCCTGTTCCCCGCCGTGCTTGTGGCGCAGGACAAGGCCACCCTGGACGCCGTCATCGCCACCAAGCGGTTCCCCATCCCCGCAATGGCCGATGGCCCGACCAAGACGAGCACTCAACTGGACCTGCATATCAGCGTGCTGGGCAATACGGCCGTCTGGAAAGCGAACGCTGATGGTGAACGGCAAGCTCATGTCGAAGCGTTGTCCATCATCGAGAAGGACACGACCATCATCGACTTCCGGAAAAGCGACATCGTGGGGCCCGGACGTACGGACACCCTGGTGGGCGACTTCCTGATCGAGGAGCATTTTGTACTTCCACCTGGGGAGTACACCCTGAGCGTGGAGTTGCATGACCTGAACGGCCCGGCCGACAACCATTCGGTGTGGAAGGGGCCGCTCGTCATTCCCGAACCGGGCAAGGGGGTAGAGTTCTCGGACATCATGCTCACCGATGGGACGCGGCAGGACGCGCAAGGCAACACGGTACCGGCCCCGTTCAGCGGTACGTACTACCCGCCTGAAGCGCAACGCCTGGGGTTCTACACCGAGATCCTGGGCACTCCCGGAACCTTCGGTACAGGGGCTCCTTTCATCATCAACTACCAGATCGAAACGTACGAGACACACTCCGTGAAAGGAGGCTTCAAGGGGACCCAGCGTGCATCGGCGGCGCCAGTGGTGACCCTGTCGAAGGAATTCTCCATCGATCAATTGCCATCCGGGAACTACTTGCTGGCCGTGGAGGTCGTAGGGAACGACGGTGCGGAGGTCGCCCGTCAGGAACAGTTCTTCCAGCGCAACAACCCGCTCAAGTACGACCTGAACGCATTGGAAAGCGTGGACATCACCAGCACCTTCGCCGATGCGTTCACCGATCCGGACACGTTGGCCGAACACCTGGCCTGCCTGCGCCCCATTGCCCAACCACTGGAACGCCGCATGATCGATGAGCGGTTGAAGGACCGGGACATGACCTTGATGAAGCGCTTCTTCTACACGTTCTGGGCCAACCGCGACGGCTACGACCCCGAACGCGCCTGGAAAAGTTACCATGTGCAAGTGGTCAATGCCAATCGCATGTACGGCTGCCGCAACCTGCGCGGCTACGAGAGCGATCAGGGCATCACCTTCCTGAAATACGGCCTGCCCAGTACCGTGGTGGACGGCAGCCGCGACAACAAGCAACTCCCCTACCTGATCTGGCACTACTACCGGGCGGGCCGGTATTCCGACAAGCGATTCGTCTTCTGGGAGCAGAATACCGGGATCGGTTGCTGGGAGCTGTTGCACTCGGAGATCCCGGGCGAACGGCACAACCCGCAATGGCAGGCGATGTTGAGCGCCCCGCTGGGGAATGCCAGCATGACGGACGGAACGCGCGTGCTCTCCACCGAGGGTCAGCGTGTGGAAGACAACTTCCTGCGACCGCACTGACCGGGCTTCCGCTCCGGATCACCACATTTGGCGCCCGCCAGCGTACCGGGCACCATGGACACCGCCGTCGTCATACTCAATTGGAACGGGGAGCAGTGGCTGCGAACGTTCCTGCCCGGTGTGGTGGAGCGGTCGCGTGCCCATGCGCGGGTGATCGTGGCCGATAATGGCAGCGACGACGGGTCCATCGCGTGGTTGCGCAGCACCATGCCCGAGGTGGAACTGATCGAACTGGGGAGCAACCTCGGCTTCGCGGGCGGCTACAACGCCGCCTTGCGTCAAGTGGACGCCGAATACCTGATCCTCCTGAACTCGGATGTGGAGGTGACCGAGGGCTGGATCCCTGGATTGAAGGAATTTTTACTGCGGGATGACCGGATGGCGGCGTGCCAACCCAAGGTCCTCAGCCACGGCAGGCGCGGGTACTTCGAGCACGCGGGAGCGGCAGGCGGTTTCATCGATCGCAACGGCTACCCCTTTTGCCGGGGGCGCATCTTCGAGATCACCGAGAAGGACCACGGACAGTACGACGACGACCGCGAGGTTTTCTGGGCCACCGGTGCCTGCCTGCTGATCCGGGCTGAGGCATTCCGTCAGGTGGACGGCTTCGACGCCAGCCTGTTCGCCCACATGGAGGAGATCGACCTCTGCTGGCGGCTGCGACGCACGGGCTGGCGCATCGGGTACACGAGCAGGGCCACCGTTCTCCACGTGGGCGGTGGCGCGCTCGGCTACGGGAGCCCTCGTAAAACATACCTCAATTTTCGGAACAGCCTGTGCGTGCTCACCAAGAACCTGCGTTCCCGCTGGATCCTGGGCCGGATCATCCGCCGGCTCATCCTGGATGATATGGCCGCACTCAAGTTCATCCTCGAGGGCCATGCCGCACACGCTTGGATGGTGGGCCGTGCGCACCGGCATTTTTGCCGTCGAATGCCGGACCTCCTGCGCGAACGGAGACGGCTGGCGGCCTTGGAGCACGATCCGGACCTCACCGGACAGTACGGCCGGAGCGTGGCGTACGACCGCTTCATCCTGGGGCATAAGACCTTCCCGCAACTGGACCAGCGTGCGTTCAATACGGGCCGTACCGGGAAGGACCGCTGATCAGCTCGACGGGCCGATCATGAATGCCCAGCGACCGGGATCCTGCCCAGCAGGTACAGGATCGCCAGGCGGTACCCTTCCGGTCCGAAGCCGGTGATCACCCCGGCACATCGGGCACCGGTGATACTACGCTCGCGGAACTCCTCCCGCGCATGGATATTGCTGATGTGGACCTCGACCACCGGCACCTTCATCCATGCGATGGTATCGCGGATGGCCACGCTGGTGTGGGTATAGCCCGCAGCGTTCATCACCACGCCATCCTGCTCGCGCTCCGCACGCTGCAACGCATCGATCAGTTCGCCCTCGACGTTGCTCTGGAACAGTTCGATCCGATGGCCGGGAAAAGCGCCGCGCAGCTCCGCCAGATATTCATCAAAACCACGGGATCCGTACACCTCCGGTTCACGTGAGCCCAACAGGTTGAGGTTGGGGCCGTTGAGGATGAGGATGCGCATGATCTCCGCAAGACCGATGGACCGGCGAACAACGACCGGGCACGATCGGATGCCGGGGCGAAAGTAGCCGAGCGACCGCGCTGGGGCATACTTCAAGCTACCCGGGCATCAAAGCCGTTCACGATAAATGGTCCTCTTCTGCAGGCTCTCCACCGGTCGGTACACGTAGTACACGTGGCCGCCGTACACCTGCGTCCGTTCGGGGTAGCGGAAGGTGAGCCGGACGCGGAGGCCCAGCGCGCCGCTCACGGGGTCGATCGGCCTGACCCACTGGATGCCATTGTGCTGGAAAAGGGCGAACAGCTTTCCGTCCGCCCGATCCTGAATGATACGCATCGGCCGGTAACGCCCTCCCTGTTCAGCGAGGTAGGGCAAGGGCACGCTGGCGGTCTCCACAAGTCCACGCGTGAACTTGCGGAGGCGGGCGGAGGCATGATCGAAAACGAGCAAGGTGTCCCCGGCCACGAAAAGCGGTGCGTACACCGGCTTGAACCAGATGTTGTGCTGGAACCCGCTCATGTATCCCGCCACGGTCTCCTCATCCACGCCGAGTTCCGATGCGAGGTTCATGGCCAGTACCTTCTCGGGGCCGCGAAGTTGCCGGTACTCGCTGCGGAAAAGCGCCATCATGAAGGTATCCATCACGGTGCAGACCACACGGGTCGTATCGTTCACGGGGTCGTAGGCCAGGTGATCGAAAGCGGGCATCACCCCGTCGGAATTGTTGCCCAGGATACGGCCGCCGATGCTGTCCGTCCACGGGAGCACCTTGGAGCGCAGGTCCTCCAGGCCGAAGGGTTCCAGTTCCAGGTGATCGCCCGCACGATGTATGGCGAAGGCGCGCGAAACACCTTCAACAAGGGCGGTATTCCGCAGATCGCGGCGCAGGCCCAGCACATCCTCGGGCAATGGGCAGCTGGCCCATTCCCGGAAATTGGTATCGAGCAGCACCAGGCGCACACCGCGCAGGATCTCCTTGCCCGCATCGACCTCAGCGCGGAGCAGGCGCGGATGCTCGTAGGCCAGCACCCAGATCCCGTCATCATTGATCAACAGGTCGGCCGCGTGCAGATCGGGGCGTTCAAAGACCACTTCGGGCTTGCGCACCACCTCCACGGCAGGCAGTTCCAGTGCCGCGAGATACACGGTGAATGGCCGCCTACCGCGCGCATCATCCGGATCCAGGCCCATGGACCTTGGCCGGTAACCCGCACGGGCGAGCCGCAACTCCAACGGACCACTTCCCGGCCAAGCTATCGCACAGCGACCATGTGGATCGGTAAGCTGTGCCATGGCGCGTGTACCATCGGTCCACGCCACACTCACGGCCTCCAGCGGCGTGCCCTCCAAGCTGTCCAGCACGAGCAGTTCGATCACGCTCGTCTGAGCCGAAAGGGGAAGCACCGTCAGGCAAAGCCCCCATGCCGCATACCGCAACCGCATCACTGGCCGTTCCTACTTTTACGATGCCAAGATGGGGCGGATCGCACACGCCCGCCTACCACCACGGATGCACCAGGCACAGGAGAACGATCTGTATGGCACCTTGGGCGTTCCGCGCTCGGCGGATGCGGTCACGATCAAGCGTGCGTTCCGCGCGCATGCCAAACGCTGTCATCCGGACGTGGACCCCTCGCCCATGGCGGGCGTCCGTTTCAGGGCGGTGCATGCGGCCTATTCCACGTTGAGCGACCCGTTGCTCCGGATCGCATACGATGCACGACTGGCCGCGCGTGATCAACGCCATGCCCCACCACTCCGACCGCCCCGGTCCAACTGTTCCCCCAGCTACCGCCAGCGCGATACGGATGAGGGCGGTGCCGACATCCGGATACGAAGCTGGCCATTCATCGGACTTCACCTTACCGGCCTGGTCTTCGGTGTGCTGCTGGTGCTGACCATACTGGGCGGTATCACGTTCCGTGACTGGCCATGGACCAACCTCCCGTTCATTCTGCCCGGTCTGCTGGTGATCCCCGACGCATGGAACGGGTTGAAGCTGGTTTTTCATCGGCCCGGCCAATAGTGGAACACCAGCACCGGCACTCGGCCTAACTTGGCGACCCACAATGAAGGACATCCTCTGCCCCACCGACCTCACCCCCGCCTCGGAGAACGCCCTCCGCTGGGGAGGGGCCATCGCCAAGGCCATCGGCCAGAGCATCACCCTGCTGCACGTGTTGGAGAAGGATGAAAGACGGGGCGACCTCACAGAGTTGAAAGCACGTGTGGCCTCGGAAGCGGAGCGTTTCGCGAGCGGTGTCGAGGTACGGAAGGAATTCCCGACAGGCGATCCGTTGAAGGGCATCATCCACGGTTCGGAACGGGACCACGCCCTCATGGTGGCGGGCACGCACGGACCGAAGGGGCTGCGCCAATCGCTGTTCGGGGCCGACATGTTGAGATTGGTGCGCCACGTGGCCGTGCCATCACTGGTGGTACAGGCCGACAGCCCGGCGCCCGGTGCCGAGCGGATCCTGTTGCCCGTGGCCGGGCACGCGGACATCAGTCACCTGCTCGATGCCACATGCCTGCTGGCCCGTGCATTCAATTCCGAGGTGCAGGTATTCCAAGTGATCCGACCGGGGGAGACGCCCAGCGAGCAATTGATGCGCAACAAACAGGCGATGATCCGCCGCTTCAGGGACGAGAAGATCCCGCATCGCGAAGTGGACGTGCCCAGCACGGTATTCAGCATCGGCTTCGCCGAGCAGACCATCCGCTACGCGCAGGAGTCCGGTGCAGGAATCATCGCCATCATGGCCAAGGCCAGCGATGAATACCGATGGATCGCTGATGCGGAGAAGGAACGCCTGCTGATGAACAACGCGCGGATCCCGGTGCTTTGTGGGATCTGAGGGGCGCCCTCGGGACCGATCATTCCGTGCGGAAGACGCTGTACCCCGCATTCGTGTAAAGGGATCGCGCGTTCCCCGGAGGAACAAAAGTGGCACTGTCCTGTACCGCGACCACGATGAGCGGACCGGCCAGCAGTGGATCCGTTATCCGGCCCGCGAAGTAATCCGCCTGATGCCCCACCCGCGACCACGCATCCACATCATCAAAGAAGTGCGAGCGATAGGCACGCAATGGCGTGTACACGATGACCATGTATCCCAGATCCTCCTCTTGCGTGATGACCAGAGGGCTGTCGCGTGGCAGCGTCCCGAGGAAGTCGAGCACGCCACGTTGATCCACGGTGAGCCAGAAGCCCGGCGGCGAGGCACGTAGTTCGCGCTTGATGTTCAACGCGAAGAACGCCAGGTTGTCCGAGAGGAGCAGCATGAGGCATCCCACCATCATGGCGGTCCGGGCCCGTGGCCGATGACGCCCGATCCACGGCAACGCCTCGTTCAGTAACCACGGTGCGCCGATGAGAAAAAGTGCGGCCCAAGTGTAGCCCCGGGTGAAATGGGCGGGCTGGTATGGCCTTGTGAAGACCTCATGGTTCTCCAGTACGAATTGCACCACGGCCATGGTGAGCAGCATTCGCGACGACCGTTGCGACAGGAAGGCCCGTAGCCTGCCCCGGGTGCGCAATCGGGCCATGGCGGGAAGCAGCACAAGCAGATAGGCCGGGAGGATCGAGCGTGCCTCCACGATGTATCGGGAAGGCAGTGCTTGGGCGAGGGCGGGATCGAGGCGTCCCGGGAGCCATGCGAAATAGTACCAACAACACAAGGCGAACACGGTTGCGAGCACGATGGGCACGCTGATCGTGGCATCGGGATCCCTCACGATCACACGCTCCACGACCGACCAGGTGAAGAAGACGACAAGCCCGCCGACACCTGCGAACGGATGGGATGCGGCGAGCAGGAGCAGGCAGATCAACGCGGTGCGATGGCGTGCGCGCACGAAGGCCAGCGCGGCCGAGAAGAACAGCAGGTGGTAATACGCTTCGTTGGGGAGTATCAGACATCGGCCCAGGTTCATCATCCACCAGCCGTACGCGGGGTCAAGGTCCAGGAGGTGCGTCCACGTTCGATCGATCGGGCGACCATGGAGCAGGTTCAGCAACTCCCCCGAGACCGCGAGCAGTCCGCCCCCCCAGAGGAAGAGAACGTGCCCGATCCGCCGCCGGGCCCCTTCAACGGGTACCACCGCATCGAACAACCGGACGAACGAGCGCACGGCCAGCAAGCCGCAAACGGTACCGAAGGCGAAATAGAGCAGTCCTGGATCCATGGGGAACCACCGCCACACCTGGCCGAGCATCCACATGTGGAGTTGCAGCAGCACCGGCCCGCCATCCGCCTCCACGCCCGAAGGCAACGTGAAGAGCAGGCCGTGAAGTCCATTGTCCACGAACTCCCGGGCACACGCCATGGTGTACGGCACGTCGTAGTGGACGAAACCGGTGGCCGAAATTCCCGGATGGATGAGCCCGGCCGCGTAGTGCGCACCATAGAATGCGAGCACCGGCGTGTAAAGCGCAAGCACCCACCACCAGCGTACCGGAGGTTCGGCGCCGGGATCCCTCATGGTTCGACGCTATCGATCATCCACTACGAAGATACCCGCCTTCTGGGAACGTTCCGTGCGTAGCGACGAAGACATCCGTTCATCCGTTGCCGATCCCGCTGCACGAGCAGATCCGCTCCGGGAACCCTCTGCGATCACCCGACCGGTCACCGGTACATGGACGTGTTCCCGCATGAAACGGTGCGGATGAGGACCGGTCGGTCATCCACTCAATCATCCAGCCCCAAGGAGATCTGTTTGCCCGGCTTATAGCCGATGATGGGGTCATCCGGCGAGCGCTCCGATCCCGCCTCCTTGTCCTGCCGGCGTTTCATCTGCTTCACCGGCGATTCCTCCAACCCCTCCTCTTCGGGCGCATCCAGGTTGCCCACCTCCTCATCGGTGATGAGCATCTGCTGCTTCTCCTCGATCTCGGGCGTCATGGGTATGAAGACGGGTGTGGTGAGTGTGATCTCCTTCACCTTGTGCGGGGTAAGGCGGTTGCCGATGGCTTTGACGCCTTTCACACCGATGGCACGGGCCAGGCTGACGTCCTCGTCCTCCTTGTTCACGCTGCGCTTGTCGTAGGCCACGTGGATCGCGGCATCGGGTACCAAGCTGTGCACCACGAGCCTGCTCTCGGCATGTTCGGTAATGAAGCGCACCGGATCACGCGAGGCTTCCTCGATGACGAAACGCTTGATGTTGTGCTGTTGCTTCTCACCGTCCCAATAGACCACGCTGACCACATCCTTCGGGTTCCACTTCACCACGGTGAGCGTATCGTCGGGGAAGTGCGTGCTGAGCACGAATGGGAAGAACTGGTAGCTGCCGGCCTTGGTGATGGCCAGGATGCGATCGTCGCCCTTGAAACGGCCGAGGTAACGACCATGTCCGGTATCATTCAGTCGGCGCACCGTCTCGTCGAACCAGATGGGGATGGCTCCGAGCGTACTGCCGCCCCGGTCCTTCTGCACGATCTTCTGTACCATGTAGCGGGTGAGCAGGTTGCCCTTGCTGCCGCGCCCCTTCACCAGCATCTGCCCGAAATCAACATCGGACTGCGGTTTGCGCAGGTTGGGACGTGGGCGCAAGGTGACGCGAACGGTCTCGCCCGCCCCATCGGGATTGCATGTGAAGTATTCTACCGTACTTCCGGGTGAACCGGCGGTCAGGTCGTACTCCTTGTCGCGGGTGATGCCCGTAACGGCGAACCGCTTGGTGTAGTACGCGCCCTTGGGCCCGTCCTGGTAGATCATGTGGTAGATGGTGCGCTCATCGTTCTTCTTGAAGACACCGACGTGGATGACGCCCTTGCCCACGAACTTCTTCTCGGCCACCTTGGTCACCAGCATCTGGCCGCTGCGGCGGAACACGATGATGTCATCGATCTCGGAGCACTCGTCCACGAACTCATCGTTGCGCAGGCTCCAGCCGATGAAGCCCTCGTTGCGGTCCAGGTAGAGTTTCTTGTTGGCCACGGCCACCTTGGCGGCCACGATGGTGTCGAAGGCGCGCAGTTCGGTCTTCCGCTCGCGACCCGCACCGTACTTCTTCTTCAACTCCTTGAACCAGTCCACGGCATGGTCCACGATGGCATCGAGTTTCGCCATCACCTGGGCGAGTTGCTCCTCGATGTGGCGGATGTGCTCGTCGGCCTTGAAGCTGTCGAACTTGGAGATGCGTTTGATGCGGATCTCGGTCAGCTTCACGACATCCTCATCGGTAACGGATCGGCGCAGGTCCTGGATGTGCGGCTTGAGGCCTTTGTGGATGGTGCCGATCACCTCGTCCCAGGTCTCAGCCTCCTCAATGCGTCGGTAAATGCGCTTCTCGATGAAGATCCGTTCCAATGAGGCGAAGTGCCACTGTTCCTCCAATTCGCCCTTGCGGATCCGCAACTCCATTTCCAGCAGCCGCAGGGTATTCTCGGTGCTGATCCGCAGCAACTCCTTCACATCCACGAAACGCGGCTTGTCGTTCTCGATGACCACGGCATTGGGCGCCAGACTTACCTCGCAATCGGTAAATGCGAATAGCGCGTCGATGGTGGTATCGGGCGAAACGCCTGCGGCCAGGTGAATGACGATCTCCGCGTTCTCGGCGGTATTGTCCTCGATGTGGCGCACCTTGATCTTGCCCTTTTCGTTGGCTTTCAGGATGCTCTCGATCAGGCTGGTGGTGGTGGTCCCGAAGGGGATCTCGGATATCACCAGTGTCTTGTTGTCCTCCTTGCGGATGCGCGCGCGGCAGCGGATGCGACCACCCCGCTCGCCGTTGTTGTAGTTGCTGGCGTCGGCCAGTCCACCCGTGGGGAAGTCGGGCACCAGATCGAAGGATCGCTTGCGTAGCACGGCGATGCTGGCATCGATCAGTTCGTTGAAGTTGTGCGGCAGGATCTTGCAGCTGAGACCCACCGCGATGCCCTCCGCCCCTTGTGCCAACAGCAACGGGAACTTCACCGGGAGGTGAACCGGTTCCTTGTTCCGGCCGTCGTAGCTGAGTTGCCAATCGGTGGTCTTGGGGTTGAAGACCACGTCGTGGGCGAACTTGCTGAGGCGAGCCTCGATGTAGCGGGGTGCGGCAGCGGCATCGCCGGTGAGGGTATTGCCCCAGTTGCCCTGGCAATCGATCAGCAGGTCCTTCTGGCCCAACTGCACCAATGCATCGCCGATGCTGGCATCACCGTGCGGGTGGTACTGCATGGCATGGCCGATGATGTTGGCCACCTTGTTGTAGCGGCCATCGTCCAGATCGTCCATGGCGTGCAGGATGCGGCGTTGCACAGGTTTGAGCCCATCGTACAGGGCGGGCACGGCACGTTCCAGGATCACATAGCTGGCGTAGTCCAGGAACCACTCGCGGTACATGCCGCTCACGCTGTACTGGCCGCTGTGACCGGCCCCGGGCACACCGGGACGTGCACCATCCTCGTTCGTACCGTTCATGGCCTCCTCATCGGGAACCATCTCGTTGTGTTCGTTGCTCATGGCAGGAAGCCGCACACGGTTTCGGTGCGGCCATCGTGGGTGTTGTTGGAAAGGGCCAGTCCCATGCAGTACTCCTGGCCGTGGGTGAACTCCAAGCGGTAATAACGCAGCACATCACTGCCCGCCGGCAGCTGTTCCACCATGCTGGTGGTACCGCTGACCTGGTCATGCACGCGCACACTGTACGCTTGCTCGGCCAGGAACAGACCGCTGTTCACGTGGAACTGGAAGACCTGGCGCTGGATCAACGGGAAAGTGGTGAGGACTTCGACGTACGTGGTATCGAACGTGAAGATCGCCGGTCCGTTGTACCCCGGATCGAAGGGATTGTTGGTGAGTGCCGCGGGGTCGAGGTCGTCCTTGTAGCAGGAGGCCAGCAGCAGGCAGCAGGCAGCAGGCAGCAGGCAGTACCTGGCCAGCCGTATGCGCCGGGAACCATCGTCAACCGCACGATGTCCAGTGCCTGCTGCCTGCTGCCCGCTGCCCGCTGCGTGTTTCATCATCGTCATCGGATATCAAGATGCAAGCCTGCCATCCACACGCCCTGTTGCTCGCTTGAAGGCAACCAGACGAGCCCGTCGAACTTCACCTTCTCGCTGTCGAAGAACTTCGGGCGGTCGCGTTCGGCATGGCGCACGATCAGCCAGGCACTGCCCGCGGCCACCAAGGCGCTCACACCCGCGGTAACGAGGAACATCCCGCTCCTGGCCCGGAATTCATCCTTGTGGCGGGGGATCACATCGGACCTCAACGACGCCAAGGCCCCGGGGTCGCTCCCGTTGGTGTATGCCGCCCGATCGTCCACCAGGCGGTCGTGGGCGCGTTTGTAACCGATGAAGGTGCCCACGGTGGCGCCCACGGCACCGGCGGTGAGCACCGCTGGCAGTACCACACCGGTCCACACCTTCCGTTTGTCGGCGCGCAGGGCCTGCTCGTGCAGCCGGAAGTCGTTGCTGAAAGGCAGACGCAGCCGCACCTCGCGGATGCTGTTCGTCATCACGATCAGCGTGGTGTCCGTGACCATGCGTTGCGGTGCCCAGAAGCTGAAGTGGTGCGGCCCGGCGGACAGTTCCACCTCCTGTTGCGCCATACGAAACTTGTGATCCAGTACGAATTGATACCCCGTTGGCGGATCGATGCTGAAGCGGAGCTTCCCGGCGGACTGGGCAGTGGAGAGGATCGTCAGGAACAGAAGGTACGCGAGGACGCCCATGCGCACAGGTGTGCGGTCGTGCGGGGGGATGCCCTCGCACCCTCGCACCCTCGCATCCTTGTTCCCGTTCCGTGTCCTCATGGCTTCCCTCGGGCCTAGGCCTCCACCTCCTCCATTTCGTTCTCCTTCAGCTTGCGGGCGATGGCGGCGATGGGGGTCTCCTCCTTCACCATGTCCTTCTCCACCTTGAGATTCTCGATGATGAAGTTCTGGCGATCGGGCGTGTTCTTGCCCATGTAGAACGCGAGAAGCTCATGTACACTGGCGTCCTTGGTGATCATCACCGGCTCCAACCGCATGTCAGGCCCGATGAAGTGCTTGAACTCGTCGGGGCTGATCTCGCCGAGCCCTTTGAAGCGCGTGATCTCGGCGTTCTTGCCCAGTTTGCTCAGGGCGGCCACCCGTTCGCCCTCGCTGTAGCAGTAGATGGTCTCCTTCTTGTCGCGCACGCGGAAGAGCGGTGTTTGCAGGATGTACAGATGGTCGTTCTTGATGAGGTCGGGGAAGAACTGCAGGAAGAACGTGATCATCAGCAGGCGGATGTGCATGCCGTCCACATCGGCATCGGTCGCGATCACAATGCGGTTGTAGCGCAAGCCGTCCATGCCGTCCTCGATATCGAGCGCGGCCTGCACAAGGTTGAACTCCTCGTTCTCGTATACCACCTTCTTGGTAAGACCGAAGCAATTGAGCGGCTTGCCCTTGAGGCTGAACACGGCTTGGGTCTCCACATTACGGCTCTTGGTGATGCTGCCGCTCGCGCTGTCCCCCTCGGTGATGAACAGCGTCGTGAGGTCCTTGCGCTCGTCCTTCTTGGGGTCGGTGAGGTGTACGCGGCAGTCGCGCAACTTCTTGTTGTGCAGGCTGGCCTTCTTGGCGCGTTCGCGGGCCAGCTTGCGGATGCCGCTGAGTTCCTTGCGCTCGCGCTCGCTGGCGAGGATCTTCTCCTGCAGCGCGGCCACCACTTCGGCATTCTTGTGCAGGAAGTTGTCCAGCTTGGTGGCGAGGAAGTCGCCCACGAAGGAGCGCATGCTCTGGCCACCGGGTTCCACCTCCAGCGAACCGAGCTTGGTCTTGGTCTGGCTCTCGAACACGGGCTCGATCACCTTCACGCTGATGGCCGCCACGATACCTGTACGCACATCACCGGCTTCCCAGTCCTTCTTGAAAAAGTCCTTGATCGTTTTGGCCACGGCCTCGCGAAAGGCCCCCTGATGGGTGCCACCCTGCGTGGTGTGCTGGCCGTTCACGAAGCTGTAGTACTCCTCGCCGTAATGTTCGGCGTGGGTCATGGCCACCTCGATATCGTCGCCCACCAGGTGGATGATCGGGTAGAGCGGTTCGCCGTCCATCTTGGTGGTGAGCAGGTCCAGCAGGCCGTTCTTGCTCTGGAACTTCCGACCGTTGTAGTGGATGGCCAGACCCGTGTTCAGGTAGCAATAGTTCCACAGCAAACGTTCGATGTGCTGCTCGCGGAACTGGAAATTGTGGAACATCTGCGGATCCGGCTCGAAGACCACGCGGGTGCCGTTGGGCTCCTCGGTCCTCACCACCTTGTTGTCCTTGCGCAGGACCCCGCGGTCGAACTCGGCCATCTTCAGTTCGCCCTCGCGCGCGCTCTCGATGCGGAAGTAGTGGCTCAGTGCGTTCACGGCCTTGGTACCCACACCGTTCAGGCCCACGCTCTTCTTGAAGGCCTTGCTGTCGTACTTGGCGCCGGTGTTGATCTTGCTCACCACGTCGATCACCTTGCCCAAGGGCACGCCACGACCGAAATCACGGATGGTGACGCGCGGCCCTTCGATGGTGACCTCCACCCGCTTGCCATGGCCCATCACGAATTCGTCGATGCAATTGTCCAGCACCTCCTTCAGCAGGATGTAGATGCCGTCGTCGTAACTGCTGCCATCGCCCAGTTTGCCGATGTACATGCCCGGGCGCAGGCGGATGTGCTCCTTCCAATCGAGGGAGCGGATGTGTTCTTCAGAATAGTTGGTGGTGCTCATGCTTGGTCCGCCGAAGTTGGATGCGAAGGCGGTGCGGTGCGGTGGCCTGCCCGGGTGCGTGCGGTGGAGTGCAAGGGTCTGAGGGTGAGAAGGTGCGAGGGTGAGCGGTGGAAGGCGGCCCTTCCTTTACCCTCGCACCAAGAACAGGTCCTCTTGGCACTCCTCCCGAACGCTACAACCCCGATCTGGCGCGGGTTCTGTCTATAGGGAGCGAAATTAGCCGCGTGGGGCGCGGGATCCGGACAGAACGAGGAACGGGGTTATGAACGATCGGGGGGGGAGTTTTCAACAAGAAGGGGGAGACATCTACATCCAAAGGTTGCATAACCAACCGTCGAGCACGAGTCGCCCAAAGAGCGAATTGCACCCGTTGTGGTACACTCCACATTGAAATCGGTCATCACTTGAGAGGTACAAGTGACGCCCACAGAAATTCACCGTGTAGAAGCAACATGGAACCGGGTTCCATCCCTGACGTCCATCCGGTCGCGTCCAAACCGCTGGTTTCAATGGGCGACATGGAACCAGACTTGGCCTGAGAATCAGCATTCATGCATGAACATGCACGATCCACACGAACTATCGGGTATCCCCCCCGGCCAACAGCCTCATATTGTACAAGAGGACGAGCAGATGAGGACGTCGTACAAAAAATTCCGATAGCTTTGGTTCAAAGACATCAGGTCCGACGGAAAAGGATCATTCAACCCATGGCAGGATCGGATCAGGTCTTTATCGTGAACAAGGATCAGATGCGAGCGATCAGCGAACTGGTTGCGAATGAATTCGTGGTACGATGTCGAGGCTTCCTTCGCCAGAATTTCGAAGAACTATCCACCCGAAGTGATGAATACCTGGACGATCTCACCAGATCAACCATCCAATTCGGTAAAGAGCTGAACTTCCGCAAGGAGCGTAGCGTGCAGCGTCTGCTCGCCATGCGGCAGCAATTCGGTATCACCTCGGGGACGGATATCCCAAAAAAGGAGCTTGACGCGATAACTACGGAGACAGACGAAACAGCTCGTTTGGACCACTTGGAGCTTCTGCTCACTGACGGCCAGATCAAATAATGGATCAGATCTGAGCACAGATGCCACGAGGAACGATCAACTATTCCGCCGCTGACACGGAAGTAGGTGCAACAAGTATTGAGTGTGGCACTGGAACAGATACCCCACCGGGGGTAACCTGCGAGCATGGCGTGATCCAGTTGGGCCCGACAACTGGTGAAGGCAAGGATCACTGGATCGAAGCCGCTCCCGGAGCCGCATACGGATTTGAGATCATCTCCGGTGGTGTGAACAAACCGAATCCTCACCTGCTACGTGTAAGCGGCATAGCACAGTCGAATTGCGAACGCCATCAGGATAGGCTGATAGCAGCATTCGTTCATGGTGCGGACCCGATCATCAATTCATATGCGGAGAATACCATTCCGATCAAATACCCGTACTCGGAACGGATCACCGAGCTCTGGCACCCATCGCCAAGCAAGGGATCCCTATGCATCAACACATGCAAGTTCCGATCTGAAAAGATCACGATCCTCATTTTCCCCGACCGGAAGTGGTCATTCAAGATCACATTGACCGGATCCGCGTCCAACAAGGATGGATTGAAATTCAGCGCGAGCGGCGCTTTCGGCCTCGAACTCAATGCTGGCGATGACAAACTCGAGGGAAAACTGACCTATTCGGACGGCCTGGGATTTGACGGAAAGAGATCAGTGGAGATGGACGAGAGGATCTCCATCGAGTCGACTGTGACGTGCGGTCGGTTTGAGGTGAATAATCCATTGAGAACGATACGATCCCTTGACGGGCTGGGGCGTGGCGACTTCAGCAGGCCTTTTGGCACGATCAGCGATGCGTTCCGGATCATCAGGATCGTGCATGACAGTTCGTACAAGGTCAATACGTTCTTCAACTTGCTGAAGGCGATGCCCCCAGGGTCCATCAAGAAGCAGGAGTTGTCCAAGCATGAATTGACCCTTGCGATGTCGGGAGAGTATGCCTGGTCGAACTATTTCGAAGCCAGGCCTGGAAGTGCTGGACTACCGGAGGTATGGGAATGCACGGAACATTCACTCGGTGGCAAATTGTTCGAGCTCGACTGGACATGGGATATAACCAAGCAAGCGTTGAGCGCCTTTGGTGGGCTTTCGGGAAGGCTCCTGGCACATCTGAACGAAGTAGCCAAAGGGAAGGATCTCGGGGGACTGACGATCACCATTGGAGCATCAGGCGCACTGAAAACCGAGAAGCTGATCCAGTGGAAGACCTACTCGAGACCGGATCGTGCCAGCATCACTGAGAGCAACAAGGCCGAACTCAAATGTGACATCGGCGTCAAGTTGGAGATCAAGGCGGATATTCGAACGGATGCGGTCACAAAGTATACTGCGAACGGAGAGGTCAGTGGAGGATGCACCTATGAGTTGACGCCCCCGAAATTCTACAACAATGCACTGGTGTTGAAGTTCATCATATTCAAAGAGGCCGGTGGCAGCGAACTCTGCCAGCAACCTGTCCCAGAGGCGCTGCTCGCACCGGAATGCAAGAAGGAAAAGACGGAATATGTGAATGCCCAGTTCACCGTGTTCAAGGAGAAGGAGATCTTCGGGGCCTGAGAAAGACCATTCGACCATGAACCACTGCTGCTTGCATCTCGGGGCATCCTGGTACAAATGCGACATTCGATGGAACGATGTGTCCGTGGCCCGGATGGAGAGTGGCAACAATCTCAGTACGAATTTCAGTGTGAACGAATGGTTGCGCGAAGGCGAGAACATGCTGTCGATCGATCTTGTGGGCAATGGTGGCGAGATCCCGGGTTCGGCTTCGATGCGGGTGGACATCGGATTGGCACCGTCGGTCCACGACCGAACGATACCGATATTGAAGGTAGAATTGGGCCCTGAGGATGCCAAGGTGGGAACGATCATCCGGCCCGTGACCATTCCCCGGATGCCATTCGCCCACTATGACGATCACCTGCTGGAGCCCATTGATGGGACGGACCGGGAACGGATCTCGGCCTTCATGCGATCTTATGAGCAGTATTATTATGCGATGGCCACTAAAAACCTCGATGCGGCGATGAAGTGGTTCGCTTATCGATGTGATGCATATGACCGGCGCTATTACATGCCAACTGCAACGAAATACAACGCATTGAGGTCCGAGCTGGAACATTCGTTCAAGCATGAATTCATGCTGAGGCGCATACCTGAACTGGAGAAGCTGCATATCCACATGGCCGGGCGATTATTGACCATGGACTATACGGATCTTGGGCTGCCCTTGACGACTTACACCGGTAAGAGCGGTG
Source organism: Bacteroidota bacterium (assembly GCA_018267155.1). Classification (GTDB taxonomy): domain Bacteria; phylum Bacteroidota; class Bacteroidia; order Flavobacteriales_F; family PHOS-HE28; genus PHOS-HE28. The sequence goes on along the minus strand of JAFDZE010000054.1, from coordinate 31,110 downwards.
ACTATACACGGGCCTATCAGGCCTACTGGGGAATGAACAGTCGCGGGGAATTCTTCATTTATCGCTGATCCGGACGGGATCCCTGTTCAAGTCGAACAATCCGCGCAGTTGCACGCGTTGTGTACGAACGCCGTACCCATCGCCGCCGCAGCAGTCATCGCAGCCGTTTGGATCCGAATACCATCCACAGCACCCCGCTCCTCCTTCAATAGTACCTTCTGGATCACCGATGCCAAAGCTGACACCGCCACCGCCACCGGGCTCACCCCCCCCGGGCTCACCTCCCCGATCATCACCGTCGGCATACCCACCACGATCGAGCCCCCATGCGCGCACATATCGCCCATGCGTGCCGCCGGCTTGCCACCGATGAACACGCCAGTTGAGCCCAGGATGATGCTGTCCGGCGGGCCCACGCAGGTACACATGTCGCCCATGGTAGCGGCGGGCATGCCGCCGATCATCACCGTGGGGCAGCCCGGCCCGGTCACTGGCCCGCCCACATGCGGTATGGGCGGTGTACCCGGTGTCACCATCGGGCACACATGCATATCGCCGATACGTGCTGCTGGTTTGCCCATGCCAAGAGTATTGGTGCTAATGTAGTCGATCCCGGCCCGAATGGTACCTGGATCCATGGTCTGTTCACAACTTTCAAGCGGGACAGGTATGGGCACCGGTTGCCATGCCCGGCAGAACAAAGCACGACCCCTTGCTAAGGATCGGCCTTGGTCAACCTACCCCGCGATCCACATCTGAGCGGTGGAAAACCGACTGGCCTCCTTGTGCCCCGCCCGGTCGCCCGGCTACATTCGCCCTGAGCGGCCCGATGAGCGACAACGAGATCCACGCGCTGATCAACCTGATCGACGACCCGGACGACGCCGTGTACACCCAGGTGCGCGATCGCATCATTTCACTGGGAGCACCGGCCGTGGCCGCCTTGGAGCGCGCGTGGGAGACCGACGATCTGGGCGACCTGTTCCGCAACCGCATCGAGGACATCCTGCATACGATCCACCTGGACGTCACCTACCAGCGCTTGAAGACGTGGGCCGCCGGGGAGACACAGGACCTGCTGGAAGGTGCCCTGATCGTGGCCCGCTACCGCTACCCCGAGTTGGACGAACACCGCGTGCGCAGCAAACTGGCGGCCCTGCGGCAGGACATCTGGCTGGAGTTGAACGATGAGCTCACTCCCTTCGAGAAGGTACGCGTCTTCAACCATGTCTTCTTCCAGGCCCACGGATTCAAGGGCAACAAGCGCAACTACCACGCGCCGCAGAACTCGTACATCAACGAGGTGCTGGACAGCAAGCAGGGCAATCCGCTCTCCCTGTCCATTATTTACCAGGTGATCGCCAGCGAGCTCGGCCTTCCCCTGCGTGGAGTGAACCTGCCCAACCATTTCGTGCTGGCCTGGACGGACACCGGCGGAGTGAGTCCCGGCCTGTTGGGCCATCCCGGCGTACTGTTCTACGTGAACACATTCAGCCAGGGCGACATTCTCGGCAAGAACGAGATCCTTGGATTCCTGAAGAAATTGAACCTGCCTCCGCAGGAGAGCTTCTTCGTCCCGTGCAGCACTGCGGACATGGTACGTCGCCTGTTGAACAACCTGCTGAACAGCTACCAGAAGCAGCAGGACAGCGACCGGGCCGATGACATGCGGCGGCTGCTCACCGCGCTGGACACGCCTTCAGCCTGACGCACCTTCCGATGACGAATGCCCCGGACGCCCCGCTCGCCGGCCTGCTCGTGGTGGAGACCGCAGGCGTGTTGGCCGGCCCGGCCACGGGGATGTTCTTCGCCGAGCTGGGCGCACGCGTGGTGAAGCTGGAGAACGTGCGTACCCGCGGCGATGTCACCCGGGCCTGGAAGCTTCCGGTGGAGGATCCCGATTCTCCGGTAAGCGCCTACTTCAGCAGCGTGAACCATGGCAAGGAGCATGTGCTCACCGACCTTCGCACACCTGAAGGCCGCACCCTGTTGGACGACCTGGTGCGCCAGGCCGATGTGCTCATCACCAACCACCTGGACGTGGACGCGGAGAATCTCGGTCTGCACCGCGATCGCTTGCGCAGCTTGAATCCGCGCCTGTTGCACGGGCACATCCGGGGCTATGCGGGTGATCCCACGCGACCAGCGTACGATGTGGTCTTGCAGGCTGAGGCCGGCTACATCGGCATGACGGGCACCGACGAGCAGCACCTGGCCAAGTTGCCGGTGGCCATGATCGATGTGATCGCCGCGCATCAACTCAAGGAAGGTCTGCTCCTGGCCCTGTGGCAGCGCGAGCGCACCGGCAAGGGCGCTTATGTGGAGGTGTCGCTTGAGGAGGCCGCCCTTACCGGTCTGGTGAATCAGGCCAGCAACCAACTGATGGCCGGGCACACGGCGAAGCCCATCGGCACCTTGCACCCGAACATCGCACCCTACGGCGAGTTGTTCACCTGCGCCGATGGCGGTCGCATCGTGCTGGCTGTGGGGAGCGATGCACAATTCGCCGCCCTATGCCGCGCGCTGGATATTCCGGGTGCGGCGGATGACCCGCGATTCGGTACCAATTCCATGCGCGTGGCGAACCGCAGGGCGTTGGCGGAGTGGCTCACCCCTGCCCTCGCCTTGCACGAACGCGACAGGGTGCTCGCCCGCCTTCGCGATGCGGGGGTGCCTGCCGGGGCCGTCAACTCCATCGCCGAGGCCCTGGGCACACCCACCGCGCGCAGCATGGTCCGCGAAAGCACGATCGATGGCGTGCCTACCAGGCGCATCAGCGGGAACGCCCTCCGGATCACGTCCTACTGAGCCTTCTTCCTCGCAGCCGTCAGCGCCTTGGTCATTACCCGCACCAGTCGCTCCGCCTCTTCGCGCGTGAGGCCTTTGCCAATGGCCACTTTCTTGCCTGCGCACTCGAAGCCGATACGTTCGGCGCCCATCACCCAGAAGCTGTCGTTGAGCTGCCACTTCCACGAGGACTCGTCGATGGCCAATGGACCGAAGCGGCTGATGTTCTCCACGAAGTAGTCATTCGCCCGACCGAAGCCCAGAATGCTGTCCTTAACGGTGAGCCGGCCATCCTTGATGCGCCACAATTCGAAGCCCTTGAGCCGCCAGAGCGTGGCCCGGCCGATGCGCACGGCGACCCACGCCCAGAACACCAGGAAGACGACGAAATAGGTGCGCATGCGGCCAGCGGGCAGGTTCGCCATCTCCACGGCGATGAGGATGCCGCACACCGACCAGGCGAGCACCCAGGACACCAGCAATGTCTCTTTCGCACGGGACAGGCGCGCGGAGATCACCACGCTGGGGCCATCCGGCCGTTGTTCCACGCTGACGCGATCGCTGATGAACTCCATCACATCACCGGTGTTGCTGCGAGTACCTCGGAATAAAGCGCCTCGTACAGCGGCTGAACGGCCTCCACGCGGAAGCGTGCGGCTTCGCGCAGGGCTCCGGCACGGTAGCGCTGTCGGGTCTCCTCGTTCTTCAGTATCTCCAACGCATTGGCCGCCATGTGGTCGATATCGCCAACCGCACTCAACAGGCCGCTGACGCCGTGGGTGTTCACCTCGGGCGTACCTCCGGAATCGGTGCTCACCACGGGCACACCGCAGGCCATGGCCTCCAGCGCGGCCATGCCGAAACTCTCGGTCTCACTGGTGAGCACGAAGAGGTCGCAGTTGGCCATCACCTCCTCGGGCGCCGTCATCTTGCCCATCAGCACGATGTC
>JAFDZE010000054.1:8187-27299 GCA_018267155.1 Bacteroidota bacterium | reverse complement strand
TCGCCGATCAGGAGCAGGCGCGCCGGGATCCGTTCGCGCACCTTCAGGTACACGCGCACGACGTCCTCCACGCGTTTCACCGGACGGAAATTGCTTACGTGAACCAGGAGCATTTCACCATTCGGCGCGAACCGCGCACGCAGCGCGGGCACGGCCTTGTTCGCGTAGCGCTCCATGTTCACGAAGTTGGGGATCACCCGGATATCGCGCTTCAACGGGAAGTGGCGGTACGTATCGTCGCGCAGGCTGCGGCTCACGGCGGTCACCGCGTTGCTGTGCTCCATGGCGAAAGTGATCACCGGCTCAAAACTCTCATCGCGCCCCACCAAGGTGATATCGGTACCGTGCAACGTGGTGATGAAGGGGATGCGGATGCCTTGGGCTTCGAGGATGCGTTGGGCCATCCACGCGGCACTGGCGTGGGGAATGGCGTAGTGAACATGCAACAGGTCAAGCCGCTCGTGCTTCACCACATCGACCAACTTGCTGGTGAGGACCAGTTCGTACGGTTGGTAGTCGAAGAGCGGGTAATCGCTCACCCGCACCTCGTGGTAGAAGATGTTGGTATGCACGTGGGGCAGTCGCACCGGGCGGTCATAGGTGATGAAGTGGACCACGTGGCCCTCTTCGGCCAAGGCGATGCCCAGTTCGGTAGCCACCACGCCCGAGCCGCCGAAGGTTGGATAGCAGACGATGCCGATGCGCATGGGCGGCGAAGATCGCTTCTTCAGGAGGTTCTCGGCCGAAGCCCGGCGAAGTCGATCTTCGCGGCCTGCTGATGGGCCGCCTGCTGATCAAGAACGCCAAAGCGCTGGTGGGTACGCATCCCGCCGGGGTCGAACGCGTGGCGGGTGCGGCCATGGGACATCTGCCTGCAGTGGAGGACGCCTGGCTCCTGGCCGAGGAGGGTCGTATCACGAGCTTCGGCACCATGGCCGAATGGCCAGGCGTCAGCGATTGGAACGGCCTGGAGGTGATCGACGCCACGGACCGGTACGTGCTGCCCGGGTGGTGCGACCCGCATACGCACACGGTGTTCGCCGCCCCGCGCGAGGAGGAGTTCGTAATGAAGATCCGGGGAGCCAGCTACCAGGACATCGCGGCGGCGGGCGGTGGCATCCTCAACAGCGCACGGAAGCTGCGGGCCATGGACGAGGACGACCTCTTTCAACAGGCAGAAGCACGTTTGCGGGAGATGATGCGCCAGGGCACGGTGGCCGTGGAGATCAAAAGCGGCTACGGGCTCTCCTTCGAGAGTGAGCTGAAGATGCTGCGCGTGGCCCGGCGCCTCGGCGAAGCGTTGCCGTTACAGGTGCGCACCACGCTGCTGGCCGCACACGCGCTGCCCGAGGAGTACAAGCACGATCGCGAGGGCTACCTGCGCCTGATCACCGATGAGTTGCTGCCTGCCGTGGCTGACGAAAAACTGGCGGACTTCATCGACGTCTTCTGCGAAACGAACTACTTCACCGTGGCTGAGATGGAGCGTGTGCTGGAGGCCGGGGCTCGCTTCGGGCTGTCGGGCAAGGTCCACGTGAACCAGTTCACCAGCCTGGGCGCCATTCAGGCAGCGGTCAAACATGGCGCGCTTTCGGTGGACCACTTGGAGGTGATGGAGGAGGCTGACCTGTTCGCGCTGGACGGCGCCGCGACCATTCCCACGCTTCTCCCCTCCTGCTCCTTCTTCCTGCGCATCCCCTACGCACCGGCCCGTGCGATCATTGATCGTGGTTGTGCGGTAGCATTGGCCACGGATCATAACCCCGGCTCCACACCCAGCGGCAACATGAACCTGGTGGTCTCGCTGGCTTGCATCCAATTGCGCATGCTGCCCGCCGAGGCCATCAATGCCTCCACACTCAATGCCGCAGCCGCCATGGGGCTGGCCCACGAGCTGGGCAGCATCACGGTGGGCAAACGGGCCAGCTTGATCATCACCCGGCCAGTACCTTCGCTGGCCTACCTGCCCTACAGCTTCGGCAGCGACCATATCGACACCGTCATCATCGATGGAAAGCCCGAACGCAGCGGAGAAGCCCTCGCTTGACCCCATCGGCCGATCGCCCCTGACCGAGTTCCTCAACGGCTTCGGCATCTTCCTGCTGGTCCTACTGGTATTCATGGGCGCGCAGTCGTACTTCCTGGTGCGGCATGCGGCAGGGAGTTCGCCGGAATTCGCTGGGCGCGGCCTGACGATGGGGTTGTTGAATGATCCTGCTTTCCAGGAAAGGCTCACCGACCTCACGGACGATGGCGATACCGTGAGCCTGGTGTCCTTGTGGTCCGGCCTGCTGGGGCTGGTCACCTTGCTGGGCTTCTGCTGGTGGTGGAAACGCGAGCGCATCATCAACTTCCTCGGTTTGCGCCCACCCGCGCTGAAACCATTGGCCGCGTGGATCGGCCTGTTCGTCCTGGTCATCACCGCGATCGAGCTCATCACCCTGCTGTTGCCTGAGTTCGACAACTCGTTCATGGAGAATGTGCTGGCAAGCGCCCGCAACAAGCCACTGCTGTTCATGGGTGCGGCCATCATGCCCGCCATCTTCGAGGAATTCTTCCTGCGCGGCCTGCTCTATGGCTCCTTGCGCCATGTGCTGGACAAGCACACGGCCATCGCCATCGCCTCGGGCGTCTTCACCATCATCCACGTGCAGTACCCCTGGTACCTGCTGGCCCTGTACATTCTGCCGCTGGCGGTCCTGCTGGGCTATGCCCGAGCGAACACCGGTTCTATCTGGACCGCCGTGGTCCTTCACCTCATCAACAATACCGTCAGCCTCGCGCTGCCCCAACTCCCATGACCCGGATCATCGAATGCGTGCCCAACATCAGCGAAGGGCGCGACCGTGCCAAGATCGACGCCATCGCCGCCGCGGCGGAAACCGTTGAAGGCGTCCGCCTGCTGGACGTGGATCCGGGCAAGGCCACCAACCGGACCGTGATCACCTTCGTGGGCGGGCCCGAAGCCGTGTGCGAAGCCGCCTTCCGCCTGGTGAAGAAGGCCCAGGAACTCATCGACATGCGCGGCCACAAGGGTGAGCACCCGCGCTTCGGTGCCACCGATGTGTGCCCATTGGTGCCCATCAGCGGCATCACCATGGAAGAACTGGTACCCTATGCACGGAAGCTGGGCGAGCGCATCGGGAAGGAATTGGGCATACCTGTTTACAACTATGAATACGCGGCCACCGAGGAAAAACGCCGCAACCTGGCCAACAACCGGGCAGGCGAGTACGAAGGGTTGAAGAAGAAGCTCGTTGATCCCGCCTGGAAACCGGATTTCGGGCCGGCGGAATTCAATGAGAGCGTGGCCCGGAGCGGTGCCGTGGCCGTAGGTGCCCGCAAGTTGCTGGTGGCCTACAACGTGAACCTGAACACCACCAGCACGCGGCGGGCCAATGCCATCGCCTTCGACATCCGCGAAGCAGGCCGAAAAGTGAAGCAGGCCGATGGCAGCGAGAAACAAGTGCCGGGCAAGCTGAAAACGGTGAAGGGCATCGGGTGGTTCATCGAGGAGTACGGGGTGGCGCAGCTCTCGCTCAACCTGACCGATCTCGACGTGACACCGATGCACATCGCCTTCGACGAGGCGTGCAAGAGCGCGCAGGAGCGCGGCATCCGCGTTACCGGTAGCGAACTGGTGGGCCTGGTGCCCAAACAGGCCTTGTTGGACGCGGCCGACTTCTTCCTGCGGCGGCAGCAGCGCAGCCTGGGCCTGCCCGAACGGGAGAAGATCAAGATCGCGGTGAAGTCCCTCGGACTGGACGACCTCGCTCCTTTCGACCCGCAGAAGCGCGTGATCGAGTACCAGCTGGCCAACGCAGCGGACAGCCGACTGGCGCACATGGACCTGGAGCGCTTCAGCGAGGAGACCGCCCGGGAAACCCCCGCCCCCGGTGGCGGAAGCGTAGCGGCGTACGTAGGCGCGCTCGGTGCCGCATTGGGCACCATGGTGGCCAACCTCAGTGCCCACAAGCGTGGCTGGGACGAGCGCTGGGAGGAATTCAGCACCTGGGCCGAAAAGGGCGAGGCGTTCCGTCGCGACCTGTTGCGCCTGGTGGACGAGGACACACGCGCCTACGACGGCATCCTGGCGGCCATGCAACTGCCCAAGGAGAACGAAGCGCAGAAAGCCGCGCGCAAGGACGCCATCCGCGAGGCCACCAAGGGTGCCATTCTGGTGCCGTTGCGCACGCTGGAACTGTGCGTGGAGAGCATGTCGGTGATGAAAGCCATGTGCGAGAAGGGGTTGAAGGCCAGCGTGAGCGATGCGGGTGTGGGTGCCCTGTGCGCACGGTCCGGAGCCATCGCGGCCTACCTGAACGTGCGGATCAACTGCGTGGGGCTGGATGATGAGGCCTGGAAGAAGGACGTACTGGCCAAGGCCGACCGGCTGAAGGCCGAAGCGGAACGGATGGAGGCCGAGGTGATGGCCATCACCCTGGCCAAGACCTGATCCCGGTAAGTGTAGAGAGGCAACACCGGCAGGCCCTCGCACGTATACCTTGTGCGCGATGACGCAGAAGGCCACGATCCGGCAGCGGTGGAGAAGGTTCATCTACTTCTTCCCCTTCCAATTGTTCGTGCTTCACCTGAAGAAGAACCCACTGCTGTTGTTGCTGTGGCTGGTGCTCTTCGGATACATCGCGCAGGTGATGGGCGTCAAATACGGCGTGCCCTATCTCTTCCTCGTCCCTGAGTATTTCGGTCGTACCAGTTTCTGGAGTTTCGGCATCCTGGGATTCGCGGCAGGCGGCTTCTTCACGGCCTTCAACCTGTACTGTTACACCACGCACGCCTACCGCTTTCCCTTCCTGGCCACCATCTCACGGCCCTTCCTGAAGTTCAGCATCAACAATGCGTTGCTGCCCGGGCTGTTCACGCTGGCATTCCTGTTCTACTCCGCCCGGCTCCAGGTCCACAAGGAGCTGATCCCCGTGGGCGCGATGGCGCTCAACCTGTTGGGCTTCATCACCGGGGTCGGATCGTTCATGGCCATCGCCCTGCTCTACTTCTTCCGAACGAACCTGGATCTCTACAAGATGCTTGGGCCCGACGTCGAGCGACAGGGATCCATACAGCCCATGGAGGACATCATGCCGATGCGTCCCATGCCCCGTCAACGGCAGGAATTGCGCAAGGCCACCCGCTGGTTGCGTCGTGAGCAACGGACCAGGAAGTGGACGGTGGAAACATACCTGGTGCGCCCATGGCGCCTGGCCCTGGCACGCAGCAGCGCGCACTACGACAAGGAGATCCTGCGCTCGGTGCTTTGGCAGAACCACATCAACGGCAGTATTTTCAGCGTGGTCCTGGTGATCACCTTCATCGCCCTCGGCGCCTTCAGCCAGGCACCGCTCTTCGCCATACCCGCCGGGGCCAGCGTATTCATGCTGTTCACGATCGCCCTCATGTTGTTGAGCGCGCTGCACAGCTGGCTGAAGGGATGGACCATCGCGGCGTTGCTGGGCATCGTCCTTCTCCTCAACGTCGTGAGCCTGCACACGGATTCTTTCCTGGCCGATTCGCAGGCCGTTGGGCTGGACTATGCCGGACCGGCCGCCCGGTACGATCGGGCCACCATTCACGCAATGGCCACGGACACCGCCACCGCTCGGGCCGATGCGGATCATTTCAAAGGCACGCTGGAGCAATGGTTGGCGAACAACCAGGCATTGCCCAACGCCAACGGGAAACCCAAATTGATCCTGGTGAACACCAGCGGCGGAGGTTCGCGCGCCATGGTGTGGACCTTCCGCTGCCTGCAAGTGGCCGATAGTCTGCTGGGAGGCGACCTCATGCGGCGCACGGCATTGATCACCGGCAGCAGCGGCGGTCTCATCGGCGCCACCTATTACCGGCAGGTGGAGGCCGCAGCGCGCAAGGGTGGGCCGCAACGGACAAATGACCGATCGCACCTTGACGCCTTGGGCAGCGACATCCTGAACCCGCTCGGATTCAGCTTCGTCACAAACGACATGTTCCTGCGATACCGGCGCGTACACGATGGTACACGCAGCTACACCCTGGACCGCGGCCACGCCTTCGACCAACGACTGAATGAATTGACCGGAGGACTCTTGGATGCGCGTATGGAGGACATGGCCGCCGCTGAACGCGATGCGAAGGTGCCGATGTTGGTGATCTCCCCGGCCATCGTGAACGACGGGCGCCGACTGGTGATGTGCGCGCAACCGGCCGCCTACCTCACCAATATCGCAGGGACCGGATCGGTACACACCGCCAGTGAGCCCGAGAGCATCGAATACCGAAGGCTTTTCGCGGCGCAGGATCCCATGCGGATCAAACTCGTGACCGCATTGCGCATGAACGCGACGTTCCCGTACATCACGCCGGTGGTCACCATGCCGAGCGAACCGAAGATGCGGGTGATGGACGCCGGCCTGCGCGACAATTACGGATACCGTACTTCAGGGATGTTCCTCTTCACCTTCCGCGAGTGGATCGCGGCCAATACAAGCGGGGTGGTGGTGCTGACCCTGCGGGACAAGCAACGCGAACTGGAGGTGCGGCCCATCAGTGGCTCGCTGCTTTCACGCCTGTCCGATCCGGTGGGCAACGTGTACGACAACCTGGTGCGGAGCCAGGACCAGGACTACGACCTGATGATGAAGCAGGCCGAAGGGTGGTGCGACTTCCCGGTGGACATGATCGACTTGGCGCTGCGGCACGAGGACGAGGATGAGATCAGCCTGAGCTGGCACCTGACCGCCATTGAACAGAAGCAGGTCCTGAACACGGTGAACGAGCCGGACAACACCGCGGCGTTCGCCCGCTTGCGCGACCTGGTGCTGGGCACGCGCCCGCTGGTCAGTGCCGAGGGTGGGCCGCATGGTAACGCAGCAGACCCGGAAGCGGCGACGGCCGTACGATCAAGGGACTGAAGCCTTCACCCGCGAGCGCTTCGCGCAAAAGATCCTCAAAACCGTGGGCCACCGACCCTGTGGCATGCACGGCACGCTCAGGAGTGCCCACGGGCCCCTTGGCGATCACCCGGGCCAATTCACGGAAACGTTCACCAATAAGTTCGTGAACCCACGGATGTGTCGCCAAGGGGGCCAGCCTGCCCGTGAAGGAGGCCAGCCAGCGTTGTGGGGCCGGGCCACGGTACAGCCGCTCGATCACGGCGGACAACACAAGTCCTTCGGGAAAGGTCGCTCGCATCACGTCCGGCGGGACCCGTCCGCGCAACGCTTCGCGCAAGAGGTGTTTGCCGATATCGGCACCGCTACCCTCATCGCCCAGGATATAGCCGAGCGAAGGCAGTGGCTGGTGCAGGACATCGCCGTCGTACCGTCCGAAATTCATGCCTGTCCCCAGGATCAATACCAAGCCGGTGTTCCGACCGAGCAGACCGCACGCGGCACCCAGGAGGTCGGTAGCCACTACCGGGGTCACCGAGGGCCACACGGATCGCAAGGCATCGGACATTCGGCCTGCACGGTCCGGCGAGCCGCAACCCGCCGCGTACACGAACAACTCAGCGGGGATCAGGTTCTCGCTCCGGAAGCGGGCGCCGATGGCTTCAACGAACGGGCCGGACCGATCCGTGGCCGGATTGAAGCCGGGCAGTCCCTCGATGATGAAGGGCTCCTGGCCTTCGCGCACAACACCCCAACGCGAGGACGTGCCACCGATGTCCGCCACCACCAACGCCATGGGCGAAAGGTAGAAGCCCCGATCAGGCGTTGAAGAGGAAGTGGTTCGGGCTTACCAGACCGTTCTTCACGGCGTACAGCACCAGGCCGGCCGTGCTGTTCACACCGAGTTTCTGCATGATCTTCTTGCGGTGGGTCTTCACCGTGTGGGCACTCAGGTGCAAATGGCCCGCGATCTTGGTGTAGGAATCCCCCTCGGCGATGAGACCGATGATCTCCGCTTCGCGTTTGGTGATGACCACCGGGTCACAATTGAGCGATCGGTCCGATACCTTGGTCAGGTCAAGGTCGGAGCGTTCAATGGCCTCGATGATCTGGCCGCAGAAGAACCGTTGGTCGTCGGCCGTTTGCAGCACGGCGTCAATGATCTCCTGCACACCACAATCCTTCTTGATATAGCTGTGAACACCGCCGCGCAGCGCGTTCATCAGGGCCATCTTCGAGGGGTTGTGGGTGATCGCGACGAACCGGGTACGCTTGCTGCGATGGATCCCCTCGCGGATCGCGTCGGGACCAAAACCCTTGGCCGTATGATCGATCAGGACCACATCCGGCTTCACCCGGACCAACAAGGCCGAAAGCTGAATAGGGTCGCGCGCCTCGCCCACCAGTTCCACGCGGGGCACTGCGGAAAAGATGCTGCGCAGGCCGATGAGCGCAAGTTCGCTCTGGTCGGCAAGGAGAAGTTTGATGGGCATCGATCCGTTTAGAACGATTCTAAACGCCGCGAATGTAATCCCGCGGGGCCGATCTCCAAATCACGTTCGCTGAACCGGGATGTGTGGCTCGATCCGGAAGGTCTCCCCTTCGTTGGAGAGTTGTGTCCGCGGGAAGATCGGCAAAGCCTCTTCGAGCAGAACCGTGCTGTTCTTGTATCGTGAGCTGAAATGTCCGAGCAACAAACGACCCACGACGGCATCGCGCGCGATCATGGCGGCCTGCTTGGCGGTGCTGTGCCGGGTCTCGCTCGCGCGCCCGGCCATCGCCTCGGTGAAGGTGGCCTCGTGGTACAGCAGGTCCACTCCCCGGATGTGATCCAACAATTCCGGGGCATAGGCCGTGTCCGAGCAATAGGCGTAGCTGCGCGGCGGCAGCGGGTCAAAGGTCAACTCCTCATTGGCGACCACCGTACCGTCGGGCAAATGCAGGTCCTCGCCGCACTTGACGGCATTTCGCGCATAGTGCGGGATATCGACCAGCCGCTCCTGGCGCAAACGCCGTTGATGCGGCTTCTCGCGGAACAGGAAGCCCGTGGTGGGGATCCGGTGGTCCAGTCGCAGGGTGCTCACCTGCACATACGGGTCCTCGAACAGTTTGGTCCCGTTCTCATGCGGCGCGACATGGATCCGCAAGGGAAAGCGCAGGAATGTCCGCGATGCACGCAACTGCACATCGATCACTTCGCGCAGTTCGGGGGGGCCGTATACGAGCAATTCGTCCAACCGCCCGTTCAGGTGCATGGTGCTCAGCAGGCCCATGAGGCCGAGGTAATGATCCCCGTGCATGTGACTGATGAAAACGGTGCCGATGCGGTTGAAATTCACTTCAGCCTGGCGAAGACGCTCCTGGGTACCTTCCCCGCAATCCACCAGGTGCAAGCGCTCATGGATATTCAAGAGTTGCGCGCTGGGAAATCGGCCCCGTGCGGGCAGGGCGGCACCGGTGCCCAGTGTGGTCACTTCAAAGCGCATGGGGAGCGATGTTACGCAAAGGATCGGCCCCTGCGGACCACCTGTTGCGCGTCGGTCGCGCCGTTCGGACCGGCGGGGTTCAATCGACCTCCGTCGTAATTCCTATTGAATGTCACGGTGAGCCCGTCGAACCGATCCTTGCTTCGCCGTAGCGGCTACGCAAAGGCGCGGTCGGCAGGCTCACCGTGACAAGTCTTTTTCATTCCTCTGGGCAATTGGGACGGAGGTCTAATACAGCCCGCTGCGCCGCCTCATGGCCCATTCCAAGGTGAGCAGGGCGAGCACGGCGAAAAAGATCCAACGCAGGCCGATGAGGTCGCTGAAGCCCGCGTGACTGTATGAACGCGGGACGATGGCACGTGCCGTGGCGATCGTATCGGCGATGCGGTCCAGGTCGGTGGCATGCACCATGATACCGCCGGTGCGGGCGGAGATATTCTCCCACAGGGCGTGATCGGCCACGGTGCTCAAGCGTTCGGCCATCAATTCGTTCACCCGGAAACTTCCCGTTGCCGTGAGGGTCTCCTTGTCCAGGATGGTGGCGGCTTTCCAGGTGTACCTACCCGGTGGTAGCGATCCGGCTTCCAGGGTGTAACCGGTCCCGTTCCGGCTGAATGTGTACCTGTACTCCTTCCCGGCCTCGTCGGCAAAAGTGATGGAGGCCTCGGGGGTGTTCACCGGCTCGTAGCTGGCGTTGTACAACTCGGCCCGCATGGTCACCTTGTCGCTGGTGGCGAATTCGGGCGCGTGCCGCACGCGGAAACGGTTCCTGTCCTCTTTGAGCGACAGCAGAGCGGCCGTCTTGCGGACCAGCTGATCGGACCGTTCCGTTCCTCCGTACATCTGCTGATCGGCCAGCCGCCAGCGCCACAGTCCTTCGCCACAGATGGTGGCCGCAGGCCGTTCGCCGCGCACATCGATCACCATGAGCGGGTATCCGGTGCGCACAACACCCACTTTCTGGAAGAGCAGGGTCTCGGCAGAACGCCCCGCAGTGTACGTGCCGATCGGGACCTGCAAGGGCGGGAAACGTTCATATGCGCGCACTTCCTCCGGATCGAGCGTGAACAACGCGAAATCGGTATTCACGGCCGCTTGGGCATCGTTCATGATCCGCTGTCCATTGGTGATGGATAGGCCGGTTTCCAAGGCGTTCAACTGGCCCAGGTCGGTGTTCTGCCCGATGATGGTCAGCGTGGGGATCCGCTTCTCCACGATACGGTGCAACACGGGTTGGATGGTCGCCTTGCTGGAGGGAAGTTGATGAAGCACGATGAGGTCGTACGCTTCAGGGGCCCCTTGAAAGCTCTCGGCATACGCCACCTCTGTGCGGTAACCCTCCAGCCCCTCGAGGCTCTGGCGCAATGCCGCCACGTCGGGGTGCGGTGCCAGGGCCAGCAACAGGATGCGTTGCCGGTCGTCCAGCACATCGATGTGGATGGTGCGCTCGTTGTTGGCCACATTGGACTCCCCATCGCGCACGGCCACGCGCACGGTGAGCCGCATGGTTCCGGGTGCATCGGCCTTGATCAGGAAGGGAATATCCACGACCATGGGATCGGCGGATACGGCCAGGTCCTTGCCCACCAGTTCTTTCCCATCGCGCAGGATGGAAACGCGTGTGGCACGACCGCCGAAATGACGGGCCTCCACGCGGGCTGAAACAGGGAACTCATTCCCGAGGTAGGTGATCCGGTTGTGTTCCACATCCCGCAAGACCAGATCGGGCCGTACCGTGGTATCGCCGAGTGCGATGGTGTACACGGGCACGCCGAGGCGTTCCGCGGACAGGCGAGGGTCGCGGCCCGTGTTGTAGATGCCATCGCCATCGATGATCACCGCCCCGAGGTCGGGCCCAGCGAAGCGGTCGTACACCGCACGGAAGAGCCGATCTATATCGGTTCGGCCATCGTGTTGCGAAATATCTATCCCTTCCTTCGCTTCGGTACCGTACGTGAAGGGCCGCACATCATAGTCGGGGCCCAGCCTGGCCATGAGGCCGTTCAGGGCATCGTGGTACCCGGTGCGCAACGCAACGGTATCACCAGTGGCCAACAAAGAGGAGGAACCGTCGTGTGCGAGCACGATCACCGGCTTGCGCACTTCGCGTACGAGGATCCGCACCATGGGCTCCAACAGGAAGAAGGCGAGCAAGGCGATGACGAAGGCCCGCGCCCCGCCCAGCAACCAGGGCATCCATCGTGGCCAGTTCCGGTTCTCGGTACTGCGACGATACAGGAGCCAGGCACCCGACACACCAAGCGCCACACAGAGGGGAGCCAGCCAGAGGGAGTAGGCGGTGGTGATGGTCATGGTGGCAAAGGTCGGTGGGAAACGCGCGAAGAGCGCGACGCGCACTTCGGACGGTAATGCTCAGTTGCGTGTCATGCGGTCGGTCACCGCTGGTCCGGGACATCGATCACCAGGCCATCGTGCGCCAACTGTGCGTAGGCGGGCAACCGGGCGTTCATGGCGGCATGCGGACCCATCAGGTGGCTCACGTGGGTGAACCAGGCCTGGCGCGGTCGCACTTCCTCCACGATGGCCATGGCCTCGGCGATGTTCAGGTGCGAATAATGCGGTTGCTCGCGCAGGGCGTTCAGCACCAGGGTGTCCACACCTCGCAATTTGTCCAGTTCCTGCGGGGCGATGGTCTTCGCATCGGTGATGTAGGCGAACGCCCCGATGCGGAAGCCGAGCACAGGCATGCGCAAGTGCATCACTTCCACCGGGATCACCTCGATGCCTTCCACATCGAAGGCCGCCCGCGGGATGGAGCGCAGGTCGAATTCCGGAACGCCGGGATATTTAGGCTCGACGAAGGCATAGTCATACACGCGGCGGACCGCGCGCCGGGTAGGCTCATCGGCATAAATGGGCACGGCTTTGCTCGGCTGGTGGGCGAAGCTGATGGGACGCAGGTCGTCCATGCCCAACATGTGATCGGTATGCTCGTGGGTGAGCAGAACGGCATCGAGGTCCTTCACGCCGGCGCGGAGCAGCTGTTGTCGCAGGTCGGGGCCGGCATCGATCAGCAAGGAACGGCCACCGGTCTCAACCAGGACGGAAACGCGCAACCGATCGTCACGCGGGTCGGGACTGGTGCAAACAGGGCACGCGCAACCGATCACTGGAACGCCCTGGCTGGTGCCGGTACCGAGGAAGGTGACGCGCATGCGGCGAAGATGGGGGCGCGAACGGTTCAGAACCGCGCGCCTGCCCGTGTGGACAGCACATCGATCGCCGGGCGATCAGCGGAGAGGGAGGGATTCGAACCCCCGTTCCGACAAGTCGGAAAGCGGTTTTCAAGACCGCCGCGATCGACCACTCTGCCACCTCTCCGAAGCAGGAAGAACCAACGCGGCGCGAAAATAGACCGGACCGCGCCGGCTCAGCGATCAACCGCTCTGCGGGCCAGTTCGCGACCCAAGCGCTCCACAACGCCGGTCACCAGCGCATTGCCCATGAAAAAGGCGCGCCAGTTATCAGGTACACCGGCCGTATGGTCATCGGGGAACATGTTCAGCCGCTCCAGTTCAACAGGGGTAAGCCGCCGATGGCGACCATCGGGTGCGAGCACCACGTGCTTGAAACGCGATGGGCCGGGCCCACCTTCCCCGGTAACGATGGTGCGCGAAGGCCGGTCCAACGCATCGGGGAAGACCATGGCTCCCTCGGCATAGTGGTATCGATGTCCGTTGGCCGTGGCACGCGACTCCTTCTTGGCGCCTTTGAGGTACTTCCACTTGGACAGTTCGCGCTTGGGAATGAAGTACGCGGGTGCCACTTGATCGGGTGGTACGAGCACATCACCCAGCACTTTGCCCTCGGTCGGCACAGCCTTCAGCCTCATGGTCCAAACCAGACCACCGGACATGTATCCGGCATTCTGGAAGGGTGATCGGCTGGTGCCTTGGTTGAAGGAGCGGCTCAATCTGGCCAGGTCGTTAACGATGGGGAAACGGATGATGTCACCCACGGCTTCCGCACGCGGGAATGCGCAGGCGAACAAGCCCTCCTTCAGGAGGTATTCGTGGGCATCAAAGCGCGGGCCCGGCATTCGGACGCCGCGCTCACCGAAGATGAAGACCCTCCTTCGCCGTTGGGGCATGCCATGTTCGGCGGCATTGATCACGCGCCACTCCACGGTGTACCCCAATGCATTCAACGAAGCGAGCATCACGGCGAAATCGCGCCCGCGCTGGCCTGCGGGCGAGCCCAGCAACCGGTCCACGTTCTCCAGCAGCAACCAGCGGGGTTTGTGCTTCTTTTGGTCAAGGATCCGATGGATCTGCCACCACAGCACGCCCTTCCTGCCCACCAGGCCTTTGGCGTTCTTCAGGGTGCTGGCCACGGAATAGTCCTGGCAGGGGAAGCCGCCCACCAGCAGGTCGTGGTCCGGAATATCGGAGGTGGGCACGGTAGCGATATCGGAACATACATGATGTTCGGTACCGAATCGGGCCGTGTACACCTCGCTGGCGTGCTGCTTCCGGCGTCCCGGCTCCCACTGGTTGCTCCAGACCACCTGGAAAGCGCCCGCCCGTTCCAGCCCGATACGGAAGCCGCCCACCCCGGCGAACAATTCGGCCACGCGCAATGATCCCATGGCGGCCTGCTTGCGGGCGGCAGGCTTCTTTTTCGACTGCTTCTTCAAAGCGTGGTGTGCGGGGGCCAATATAGGATCGGGCCACCAGCCATGGCCGGATGCGGCCATGGCCAGGTGGCGACCCGATGGAACGGCAAGAGGCGATCATCGCGGACCGCCTCTTGCCTCATGAGCGGGAAACGGGATTCGAACCCGCGACCCTCAGCTTGGGAAGCTGATGCTCTACCAACTGAGCTACTCCCGCGCTTGTACCTTGCCCTGACCGGACGTACCTGTTCTGATCCTTCCGGTGAAGGCGCGGCGGCGAAGGTAGCAGCCCGGTGTGATCCGTTGGGCGGCGATGGGATCGGGTCCCGTCGTGAACCCCGATAGTTGAGGTCCACCGGCTTTGGGCGCAGGAGTCCGTTCCATCCGTAACGCGAAGCTGGCCACCTCCGGACATCGCTGCGGAACTGGCGCACTCCTTGCAGTTCACCACCGTTCACCACCATCCAGCACCATCGGACCGGACCGACGTTCCACCCCGCTTTTCGCCCACTAACTTGCCCGCCGTGCGCATGTTCCAGGTCATTCTTACCGCACTTGTGGCCCAGGGGATCGCCGCTCAGACCGCGCCGACGGGATCCACCTCGCACGCGGCCTATGTGGTGACTGAAGAGATCAGCCTGGCCATGAACAAGGCGCAGATCATTCAGGCATTGCCCGATGCATGGGGCGTCAGTTTCGCACAAGAGCCCGGAGCGCACTTGGGGCCGGTGGATGTGGAGGGCGGCATAGCCGAAGGGCAGGCACGTGTGAACTACCGGAGCAAATTGCTCACAGGGCGCGAAGAGACCATGGGAACGATCACCTACCGGGTGACCATCCAAGCCCATAATGGCCGATGCATCGTACGTGTGCATGATCTGCGGCATACGGGCAACCGGAATGCGATCGGCGGTGGCATACACGCTGGCCCCATCCTGGAAGGAACTGCTCCGGACGAAGGATATCCCGGCATGGGTCTGGGTTCATCGCGGCGGATACATGCGGACATCCGTGGCGCGGCCGATGCCCGGATCCGGGAGACCATCCGCCGGTTCGCCGGGCGCCTACGGACCCTGGCGGGTGAATAAACCCCGCCGGTCGAAACCTGCCGCGGTTTTGGCCGTTTGAAATGGGCACACCACGTTGCGGATGCCCATGAATGCCTCAAACTGGCGCGTTTGGCCGCTCATTGCCGGTTCACTCGCCCTGCTGTTCATCGCTTGGGACATCGCGCTGATGTCGCGCACACGCGCGGTACAGGACCGGATCAGTCGGCAAGTGGACCTGCTCGAGGGCTTGAGCGGCATCAAGAGCGACCTGAACCAACTGGCGCTTACCCACCGCGTGGACGTGAACACCGGCCAGAGCAACTGGGGCCGGTCGCTTGAGCTGGCGCGCCAACGCGTCGAAGTGACCAGTTTGCGATACGCCAACGAACCCGGCATGGCGGGACTGCCCGACCTGCTCGCGATCCAATTGAGGGCGTGCGATTCCTTGCACAAGGACATGAAGGAGGTCGGTGACACGGCCCGGTACTCACATCAGCGGATGGCCGAGGCCGTGTTCCAGATCATGCTGCAACGGGCCCAGAAGAACGTGGACCGGACGGCACGAAGCGTGCATGAGCAGGGACTGGGCGAACAGACCGCCACCTTGAGCCGCCGCTGGGACGAGGCGCAGATGATCCTGATCCTGGCGTGCATGTTCGCCGTGGTCTTCGCACTGCTGGTGGGCATGAACCGTCGTCTGCTGGTGGAGGCCCGTGCGCGCAGCGAACAAGTGCAGGTTGCCAAGCGCGACCTGGAGGCCACCAACCGCGAACTGCGGGAGACGATGCTCAGCAAAGAGGAGAAGGAGGTGATGATCAAAGAGATCCATCATCGGGTGAAGAACAACCTCCAGATCGTGAAGAGTTTGATCCGATTTCAACAGGATCAAGTATCGGACGAGCGCACCCGCGAACTCTTCAACGAATGCATCACCCGGGTGAGCGCTATGGCCCTGGTGCACGAGCAGACCTACCTGACCAAGGACATGGCCAACATTCCGGTCGACCGCTACCTGGACCATCTCGTTCGCGATCTGGTGCATGCGTACTCGGTGAACGTTTCCCTGCGGATGGACATCAATATCACCGTGAAGACCCTGAGTGTGGACGCATTGGTGCCACTGGGATTGCTCATCAATGAGGTGATCAGCAACAGCTTCAAGTACGCGTTCAAAGGGCGCGACAGCGGGACGATCACCGTCCACCTGCACGGCGACGAGACCGATGGCCTGCACATGCTCATCGGCGACGATGGCGTGGGCCTGAAGAGCCGCGACGGGTTCCACCGGCCCAACAGCTTGGGCATGGACCTGATCCACACACTGGCCGGCCAACTCGAGGGCGAGATGCGCCTGCTCGACGGTCCCGGCACCCGGTACGAACTGGTGAGCACGCGCCAAATGCGGCGCAAGGTGGCGTGATCGTCCGGGACGACCGCTCCAAAAACCAGCTTACCGTATCAAGAAAGTCCGAGGTCCCGAGCGCGCCTCAGCACGGATCGCCATGTGATCGGAGCCTCCCCTGCCAAGGCTCGTCCTGGTCGTTCACTTCCTGTCCTCTTCCCGCACGGGAACGGTCCCCGCTGAATCCACCACGGCCACGCGCTTTGTGGGCGGTTGTCGGGCGGACTTCCGCTTGTAATAGCCGCGGTAGGTCTTCTCGTACTCGTCCATGGTCTTGGCCAGTGTGGGGCGCATCTTCTCGGTGTAGTCCAGATCCCAACTCATGTTCCGCACGCTCTGTTTGAACGATGCCTCGCCCAGGGCCTGATCGAAGATCGCGAAATCAAAGTCGTTGATCCACTCCACCATGGTCATCTGCACATCCATCTCGTAGAACGGCACATCGGGGTACGCCGGTATGCCCTCGGTGTTCACATCGATGTGTTTCGTGATCCGGTCCTGCTTGCTGTACCAGACGGAGTACCGCCAGCCGCGGTCCAGGGTGAACTCATAACTGCCATCAGCTCGAGTGATCTTCTCGGCCTCCTGCTTGCCCGCCTTCAGCAGGCGCACCAGAACGCCCTTCATTGGATCGCCGGTGAAATGATCGGTAACCTTGCCACCCAGTTTCACATAAAACCGTTGAGCATCAGCCGTGGCTGCGATCACACAGATGCACAACAGCACCAACAGGGGGCGGATCCTTGTTCGTTCCATTCAGGCTACAGGTGCGGGCGGCGGGGCGAATCTATTCCAAGACACCGCCACCGGTCCACCTTTGGCACCTTCGCGACCCGTGAACAAATGCGATCATCATGCCATGAGAAATACCTTGACCGTTCGTGCTGGCGAGAATTTCCACATCGTGCTCTGGTTGGCGAAGGACGTGGCCTGGCTGCAGGACTGGAAAGTGCTGGGCATCTCGATGTTCCTGCCCACCTTTCTGATGGCGATCTGGATCGCTTGGCGACTGCGCAGTGATCGCGGTGAGTTGCTGCATGCCCTCGCCGTAGTGTGTTGGATCGCGGCTAACGGGGTGTGGATGATCGGCGAGTTCTGGTACGCGGACAGGATCCGCCACCTGGCCGTACCGTTCTTCGTTGCCGGGCTGCTGTGCGTGGGCTGGTACTATCTGGTGCTCCTGCCCCTGCGGATCCGGCGGGCGGGGTCCGGTCCTCACCAGGGTGGCCTGCGGTGAATGGGCTTGGGTCGCACTTTATGCGCACATGGCTGATGTGGAGGAAGGAGAGTCGGATGACCTGTTCTGATCACAGGCCGGATAGCTTCGCGGCTCGCCATGCCCGCTACCTTCTCCTTCGTGGAACGCCGCGTCTGGCGCGTATTGCGCATCACCCTGTGGTGGCTGGCCGCAGGGCTCATTTTCGCGGTGTGGGAAAGCAACACGCTGGAGGATCACGGCCACGATCCCGAACGGCTGGCCACGATGGACCACCAGCTCCGACGTTTCCTCCTGATCGGTTTCATCGGTGCGAACGTGTACATATTCCTGCTCCGTCGCCACTTGCGCCGCATGGCCTACCTGACCGCCTCGGGGTTCATGATCGCCTTGGTGGCCATGATCCTCGTGCTCGCGACCGTGCTCGATGCCGGAAACGCGGGCGGCACCTTCGCGGATGCGATCCGGGCCCGGTTGATCAGCTGGCGGTTCGTTGGGGAGTTCCTGCTTTGGGGCATCCTGGCCATCGCTACCATGTCCCTGGTAAGACTGAACGACCAATTCGGCACCGGAGCACGCAGCTTCCTTCTGGGCCGCTATTTCAAGCCACGCCAGGAGTTGCGGATCTTCATGTTCCTGGACATGCGCAGCAGCACGACCATCGCTGAGGAGATCGGCGACACGCGTTATTTCCAATTGCTCAACGAGGTGTACGCCGACATCACGGATCCCGTGACCAACCATGCGGGGGATATTTACCAGTACGTCGGGGATGAGATCAGCGTGAGCTGGCCGTTGCGCCAGGGGGTGCGCGGGCAGCGGTGCCTGAAGTGCTTCTTCGCGATCCGCGAGAAACTGCGCAAACGTGCCGCGCATTACCACCAGCGCTACGGATTCTCCCCCGTGTTCAAGGCCGGCCTGCATTATGGGCAGGTGACCACGGGAGAGATCGGGCTGGTGAAACGCCAGACCATATACAGTGGCGATGTGGTGAACACGGTCGCACGTATCCAATCAACGTGCAATGTCCACGGGGTGGACAATCTGGTCAGCAAGGATCTGCTGGACGTGTTGTTACCGCCAGCGGGTTCATGGAGCGTTCGCCCGATCGGCGAAGTGCCCTTGAAAGGCAAACGGAACGCGGTGATGCTGTACACCGTGGAACCGAAGTAGCGAACGCGGAGGGACGGGTGGATCTTCCTGTCCAGTCCGGACCGACGGACCGAGCGTCCAAGATGGACCGGTTCAGATCGTATCGCGGCCCTGTCGCGATCTTTGCCGCCCACCAATTGAGCATGCCGCACTGACGGGACCATGTCGAACATCCTCCTCATCGGAACGGGCCGCATGGCCCACAACCTCGGCCACGCGATCCGCAAGGCCGGGCATACGATCATCAGCATCACTGGCCGCGACCCCATGAAGCTGGCGGCGATCGG
>JAFDZE010000054.1:0-8117 GCA_018267155.1 Bacteroidota bacterium | reverse complement strand
TCCACCGGAAGGATCGTGATCCACACCGCCGGCACGGTCGATCTCGACGTACTGACACCGCATGAGAACCGGGGTGTGCTCTGGCCGGTGCAGACCCTGAGCCATGGCGCACCTACGGACCTGGGCGATATACCGCTCATCGTGGACGGGAGTACGCCACCAGCACTGGACGCGGTGCTCAAACTGGCCCGGTCCATCAGTGGCAGCGTGCTTCAGCTTTCGCTGGAACAACGGAAACGGATGCACCTGGCCGCCGCGATCACCAGCAACCTGCCCGTGTTCCTGGTGCGCGAGGCCCAGCGCATCCTGCGCAAGGAGAACCTGCCACCGGACCTGTTGATGCCGCTGTGGCGCAACACGGCCGCCAACGTGGCCAGCATCGGGCCGGAGCATGCGCTCACCGGCCCCGCCCGGCGTGGCGATGTACGTTCCATCCGCGGTCATCTCGCGTTATTGGAGGGCGAACCCGACCTTCGCCGCGCCTACGCGCTGATCAGCACCATGATCATGAAGGCGTACGGCCACCCTGCCGATGGCCTCGAGAACGTACAAGGAGATACTCGCGAACATTGATCATTTCTTGATCGATGCCGATGGTGTCCTCACCGACAATCGCGTGCTGCTGTTTCCAGGCATCGATCCGGTGCGCAGTTTCCACAGCCGGGATTCCTACGCCCTGCAACATGCGGTGAAGGAGGGCCTGCGGGTGGCCATCGTGAGTGGAGGACGTTCCCAAGGCATGGAGGAATGCCTGGCGCGCCTCGGCGTGAAGGATCGCTTCTTCAATGTGGCTGACAAGAGTGCGAAACTGGACGAGCTGATCGCGAGTGGCCTCGATCCGTCGCGCACGGCGTACATGGGCGACGACATTCCCGACCTGCGCGCGATGACGCGGGTGGCCCTGCCGTGCTGTCCCGCCGATGCGGCCGAAGAGGTGAAGGCCATCTCCCGCTACATCAGTCCGAAACCCGGGGGCATGGGCTGCGTGCGCGACCTGCTGGAGCAGGCCCTGAAAGCACGCGGGCGCTGGCTCACCGAGAACGCGCATACCTGGTAGGCATGATCGACCTCATCCGGCTCACCCGACCGCTCAACCTGCTGATCATGGCGCTCACCATGGCCGCCATGCGCTATGGAGTCGTGGGTGCATGGCTGGACCACACCAGTGCGGCGATCCAAAGCACGAGCATCGATCCGACGGGGACCACCATCGCCGAGATCCCCGGCAATCGCCTGATGCACGCCTTCACCGGGGTGCATTTCTGGTTGCTCGTGCTGAGCACACTGCTCATCGCGGCTGGAGGGAACGTCATCAACGACTACTTCGATACGCGGATCGATCGGGTGAACAAGCCCGCACAGGTGATCGTTGGCCGCACCGTGAAGCGCCGTGTCGCCATGGCCGGCCACCTCGTCCTCAGCGGGCTGGGCCTCGCGATCGGCGCGTTCGTCGCATGGCGCAGCGGGCAGTTCCGCCTCGTGGTGATACCCGCGTTCGCCGTGATCGCGCTGTGGAGCTACAGCACCCGGCTGAAACGCGCATTCCTGATCGGGAATGGCACGGTGGCCGTGCTGGCGGCCCTGGTGCCCATCACGGTGGGGCTGTATGAGGTAACGGCCCTTGCGCGCACGTACCCCCGAGACAACTGGCTCAGCACCGTGAACGGGGAACTGCTGAAGGTGGTGATCGACTTCAACGAGCCGTGGTACTGGATCCTCGGCTACGGCCTGTTCGCCTTCCTGGCCACCCTGGTGCGCGAGATCCAGAAAGACCTGGCGGATGTGGAGGGCGACCGCGCCGAGGGCTGTCGCACCCTGCCGATCGTTCTGGGCATGCGCTGGGGCAAGGCCGTAGCGCTCACGTACATGGGGTTGCTGCTCGTGTGCGTGCTGTACGCCCGTATGGCCCTGCTTCACGACCGGTTGAGTTACTGGTATATCGGGATAGCTGTGATCACTCCGCTGTTGCTGTCGGCGGGATTCACCTACAACGCGTCAACGCGTCGCGAGCACGGCATCGCCAGCCACTTGCTCAAGGCGGCCATGGTCATCGCGATCCTGTACGCCTTTCTCTTGCGCCATACGATATGGGACCCTGCACGCCTCCTCTGAGCCTCCGTCTGATCCTGGCATCCGCCTCACCACGGCGCCGTCAGTTGATGGCCGGGCTGGATCTTCCCCTGGAGGTCGTGGGCATCAACGTGGACGAAACGCCACCACCGGGCATGGCCGCCGAAGCGGTGGCCGAGCACCTCGCGCGAAAAAAGGCCGATGCGTGGGCAGGTACGCTGGCCCCGGATCAGGTGCTGATCACCGCGGATACCACAGTGCTCGTGAACGCGGAACTGCTGAACAAGCCCGAGGATGAGGCGGATGCCCGCCGCATGCTGCGGATGCTCAGCGGTCGTGAGCATCGTGTGATCACCGGCGTCTGCCTGCGTTCGGCGGTGCGCACCCTGAGCTTCGCCGACACCGCCGTGGTGCGTTTCCGTGCGCTGAGCGATGTCGAGATCGACTACTACGTACGGACGCACCGGCCGATGGACAAAGCGGGGGCCTACGGTGTGCAGGATTGGATCGGATACACGGCCGTGGAGCGGATCGAGGGCAGCTTCTACACCGTGATGGGCCTGCCCATGCATCGCGTGTACCAAGGCCTGAAGGAATTGATGCCCGTGCAGGACGCGGTCTGAGGGGCCATGTTCAGCGAAGCAGCGTCACATGTCCGGTCGCCTTGCGGGGTTTGCCCTCCGAATCGAGCAGTTCCACGGCCCATGCGTAGATCCCGATGGCGGTGCCATCGCCGGACCAGCCCACGAACGGATCCGTGGACGTGAACAACGCGGTGCCCCACCGGTCGAACACGCGCAATCGGAAGAACGAGGGTTCGCGAACGCTGGTGACCACAGCGAAGGTCTCGTTGTGACCATCGCCGTTGGGGGTGAACGCATCCGGCGCGTACAGTGCGAACTCATCCTCCACGCACACGTTGGCCCAAGCCGTATCGGTACATCCGGGGTCATTGGTCACCACCTGTCGCAACACATAGCAGCGCACCTCCGGGAAGCTCAGCACCGGCGCGGCGGCCAGACTGTCCCCGTGCGCACCGTCAAGCTCCCAACGCCAAGCCGTTGCCCCCGAGGAAGCATCGACCACCGGTTCCGGCCCGGAGGAAATGATCACCGTGCCCGGTATCGCAAAGCCGGCCACCGGCGTTGGCAGCACATCCAGCAGGGCCGCGAAGTTCGTGGTGCCCGAACAGCCCGCATCATCCGTAGCGGTGAGGACAACATCATACAGGCCCGGAGTGTTGTAGCAATGCACGGGATCGGCGCCGCTCTCCCCATCGCCGAAGGTGAACGCGTAGGTCATGCCCGGCGGCCCCGGCTGCAACGTCACGCAATGCGGAGCGCAGCCCGAGGGCGCATCCACCGCGAGCGCGGGAATGATCGCCCCTGGAACGATCACGGAGATCATGGCCGTATCGGAAACGCAGCCGTTCGCATCGATGGCCGAAACATGGAAGTCGGTATCCGCTCCCGGGGAAACATCCGGACCTTCAGGTATCCAATACAGCTCCACCGCCCCCGTGCCACCGGAGGTCTGCGCGGTCAGTGTGATGGTGGTCCCCGGACAAGCGGTAACCTGCGGATCCACCTCCACCAGCAACGGTGCGGGCTCCAGGATGGTCAGCCCTTCCGTATCGGCACAGCCGTTCGCATCGGTAACGGTCACGGAATAGTCCCCGGGGGCAAGACCGGTCGCCGAAGCTTGATCGCCACCCAAGGGCGACCACAGGATCGATGCGGGCGTACTACCCGTGATCGCGGCCATGGCCGTTCCATTGTTGAGTCCAAAGCATGTGACATCGGTATGCGAAACCGAAACGGCGAGTGATGACCCGTTGTCGGCCACGGTGGCCGAGGCCGAAACAGCGCATCCGGACTGATCGGTGGCGGTGAGCGTCCATTCACCGGCCGACAGATCGGTGAGGTCGGCCGTGGTGGCGCCACCGGGTTGCCACAGGTAGCTGAGGGGCCCGGTGCCCCCGGTGACCGCTGAGGTGATGGTGCCGTTGGCCTGGCCACAGGTCGCGGGGGTGGTCAGCAATTCCAGAGCGGGCAGGTCCACCGTGGCGGTGGTGGCGATGGTGTTCCCGCAAGGAGTTACCTGGGAAATGGTAACCGTGAACGTGCCCGGAGCGGAGAACACGTGCGTCACGGCGATGCCCGTTGCGGTATTCGCGGCTCCGGAAGCGGGATCACCGAAGTCCCAGGTGGTGGACCCGCCGCAGCCGCCCTGGGCCACAAGGTCGACCTGCTGCGGGCCGGAGCAGGTCTGATCGATCCCCAACGGTGGTGGTGCGGCCTCCCCGATGTGGACAGCATCCACCGCGAAGCCATCGTAGTTGTTGCAATAGCTGCCCGATCCGAAAAGGAACCGGAAACGCACGAGGGGCTGTCCGGCCAGTCCGGCAAGGCAGTGCGAGGCGGTCACCCAGCCCCCACTCCCCTGCCCGCCCGCACAACTGCCCACGGTTACACCCTGTCGCCCGCTCCAGCCATTCTTGGGGGTGGCCGTGGTCAGATAGGTGATGCTGCTCGTATTGTACCAATTCTGTGTGAGGCAATCGGGTTGGTCACCGTAGGCGCCCACATTCTGCCAGGAGGATCCCCCATCCAGGGTATACTGCAGCACGGCACCGTCGTACGTGCGCTCGACCTCCCAGAACACCTTGAAGGAGATCCACGGGGCGTTGAGTGAAGTGAGGTCGAAACAGGGGCTCATGAGCCAGCTCTGCGCGCTGAGTTCATAATACTGGCCGGTGAGTCCGCCTGCGCACCAGGCCTTGGTCCCCTCGCCGGCCGCATCGATCACCGGATGCGCCGGGGTACCCCAAGCCCAGTCGTTGTTCACACCACCGCTGCTCCACGCCGGGTCGTTCTCAAAACCTTCGTCGTACGGGAAGGTACCGATCACCGGGCCACATTGGGCCAGGCCCACGGTGCCCGACAAAAGGGCGAGCAGGGTGTGGATGGATCGGGCGCGGGTCATTCGCGGCGCGAAGGTCCGACGATCCCGGAGCGCATCCTGTTAACGCTGTGTCGCGGCCGGTGCTGACCGGTCTCAGAGGTTCTTGGCCCGCTCCCAGTACAGGTCCATCTCGGCCAGCGTCATCTCCCCCATCCGTTTACCGTCCTTGGCGCTTTCGGTTTCCAGATAGCGGAATCGGCGGATGAACTTCCGGTTGGTGCGTTCAAGGGCCTCATCGGGGTCGATACCGAGGAACCGGGCGAAATTCACCAGGCTGAAAAGCAGATCACCGAACTCGTCGGCCTGCCGCGCCGAACCAGCATCAACCTCCTGCTTCAACTCGCGCAATTCCTCGTTCACCTTCTCCCAGACCTGATCGCGGTGTTCCCAGTCGAAACCGACCCCACGCGCCTTGTCCTGGATGCGGATGGCCTTCACCAGGGATGGAAGACCGCGTGGTACGCCTTGGAGGACGCTTTGAGGATCATCACCCCCACCATTCACGGCCTTTTCGGCCAGTTTGATCCTCTCCCAATTGGCCTTCACATCCTCGTCGTTCTTCACCTTTACATCACCGTAGATGTGCGGGTGCCGCCGGATGAGCTTGTCGCAGATGCCATTGATCACATCAGCGATGTTGAATGCGTTCCGCTCCGCACCGATCTTCGCGTAGAAGACGATGTGCAGCAGGAGGTCGCCCAATTCCTTCTTCACCTCGTCGAGGTCGTTCTCGAGGATGGCATCACCCAATTCGTAGGTCTCCTCGATGGTCAGGGGCCGCAGTGTTTCGAGGGTCTGTTTGCGGTCCCACGGGCACTGTGCCCGCAGATCGTCCATGATGTCCAACAGGCGGAGAAAGGCGGAGGCGCGAGGATCCATGCCGCGAAAGTGCGAAGGAAGCGCCGCGGGGCGAAAAGGCTCCTTCACAACCGCATGCGGAAAACCGTTCGCACCGGAACGGGGCCGCACCCCCGGTGCGGATAGATTGGCGGCATGCGCAGCAACACCTCGTTCGCTATCCTGATCATCGGATTCCTGTTCTTCATCTTCGGGTTCGTCACCTGGCTGAACGGTCCGTTGATCCCGTTCATGCGGATCGCGTGCGAACTGACCGATTTCGAAGCGTCCATGGTGGTACCCTTCGCGTTCTACATCTCGTACTTCGTGATGGCGCTGCCTTCCGCGCTTGTCTTGCGGCGCACGGGCATGAAGAACGGCATGGTGCTCGGCCTGCTGATCATGGCCCTGGGCGCTTTCCTGTTCATTCCCGCTGCGAAAGCCCGATCGGCGGGGATCTTCCTCACGGGCTTCTTCACCATCGGTACGGGACTGGCACTGTTGCAAACGGCGAGCAACCCGTACGTGACGGTAGTAGGCCCCATCAGCAGCGCAGCGCGTCGCATCAGCATCATGGGCATCTGCAACAAGGTGGGCGGTATCGTGGCGCCGCCCGTACTGGGCTCGTTGATCCTGGTGAACGCGGATAAATTGAAGACGGAGCTGGCCAGCTTGGAAGGCCCGGCCCGTGGAGCCCTGCTCGACGAGCGGGCCGCCCTGGTCGTGATGCCCTACACGGTGCTGGGCCTGGGGTTGATCGCCGCGGCGATCTTCATCCGCCTCACGCCGTTGCCTCCCATCGCGGAGGACACGCCGACGCGGGACACCGGGCACGCATCGGTATGGAAGCATCCGCAACTGATCCTCGGCGTCATCGCCCTGTTCGTGTACGTGTGGGCCGAGGTGCTCGCCGGCGACAGCATCCCCATCTATGCGGAACGGCTCGGCACCCCGCTCGATACGGCCAAGGTGCTCACCAGCTTGACGCTTTCGGCCATGCTGCTGGGTTACATCGCGGGGATCATCACCATTCCCAAGTATTTGTCCCAGGCGAAGGCCCTCGCGGCCTCGTGCGCGGTAGCGCTGTTATGCGTGGCGGGGATCGTGCTGAGCGACCCGGGCAGCACGGCCACGGTATGGATGTACGACTTCAACGCGTTCGCCGGCCGCACGGTGGAGTTGCCCATCACCGTGATCTGCGTGGCGCTGCTCGGGTTGGGCAACGCGTTGATGTGGCCGGCGATCTGGCCCCTGGCCGTGGACGGCATCGGCGGCGCATTACGGACCGGATCGGCCATGCTGATCATGGCCATCCTGGGCGGCGCCCTCGCCCTGCCGGTCTGGACCGCCATGTCGCCCGGGGCCTCGGTGATCGCATCACAGAACGCCTACCTGCTGCTCCTGCCGTTCTACCTGTACATCGGCTGGTACGCTATGCGCGGGCACCTGCTACGGGCGAAAGCGGCGCAGTGACCAACTTGCACCGTGATCGGAGAGGACACCATTTGCGCCCTGAGCACACCCGCTGGTACCGGGGGCATCGCCTTGGTGCGTCTCAGCGGGCCTGATGCGTTGCGGATAGCCCGGGTCTGCTCGGACGTGAGCGGCAACGTGCTTGCGCGCATGGCGTACCTGGGTCGATTCCAGGATGCCGAAGGCGGGATCGATGAAGGCTTGCTCACCTGGTTCAAGGCCCCGGCCTCATACACCGGCGAGGATGTGGTGGAACTGAGCATACATGGTTCGCCCTACATCGCTCAGCGCCTGCTGGAAGCCTTGGTGAGCGCGGGTGCACGGCTGGCTCGGCCCGGCGAATTCACCCTACGTGCCTACCTCAATCGGAAGCTGGACCTGAGCCAGGCCGAGGCCGTGGCCGACCTGATCGCCAGCCAGAGCGCCGCCGCCCACAAGCTGGCCCTCCAGCAGTTGCGCGGCGGCTACAGCGAGCGCATCGAGGCCCTGCGCCAGCAGCTCATCGACTTCTGTGCGCTGATCGAGCTGGAGCTGGACTTCAGCGAGGAGGACGTGGAGTTCGCGCGCCGCGATCAATTGCTCCTCCTGCTCAACGACCTCATCGCCATCTGCGAGGACCTGATCCGCAGCTTCCGCTTCGGCAACGCCATGAAGCGCGGTGTGCCCGTGGCGATCATCGGCGCACCGAACAGCGGCAAGAGCACCCTGCTGAACGCCCTGCTGCGCGAGGACCGCGCCATTGTGAGCGACATCCCCGGCACCACCCGCGACAC
>JAFDZE010000053.1 GCA_018267155.1 Bacteroidota bacterium | reverse complement strand
CACCAATGCCGATGGGCCAACTCAGCGGCCGCACCTTGATCGAGAGTTTCGCCTCCAGTTCGTCCAGCAGGTCGAAGGTGTCGCGGCCCTCCAGGTCCATCTTGTTGACAAAAACGATCACCGGCGTATCGCGCATGCGGCACACTTCCATCAGGCGCTCGGTCTGCGCCTCCACGCCCTTCACACAATCCACCACCAGCACCACGCTGTCCACGGCCGTGAGCGTGCGGTAGGTGTCCTCGGCAAAATCCTTGTGGCCCGGGGTGTCCAGCAGGTTGATCAGCTTGCCCGCATAGTCGAAGGTCATCACCGAGGTGCTCACGCTGATGCCGCGCTGCCGCTCGATCTCCATGAAATCGCTGGTGGCCCCCTTGCGGATCTTGTTGCTCTTCACCGCGCCCGCCGTCTGGATGGCCCCGCCGTACAGCAGGAATTTCTCCGTGAGCGTGGTCTTGCCCGCATCGGGGTGACTGATGATGGCGAAGGTGCGGCGGCGTGCGATCTCGTCGGTGAGGGACATGGGGGTCCCGCCCTGGCTGGTGCTATGGCGGGTGAAAAGGATCGCGAATGTACAGGCCCCGAGGCAACGTGCTTTGCCTGTTGCTCCATGCACCCGCGCCCTGACCGATCCGAGGGGAGGCTGTTGTGACCAGGTGATCATTTTCATCGAATGTACGTTATGCTGTACAAATAGTCTGTATATTGCCTACTTTAGCGCACATTCATTCCGCCATGCCACACCTGCTGCCCTCCCTGGCCCGCCATCTCGACGTTCTGGGTGCCAACATCCGCTTGGCCCGGCTGCGCCGACACCTGAGCACCGTGCAGGTGGCCGAACGCGCGGGCATCGCCCGACAAACCCTCTACCACGTGGAGCGTGGCGACCCGGCGGTGAGTCTGCTCAACTATGCCTTGGTGCTCCATGTGCTCGGCCTGGAAAAGGACCTGGCGGGAATTGCGGCAGATGATGTGCTCGGCCGGAAACTCCAGGACCAGGCGCTCACCACGCCCAAACGCGCGCCCCGGCAGCGCGGTCAGGCACACCCGCCACCACGCATGCACGCCAAACCCGGGAACCGCTGATGGCCACATCCGCCATACATGTCTTCGCCCATTGGTCGGGCATGGATGCACCCCAGCACATGGGTGAGTTACGCGTGGCCCGTTCGCGCGGTAAGGAAGTGTTCGTCTTCTCCTATGATCAGGTCTGGCTGAAAGGCGGTGGGCGCTTCGCACTGGATCCCGCGCTGCGGCTCTTCACCGGCCCGCAGTATGTCCAGGAAGACCAGCCCAACTTCGGCCTGTTCCTGGACACCGCCCCGGACCGCTGGGGCCGCATGCTCATGCAGCGCCGTGAAGCATTGATCGCACGAAAGCAGCAAAGGCCCGTGCGAGCCCTGGCCGAAAGCGACTACTTGCTCGGGGTGCATGACCGGTCGCGCATGGGGGCCTTGCGTTTCAAGCTGGATGAGCAGGGCGCCTTCCTGGCGGATGACAGTGACAAACCCATCCCGCCCATAGCACGCCTGCGCGAACTGGAAGCCGCGTGCCTCGCAATTGAAACAGGTGCCGGTCGCGATCAGGAGAAGTGGTTGAACCTGCTCCTCGCGCCCGGTTCATCACTTGGCGGAGCACGGCCCAAGGCCAGTGTGATCGACCCGAGTGGTGCCCTGTGGATCGCCAAGTTCCCGAGCCGCAGCGATGACCTTGACAAGGGCGCATGGGAGTGGGTGACCCATCAGCTCGCCGTGCGCTGTGGCATCTCCACCGCTCCGGCAAGGGCCCAACGCTTCAACGGACCGGGGCACACCTTCCTCACCGAACGTTTCGATCGTACGCCCCAAGGCGAACGCATCCACTTCGCATCGGCCATGATCATGCTCCAACGCGCCGATGGCGACGATGCCCACGCGGGCGCCTCTTACCTGGAGATCGCCGAATTCCTGATGCGCCATGGTGCGCACACCGGTCGTGATCTGGAGCAATTGTGGAAACGCATCGTCTTCAACATCCGCGTGCGCAACACCGACGATCACTTGCGCAACCACGGTTTTTTGCTGGGCGCTAAAGGCTGGGAACTATCGCCCGCCTATGACATGAACCCGGAGCCGCAGGGCACAGGTTTGAGCCTGAACATCGACGCGCACAGCAACGCGCTCAGCATGGAACTGGCGTTGGACGTCGCACCCTATTTTCGTGTTCCGCATCGAAAGGCGAGGGCGACGATCACGGCCGTGAACAAATGGGTGGAAGCCAGCTGGATGCCGCTGGCGAAGAAGGCGGGCATCGGTCGGGTAGCGATCGAAGAAATGAAGGCCGCCTTCGAGTTAGAGGAGTGAACCGAGCGCATGTCGTCCGGGTACACCAATGGCCCACGGCGATCGATGACCATGCCGTACAGGAGTTTTTACGGTGAGTGTGTTCCTGCCCGGATACACGGGACTGAT
Organism: Bacteroidota bacterium; assembly: GCA_018267155.1. Classification (GTDB taxonomy): domain Bacteria; phylum Bacteroidota; class Bacteroidia; order Flavobacteriales_F; family PHOS-HE28; genus PHOS-HE28. Next base: position 5,272 of record JAFDZE010000053.1, on the reverse strand, counting down.
GATGGCGAAGGTGTGCCGACGTGCGGTCTAGTCATGGAGGGACATGGCTGATCCGCCTGCGCTGGTGCTCGAGCGGTTGAAAAGGCGCGCGATCGCAGGATCGCGAGTGATAGCGCGGTTCTTGCCCGTTCCGAGCGCACGATCAAAAGATCGATCGTTCAAAAGTGCGTGCGTCGGGGCTGGCGCTTGGATCCACATGTCCACACTTTTGGGCAACACTGTTCCTTGATCGGATGAAGAAAAAAGACCGGAAGATCTTCGTGCTGGATACATCGGTCATCCTGTACGACCACTCGGCCATCTCCTGCTTCCAGGAGCACGACGTGGCCATCCCCATACAAGTGCTGGAGGAACTCGACACGTTCAAGAAAGGGAATGATACCATCAACTTCGAGGCGCGCGAGTTCATCCGCCACCTCGATGGCATCGCCAAAGGCGACCTGCTCACGGACTGGACCCCGTTGAACGGCTCCACAACGGGCAAGTTCAAGGTGGTGGCCAAGCACGACCTCAATGGCGTGGACGCCACCAAGGTGTTCCAGGATGGCAAGATCGATCACCAGATCCTGAACGCCGCCCTGACGCTGCAACGACAGAACAAGGACAGGAAGGTCGTGCTGGTGACCAAGGACGTGGCCCTGCGCCTGAAGGCCAAAAGCCTCAGCATCACCAGCGAGGACTACCTCACCGGCAAGGTGCGCGATGTACGCAACGCCATGTACAACGGCCGCACAGTGCTCGATGAGGTCGATGAAACGCTCATCGATACGCTTTTCGAGCAGGGACATATGCCGGTCGGGGAAATGGGGCTGGAGAAGCCGGCCGGTAACCACTTCTTCATCCTTAAACACAAGAAGAAGAGCATCCTCAGCAAGTACGACCCGCGCACCGGCCTGGTGAATCGCGTGGAGAAACGTTCCGTTTTCGGCATCGGTCCGAAGAACGCCGAACAGACCCTGGCCATGGCCGCCCTGCTCGATCCGGAGATCAAGCTGGTGACCATGCAGGGGGCGGCCGGTACGGGCAAGACCCTGCTGGCACTGGCCTGTGCCCTGGAGCAACGCCGCGACTACCGGCAGATCTATGTTACCCGACCCGTGGTACCGCTGAGCAACAAGGACATCGGCTACCTGCCCGGCGATATCCAGAGCAAGCTGGATCCCTACATGCAACCACTCTGGGACAACCTCAAACTCATCAAGGGTTCGTTCGAGAAGCACGACAGCACGCCCAAGCGCATCGACGAGATGCTCGAGAACGAGAAGATCGCCATCGCACCGCTGGCCTACATCCGTGGCCGCAGTCTCAGCAACATCTTCTTCATCGTTGACGAGGCCCAGAACCTCACGCCGCTGGAGGTGAAGACCGTGATCAGCCGAGCTGGTGAGAACACCAAGATCGTCTTCACCGGCGATGTGCACCAGATCGACACGCCCTACTTGGACGCCGAGAGCAACGGCCTCAGCTACCTGATCGACAAGGCCAAGGGCGACCCGCTCTTCGCGCACATCACCCTGGAGAAAGGGGAACGCAGCGCATTGGCCAACCTGGCGAACGAACTGCTCTGATCACCGCTTCCAGCGGGAACCTGTTCCTTTGCGCCCCGTTCGCCGCATGGCTGGCGGGGCGCAACCATGTTCCAGGACAGACTCCAAGCCATCCTCGTACCTGCGATCCAGGCCGCATTCCAACGGCGGTTCAGTGCATCGCCAAGTGCGGATCAACTGGCTTTCCAGCCCACACGCCCGGAGTTCGAGGGCGACATCACGATCAATGTCTTCCCGTTCTTGAAGCTCACCGGCAAAGGGCCCGAGCAGGTGGCCACGGCCATCGGTGAGCACCTGGTGGCCGAGGTCCCGGTGGTCGAGCGCTTCAACGTGATCAAGGGCTTCCTCAATATCGTGATCGCGGATCGCTACTGGCTCGATTTTCTGGCCGAGGCCGCAACCCAGGACCTCCTCGCCCTCGCACCAACGGGCAAGCGCGTGATGGTGGAGTATGCCAGCCCCAATACCAACAAGCCGCTGCACCTGGGCCATTTGCGCAACATCTTCCTGGGCTGGAGCGTGAGCAGGATCCTGGAGGCCTCCGGTAATGAGGTGGTGAAGGTCCAAGTGATCAATGATCGCGGCATCCACATCTGCAAGAGCATGCTGGCCTGGCAGCGCTTCGGGAACGGCGAAACACCCGTCAGCAGCGGTCTCAAGGGCGACAAGCTGGTGGGGAAATACTACGTGGAGTTCGATAAGGCGTACCGGGCGCAGACGGACGCCCTGGTGGCTGAAGGCAAGACCAAGGACGAGGCCGAGAAGCAGGCGCCCATCCTGCTCGAAGCCCAGGACATGTTGCGCAAGTGGGAGGCCAACGATCCCGAGGTGCGTTCCCTCTGGGCCACCATGAACGGCTGGGTCTACGACGGGTTCAACGCAACGTACGCACGCATCGGTGTGGGCTTTGACAAGAACTACTACGAGAGCCAGACCTATGTCCTCGGCAAGAACGACGTGCTGGAGGGCCTCAAAAAGGGCGTCTTCTACGAGAAGGACGGCGCCGTGTGGGTGGACAACACGGCCGAAGGACTCGACGAGAAGGTGTTGCTGCGCCGCGATGGCACCAGTGTGTACATGACGCAGGACATCGGTACGGCCATTGAGCGTTTCCGCGAGTACCCGGATCTCCGTCAGCTCATCTATACGGTGGGCAACGAGCAGGACTATCACTTCAAGACGCTCTTCATCATCCTCAAGAAACTCGGCTTCCCATGGGCCGGCGAGTTGTTCCACCTGAGCTACGGCATGGTGGACCTGCCCAGCGGCAAGATGAAGAGCCGCGAAGGCACCGTGGTGGATGCGGACGACCTGATCGAAGAGGTGGTGGGTGAGGCGCGCCGCACCGGTGAGCAGTTGAGCAAGCTGGACGAGTTCAACGATGCGGAGCGGACCGCCTTGTTCGAGATGATCGGCCAGGCCGCACTGAAGTATTTCCTGCTGAAGGTGGATCCGCGGAAACGCATGCTCTTCGATCCCGCGGCCAGCATCGACCTGCAAGGTCATACCGGGCCGTTCATCCAGTACACCTATGCGCGGATCCGCTCCTTGTTGCGGAAGGCGGATGTTGCAAAGGGTACATCGTCATTCGAGCCCACGGGCATGGAGGCATTGCTCCCGGAGGAGCGTACGGTGCTCAAACACCTTCACCAGTTCCCCGGCGTGCTCAACGATGCGGCCGCCAAGCTCGATCCGGCGGCGCTGGCCAATCATACCTATGAAACGGTGAAAGCGTACAATGCCTTCTATCAGGCTGTTCCCGTACTGAAGGAGATGGATCCGGGCAAACGGGCGTTCCGCCTCGCGATGAGCGGTGCGGTGGCCGCTGCCACGAAGAAGGCCATGTGGTGCCTGGGGATCGAGGTGCCCGAGCGGATGTGACCGGGAGGATCCGGACCGGCTATCAGAACTTCGGGCAAGGCACGGCCCTCCAGCGCCGGTTGCGCGTGCGCTTGGGCCATTCGTACATCACACTCAACTCGTGTGCGCCGCCACTCTTCATGGTGAGCATGCTCACCGTGATGTCGTAGCTGTACGTGAAGCGGATCTGTTGCGGGGTCTGGTAACCGAGCATGGCGATAACCGACTCGTCGTTCGGGTATCCGGGCTGGTATGCCTTCAGGGCCGGAATGCCCCGGTACCACAGGCCTACGGTCAGCTTTTCATGGTCGAAATAGGCCCCCACATCCAGCTGGTCCCCCGGCGCTCGGCTGTGCCGAGTGCCACATGCTCACCGGCCTCCGGCCGTCAGGGACGTGCGGAAATTGAGCGTGCCTTCTTTGAGGGCTTTGTGGTGTGCGCTCTTCGAATGCGCGGCCATCAGACCGCCGGAGGCGGATGGAACGCTTGGCACTCGGCAGACCCCTGACGAAATTGATAAGCCGAGCGCCGGTACATGTTTCCGGCGCTCGGCTGTGCCGAGTGCCACATGCTCTTCAGCCTCCGGCCGTCAGGGATGTGCGGAAGTAGAGTGTGCCTTCTTTGAGGGCTTTGAGGTGTACGTTCTTCGCATGCGCGGCCATCAGACCGCCGGAGGCGGAGCGACCGTTTGGCACTCGGCAGACCCCTGACGAAATTGATAAGCCGAGCGCCGGTACATGTTTCCGGCGCTCGGCTGTGCCGAGTGCCACATGCTCTCCGGCCTCCGGCCGTCAGGAGTGAGCATCATGGTCGAACACCTTCAGCGGACTTTCCGGGTGTGCGCTGCTCCATGCGTAGTGCTCTGGTAATGTGACCAACCCTTCATTCACCGGATTGTTGTGGATGTACCCGACCTTCTGATCGTACATCGCCGGATGGGTGATCTCGATCGGGTACATCGACTTCTGCCAGAACATCAGATCCTGGTTCTGCTTGGTCCCTTGGGCAGCCTCTCGGAAGAGGCGCATCAGCCACTCTTTGCGACTTTCTCCGGGTTCATTCGCGATGAGGTCCAAGAGCCGCTTGGCTGTGAAGCTCTTGAAGTCGCGCAACACATCGGATAACCTGCCCAACTGCACGCGTGCGATCAGGTGAAGATGACTTGGCATCAGGCAATACGCGAACAATTCCAATCCCTTGTTCCCTTGGCAGAACGCTAAGCTCTCCAAAATGACCTGTGCATTGCGAGCTCGGGTGAAGACATCGGCCCAGCCCACAACGGTAAGTGTGCAGAAGTACAGCGTGCCTTCTTTGTGGGCTTTGAGATGTTCGCTCATCGAATGCGAAGCTATCAGACCGCCGGAGGCGGACGGGCCAACTGGCACTCGGCGTTCGCTGACGTACGTGAATGCCGAGCGCCGGATCCTACTATTACCGCCCCGACCGGCGCTCGGCTGTGCCGAGTGCCCCATGTTCTCCGGCCTCCGGCCGTCAGGGATGAGCGGATGTAGAGTGTGCCTTCTTTGAGGACTTTGAGATGTTCGCTCATCGAATGCGCAGCTATCAGATCGCCGGAGGCGGAGGGGACGCTTGGCACTCGGCGTTCGCTGACGTACGTGAAAGCCGAGCGCCGGATCCCCTTCAATTACCCTCGTGCAGCCGAACGCCAATAGGGACGATCCTCAGAACTTCGGGCAAGGCACGGCCCTCCAGCGCCGGTTGCGCGTGCGCTTGGGCCATTCGTACATCACACTCAACTCGTGTGCGCCGCCGCTCTTCATGGTGAGCATGCTCACCGTGATGTCGTAGCTGTACGTGAAGCGGATCTGTTGCGGGGTCTGGTAACCGAGCATGGCGATAACCGA